>CANJXY010000030.1 GCA_947478925.1 Hyphomonadaceae bacterium | reverse complement strand
AGGTGTCGGGCGAACCGTCAGTCGCAACCCTGGGGGGCTGGGGGGCTGTTGGGTCCAAGGTCGGCGTCTTAACCATCCGCCCGACCCAGTTAACTTGTACGGGATCGGCTGCGTTGGCTAGTGGAAAAAGCCGGGATATTGCGAAATCTTCGTAATGATTGCAGCCTGTTTCCTGACGGAATTCTGACCCATGTTCGGGAACCCTCATGACGCAACAGACTGAGCCGGCTTCTTCTTCTGTTTCTCCTTCCGTCAGGAGCATCTGGTTCGACCGACGAGAGCTCGAACAGATCCTGTGGGCCTACGGAAAGCTGGTGGCTGAGGGCGAATGCCGCGACTACGCGATCGGCGCTTTTCGCGATCACGCGGCCTTTTGCATGCACAAGCGGACTTCCGATGCGCCGACATGGACGGTGGAAAAGTGGCCTGAGCTGGCCCGTCGGCAAGGGGCGTATTCGCTGACCAACGCCAGCGGTCTCATCCTCAAGCGCGGCCACGAGCTGGGCCAGGTGCTGCGTTTCTTCGATAAGCGCCGCTTCGACGTCGTGGATTGATCCATCCCCAATCTATCCACACCCTGCGATCCACAGCTGTTGGCAAACCGAAATGAAAAGCCCCGGACCTTTACAGGTCCGGGGCTTCCATTTTCGTTTCGTGTTGCAGCCTAGCGGCGCGACATGATCGACATGATGAACTGGAACAGGTTCACAAAGTCGAGGTAGAGCGACAGCGCGCCATAGTTGGTGGCGACCGCCATCGAGCGCTGGTCTCCGCCGAGCTGGTAATAGGTGTATTTCAGCTTCTGCGTGTCGAAGGCGGTGAGGCCAGCAAAGATCAGGACACCCGCGATCGAGATGATGAAGCTCATCATGTCGGACTTCATGAACATGTTCACGATCGACGCGATGACAAGGCCAAAGACACCCATGATCAGGAAGGTGCCGAAGCCCGAGAGGTCACGCTTGGTCGTGTAGCCCCAGAGGCTCAGCGCGGCGAAGGCCGAGGCCGTCACCAGGAAGGCTTTGACGATGGTCATCATGCCCGCTTCGACCGTGCCGCCGATAGCGCCCGCCGTGGCTGCCAGGAACCAGTAGCCGAGGCTGAGGCCGATCAGGGAAACAACCGACCAGTAGATCAGCGCGCTCGCCAGCGGCGAGGGATTGCGCATGGCAAAGGCGGAGACCAGCAGAATGCCGATCGGTCCGAACATCACGACATAACGGAATGGTGTGCCGAAGACGAACTGCGTAACTTCGGGAACCGTGCCGGCGACGTACGCGAGACCTGCAGACAAAAGCAGACCCAGCGCCATCTTGTTGAAGACGCCGAGCATGAATTTGCGCAGACCAACGTCGGTCGCCATGTCCGCAGAGCCGGCGACCTGCCCGCCCTGTGCATACTGAATGTCAGCCATGGTCTGTATTTCAACCTTCTTGTCTTCGGCGAGAAGCTCTCGCCCACGCCCGTGAATAATGGGCATCCACCCCCGCGAATGCAAGGAAAACCGGGGGTTTTCGCAGCCTCTGGCGGTAATGTGAGAAGCTCAGACACGGGTTAGATGTTGATTCCGCCCCGCTTCGGCACACGTGGCGCAATGTAAGCACAATTACGCATACTTTCGCCGCAGCCGCGAATATGCTTCGACAATATCTGCACCATGAGCTTGCGCCTTTTCCTCGCCATTCCCGTCCCGCCGGCCATCGCGGTGCGCCTTTCGGCGCTGGAAACAAACGTGCCCGGAGCATCCTGGCGCAGCCCAGAGCTCTTCCATCTTACCCTCAGCTTCCTCGGCGAAGTCGACGAAGCGACCGCGCGCGATATCGATCTCGAAGTTGGGCGCATCGTGGCTGCGCCCTTCGAGATCAGCCTGTCAGGCACAGGCAGTTTCGGCGGCAAGGAGCCGACCGCCCTCTGGGCCGGCGTCTCGGCGCCACCTGACCTCTCGCGCCTGGCTGCCTCCTGCGAATCCGCCGTGCGCAATGCCGGCCTCGCGCCCGCGAGCCGTCGGTACAAGCCGCACATCACCCTCGCCTATCTCCACAACACGCTCGATTACGACGTCGCGAACTACCTTCAGGACACCGCCGACTTCCGCACCGAGCCGTTCTGGGTCGATCACTTCTGCATGTACTCCTCTCGCGCGACGCGGTCGGGCAGCCATTATGTCGAGGAAGCGGTTTATCCCCTCACGGGCCAGGCGCGCGCGGGCTGAATCAGCCTGCCGCTACGGCGCCAGATGCTGTCTGAATATTTGCTGCTAGGTTCCCGTCCATAACAGATATCGGGGCGCGATCCCCGGCAGGGAGTAAGCATGACCTTCGGTTACGGTGATGTCTTCGACGCCGTCGGCGAGGCGGTTCAACCGGGCGATCCTGCGATCTTCTGCGATGGCGAGACGATCAGCTGGTCGCAGCTCACCGGCGCAAGCAACGCCCTCGCCCGCAACTTCATCAAGGCAGGCCTCAAGCCCGGCGCCAAGGTTGCGGAGTACATGCGCAACGGACCGGCCTATCCCATCGTGTTCCTCGCGGCCCTGAAGGCGCGGCTTGCGCCGGTAAACGTCAACTATCGCTATGGCCCGGACGAGCTTGCCTACCTGCTCGATAATTGCGACGCGGAAGTCCTCGTGTTCGACGCTGACTTCGCCGACAATGCGCGCGCCATCCGTCCGCGCCTGCCGGGCGTGAAGCTGTGGCTCAGCGCGGGTGGGCGTGTCGACGGCTTCGACTTCCTCGATGACCTCAGCCGCGGCGATGGCGCCAGACTCGACATCCAGCGTTCGCCCGACGATCTCTTCCTGCTTTACACCGGGGGCACGACGGGCATGCCCAAGGGCGTGATGTGGCCGAGCCATGTGTGGTGGGAGGTGCTGGCCGCCGGCCGCGCGCCGATGCTTGGCATGGAGCCACCCGCAACACTTGAAGCCCTGCAGGCCCAGGTCCGACGTGGCGAGGGCCGCGCGCCTGTCTATGTCGCCCCGCCCCTGATGCATGGCACCGGCATGTTCACGGCCTTCGGCGCGTTGTCGAAGGGCGCGCCGATCGTGCTCACGCAATCGATGCGGTTCGATGCGCCGACCGCACTCGATGCGATGACGCACCACGCTACCGGCGGCATGGCGATCGTGGGCGATGCCTTCGCCAAGCCCCTGCTCGATGCATTGCGCGCACAGCCTTCGCGCTATGATGTGCGCGCCATGCGTACCATCACGTCCAGCGGCATGATGTGGAGCCCGGAGGTCAAGCAGGGCCTGTTCGCGTTCATGCCCGATGTCGCCCTGTTCGACAGCTTTGGCGCATCGGAAGCGACTGGCCTTGGCGTCTCGATAACCACGCGCGATCTCAAGCCGGAGGACGCGAAGTTCGAAGCGCCCAACACTATCGTCGTGCGCGCCAGCGACCATACGCCCGTGACGCCCGGCTCGGGCGAGGTAGGGTTGGTGGCGAAGTGGGGCAACCTGCCCCTCGGCTATTACAAGGACGCGGAAAAGACGGCGCGCACCTATGTCGAAATCAATGGCGTGCGCCACCTCATCTCCGGAGACCATGCAACGGTTGAAGCCGACGGTCGCATTCGCCTGCTCGGCCGCGGCAGTCACTGCATCAATTCGGGCGGCGAAAAAATCTATCCCGAGGAGGTCGAGGAGAGCCTGAAGTCGCATCCAAAAGTGGTGGATGCGCTTGTTTTCGGCCTGCCGGACGAACGCTTCGGTCAGTCGATTGCAGCAGTCGTTTCCCTTGAGCCCGGCGCTCAGGCCGGGCCTGAAGATCTCATCGAGCATGTGCGTAGCCGCCTCAGCCACTACAAGGCGCCGCGCCGCATCCGCATTCTCGCGACAGTGCCCCGCGCGCCGAACGGCAAGCCCGACTATCCGGCTGCACGCGACATGTTTGCGGCCAGCAGCACCCAGTAGCGACCGTCTCGATCAGCCCGGCGGCATGTTGGCGGCGAGGAAAGCTGCGATCGCTTCATAGACGGTCTTGGTGTTCTGGCCCCGGCCAAGATCGTGGTCATCGCCGACGATACGCTGGAAGGTGACCTTCTTGCCCGCGCGGTTGAGCGCATCAGCCATGACACTGCTCTGCGAGGGCGGCACGGTGGTGTCGTCATTGCCGTGGATCAGCAGCACCGGAGCCTTGAACCTGTCTACGAGGCGCGCAGGTGACACCGCGTCGATCGCCGCGCCATCCTTGTCCGGATCGCCGATCAGCAATGTCCATCGGCGATAGGTCGGGCTCTGCGGACCAATCCGATCATACTCCCAGCCAAGCATTTCGCGCAGATCGGAGACGCCAGCCACAGAGGCGACACAGGCATAGAGTTCGGGCGACAGCGCCCCGCCAGCCAGCGCGGCATAGCCGCCATAGCTCCAGCCTACGATGCACACCCGCTTCGCATTGGCCGCGCCCGAGGCAACCATGGCGCCGACGCCATCGGAAATGTCGGTCTGCATCTTGCGACCCCATTCGCCATAGCCCGCCTGCTTGAAGCCAAGGCCGAAGCCGGTCGAGCCGCGAAAGTTCGGCTGCAGTACGACATAGCCCTCGTTTGCAAGGAACTGCGCGAGGCCATCGTAGCCGAGTGCGTCATAAGCAGCCGGGCCGCCGTGGGGCATGACAATCATCGGCAGATTTTTACGCGCCTCGGGCGCGACGCCGATCGGCCAGGTGATGAGCGCGGGGATCTCCAGGCCATCGCGCGCGGCGTAAGTGAACGGTTCCACCTGCGCCACGAACGCGTCCGTGATGGCGGGTCGGATGCCGAGCAGTGGCTGTAGCGAGCCGGTGGTCTTGTTGAAAATGTAGTAATCGCCGGCGCTCGCGCCGCCTTCGGAAAAGAACAGCATGGTCGACCAGTCATTCGACCAGTCCACGAGATAGGTGGAGGAGCCGGCGAGCGCTTTCTGCACTTTGCTGATGGCGGCGTTGAGGGCTGGGTCGAACATGCCGTATTGCGGCGTCATGCCTTCATAAGAGACGCCTGCGATGACGCGGTTGGAATCGATGACGAGACTGTCAATGTCGGCGTCTTCGCGAGCGAGCACCGGTTCCCTCGCGCCTGCCTCGTTGACAGCGTAGAGCGTCAGTACTCCGGTGTCGCTGTAGGAGCTTACCAGCGGCGCGCGGTCACCGCTGCGGACGCCCTGGAGCACGACCGTCCGGAAGCCGTTGTTTTCGGACATGATGGACACCCACTCCGATCCCACCATCCGCAACAGCTCGTGCTTGCCAGAGTTTTCGTGCATTTCGTCGCGCATCTGCGCGTCACCGTTAGGCGCGGCAAGCCAGTCCGCCGTCGAGGTGGAGCCCCAGCCATCCTTCACGACGCTCGCCGCCCCGGTGGCGAGGCTGACTCGGAACAATGCGTATGTAGCGTCGCGATTGTCGCGCTGCACCCAGGCCGGCATGTAGGCATAGGCGCCATCCGCACTGACCCCGACGATGCGGCCAAGTCCGCTCTGCTTGGCGAGGCCTTGGGTGGAGCGTTGCAGTTCAACGAACTTGCCGTCTTTCAGGTTGAACGAGAACGCGGTCGAGTGCTCGAATTTTTCGCCATTGCCGATGCGCTGTGTCTGAGAGACCTTGGCGACGACATAGTCGGCCGAGACGAAATCGAGATCGCGCGGCTTCACCGTCGTCACGTTGGCGATTGCGCGGGATTTCCCGGTGCCGACGTCGGTGACGACGAGCACCTCGCCATCCTTGGCCGTCCAGACCGACGCGATGCTTTTGCCATCGGGCGCAAGCGTGGCGAGGCGGACAGTCGGTTCGCCAAACGCTTCGGCAGGAGGCTTCGCGACCGCAAATGGCGACATCACGCCCGCGCCGAGCACGGCAATACAAAAAACGATGGTGCGGATGATCTGCACGCCGTCCCCCGAATCTGATCCCGCATCGAAGGTATTGGCTGCGTGGCCGCCTGCAAGGTGGAAATACATGGAAACGCGCGCTTCCTGCGAAGCGCGCGCTGGTGTCGATCCAGGTTAGGGTTGCCCCCTACTCCGTGCCTTCCATCTCGGCGGCCTGACGGTGCAGGCGCGCGATGCGGCGTTCGGTCGGCGGGTGCGATGCCGATGTCGTGCGGCGCGGGCCCTGCAACGGGTCGATGACGAAGGCATGGGCCGTCGCAGGCGAACGCTCGGCCAGCGGGTTGAGCAGCGAGGTGGTGTGACGCTCCAGCTTGAGCAGAGCATTGGCAAGGTTGACCGGAGCGCCGCAGATGTCGCCGGCCATCTTGTCGGCGGCGTATTCGCGGGCATGGCTCTGGCCGATGCGGGCGACGAGGCCGGAAACAATGCGCGAAACGCGTTTGCGCTGGCCCAGCGGGTAGGCAATCGAGCCAAGAAGCGTGGTGAGCACGGCGGCGAGCGCCGAGCAGATTCCCATGGCGAGCGCATCGCCGCGTTTCACGTGGGCGAGCTCATGGGCGACCACGGCGGAGACTTCTGCGCGCGAGAGCGTCTTGAGCAGGCCGTCTGTAACGGCGATGGAGGCGTGGTTGGTGTCGCGACCGGCCACGAAGGCGTTGGGCTGAAACGCGTCGATGATGTAGGTGCGCGGACGCGGCATGTTGGCCCGCATGGCGAGACGGTCGCAATCCGCAACGAAAGCGCGGATCATCGGCGAGGCGTCATCAGAGCTTACCTCACGAGCGTTATGGAGTTTCAGGACGATTTTCTCGGCATACCAGAAAACCGCGAGATGGAAGGAAAGCGCGACCACGGTGCCGACCAGGGCGCCCTCGCGGCCCGCAACCCACCATCCCAACCCCGCGAACGCGAGATGGATCAACAGCATCAGTCCGGCAGCCTTGAAATAGCTCATCGAAGCTCTCTCACGCGAATGGACCCTCCAGTACCGGAAGGTTGATCGTTATGGTTTAAGCTTCCTTTCCAAACCGGAAAAAATTGGTGAACGTGGCGACCATGAGTGATGAAAATCCGCAGTTGGATGAAGACCGTGTCCCGGAAGACCCTCAGGCTGAGCATGCCGGGGCCGTAGACCTTATTCCCGGCGCAGCACCTGGAAAGGTGCTGAGCCCCGAGGCGGTGCGGGCGCTACGCGAGGCCGAGGCCCGACGCCAGTCCGCGCCTGTCACACCCCTGCCCGCTGAAATCAACGGACGCCGGGAGGGCGAGGAGCCCACCCGCTATGGCGACTGGGAGAAGAAAGGCCTGGCGGTCGATTTCTGAGGCGCCAGGGTTTGAGGCTACGGTTTGACGCTGTGGACTGGTTAACAAAACCTTGCTGCGCGGCACGGACGCTGCATCGGAAGTCGCCATGAAAAAACTCGCTCGCCTCGTTGTCGCAGCTCTGGTGCTCAGCGCATCTGTCGCTGCGCCGGCTTTCGCCGATGGCCGTAGCAAGCGCGCGCATGTTTCGGCCCCGACCCCGCCCCCCTTGCGCATCCCGCCGCCAACCCCCGAATTCGTTCCGCCTCCGATCCCGGTGAAAGCCGGTCCGGCAGCGATCGTCCTGCCGTCCGATTTTGGATCAGGTGGCGTCGGCGTCGATATCGGCGGCGGTGGCGGCGGCGGCGGCCGTGTCATCGTGATCTCAGGCGCGTCGTCCTCGGCACGCTCCTATGCCTCGGCAACGGCAATCGCCTATGCCAGCGCCACTGCGATCTCGTTCGGCGGCGGCAACAGCCATGGTGGCGGTGGCGGCAGCCATGGCTGCGGCTGCAAGTAGCCCGACCCTCAAGCATGCACGATCCCGCAACCGGGCCGGCTGATGCCGTCCGGGATGCTGTGATCCTGGATCACCAATCAGGTGGAGGTCCCCGGGGGGGACGCCGGATGCCCCGCGTGAGTTGGCAATCGCCAAAGGCATCTGCCGGAAGAAGAAGGTATGCGGATCCCGCGTCCCCATACAGGATGGTATCCGTCGGTGAGGGGGCACAGCGCGATGGCCTAACCGCCTGGACCCTCGTCCCGCCGCCGGCGTGCACGTGATAGCGTTCGTTCCGATCACGCTCAACCACATGCGCGCAGAACCGGCCGGTTCCATTAGTACACCGGGATTGCCGGCGCCCTACAGCCAGCCGCGCCTGCGGTCGTCGAGCCAGAGATGGGCAGCACCGATGAGGGGCGCTGTCTCGCTGGTGATATTGCGGATCGCAATGCCAGCGAGAAGACCGGTACGGGGGCCGCGTTGATAGAAGCGGTCGAGCGCGGACTTTTCCCTCAGCCACGGAACGAGGCGCTGGGTGACGCCGCCGGCGAGGCAGACGCCGCCGGTTGAATTGGCCACAAGCGCGAGATTGCCCATCGCCGTCATCACGCAGCGGGCGCGCAGCCGGCAGAATTCGAGGGCGAAGACATCGCCTCGTTCCGCCGCGGTGATGATGCCGGCCTGCGACAGCTTCGGATCGGCGAGCCCCATGGCGATGGCGAGGGCCTCGCGGGTTTCCTCGAAGCCGACGCCGGCCGCGACGATCTCGTTTGAAGGATAGACGCCCCGCGCGCGCAAGTTTTCGGCGACCCGCCATTCGAGATCAGTTTGCGGGACATAGTTCTGGTGACCGCCCTCGCCGGCCACCACGACCCAGCCATCGCCGATACGGCGCAGCACGGCGGTGCCGAAGCCCGTGCCCGGCCCCCCCACGGCAACGGAACCGAGCGGATCGATCTCACCCGCCATGATCTCAAGCGCATCGCCAGCTGCAAGCTCGACCGCACCACGCGCCATGGCGAAAAAGTCATTGACCATCACGATGCCGTCGAGCCCGAGTTGCGCCATGGTCTCGCGCCGGTCGACCGTCCAGCCACGATTGAGGAGTTCGATGCGGCCAAGGTGCTCGACGCCTGCGAGACCGAAGGCCGCGCCGGTGATATTCGGGCCGGTCTCTGCGAGGAAGGCCGCGAGGGCAGCGGCAAAAGACGGATATTCCGCGCCCGGACGCTTCCAGATCGGCGCCAGCGTGATTTGCGCGTGAGCGACGCGCGCCACTGCGAAGCGGACATTGGTGCCGCCTGCGTCACCCAGAAGGATCGTCTCAGTGTTCATGCGATGAACCTATGCGGCGGTGAGCCCTGACTGCAACACGCAGGCGTCATCCTCCCGCAATGACACGGAGATCGCGTACCTGACGGCCAGGAGCGCGGACGAGATCACCCAGGCCACGATCGAGGCGACACCGGCCGCAGCGGCGACACCGGTGGCGCAGGCGCATTTAGCGCCGGTTCTGTAACGGGGTGACGGCCGCTATATCATAGCGTTGTATTCATTTGAAAATCGCAACGCGCCAGCGTAGGTCAGCGAGATGGCGCACGATCACACACACGCGCAGAAACACGATCATGGGCCTGACCATAAGGCGCATGACCACACGCATGACGACGCGCACGATCATGGCGGGCACGGGCACCACCATGAGGTCGACGCGCGGAATGCGTCGCGGATCGGCATTGCCGCCATCCTGACCGGCGCATTCATGGGCGTGGAACTCGTCGGCGGACTGATGGCGGGGTCGCTGGCGCTGATCGCGGACGCCGGTCACATGCTGTCGGACTTCGGCGCGCTGGCGCTGGCGTGGATCGGGTTTCGCATGGCGCGGCGGCCGCCGACATCGCGGCGGACATTCGGGTTCCGCCGCTTTCCCGTACTGGCGGCTTTCGTCAACGGGCTGACGCTGTTTGCGATTGCGCTGTGGATCGTCATAGAGGCGATCGTGCGCTTGAGTAATCCGCATCTGGTCGAGCCGAACCTGATGCTCTGGGTCGCGGTCGCCGGACTTGCGGTGAACATTGCGTCGTTTGCGGTGTTGCATGGCGCAGATCAAGGCAATCTCAATGTGCGGGGCGCCCTGCTCCACGTTGCAGGCGACATGCTGGGATCGGTGGCGGCGATCGCCGCGGCAGGTATTATCATGGCGACGGGTTGGGTTCAGGCGGACCCGATACTGTCGGTGGTCGTAGCGCTGATCATCCTGCGATCGGCCTGGTCGCTGACGGCGGAGAGCGCTCACATTCTGCTGGAAGGCGCGCCGGGCAATATCAGTCTCGAGGATGTGACGCGCGATCTTGCCGCGCATGTCGACGGCGTGACCGATATCCATCACGCGCACCTGTGGTCACTGGACGGAAAACGCTCGATGATCACGCTGCATGCGCGTATCCGGCAGGACGTGGCGCGGCACGCGGTGGTGGAGCTGCTGAAAGTGCGGCTCAGGGAGCTGCACGACATCGGGCACGCGACGATCGAGATCGAGATCGAGGGCGAAGACTGCGCCGGCGGGGATTGCGACTAGCGAATATCAGCTAGGGAAGCGCGGGCCTCGGCTTTGGCAGTATCGCTGCGCCATAGAAGCGCGGCTTGATGATCGGGAACCAGAGCAGCTTGCCAAGGCCCTCGACGCATTTGCGGTAGGCGAAGGCGCGGCGCGGGGTCTTGCCGAGGAAACTGCCGAACGCCGCAGCGCCGTAGACGGCAGTCTGCGCAAGGCCGACGGACATCCAGAAGGCGATGCCGCGAAGATCGCGCTTCGGCCCGGTCCAGGCTTTGGTGGCGGGGCCCTGCCCGTAGGCGAAGGCGCGCCGCAGTGTGTAGGCGAGTGTGACGCGGGATTGTTCAGGTGTTTCCCACACCCATGCCTTGGGCGCCCACGCAAAACGGGCGCCGCTGGCTTCGATCACCTGGAACAGGAGGTCATCCTCGCCGCCGATCTCGTTGCGCGCTGCTGAGAAGGGTTCGGCCGACGGAAGGGCGGCGCGGCGGATCAGGCTGCAACCGCAACCGTAGAAGAGCTTGATCGGGCCTTCGGCGTGGCCGGGGTCGCGGGCGAAGAAGGCGTCGAAGAATGCCGCATGGTCGCGCGCGGGCGATGCGAGCCTGGTGCGCACGGGACCAAAGACTGCGTCGGCGCTGTGCGCGCGCTGGACGCGGAGGAGTTCGGCGAGCCACGCTTCGGGCGCGATCTCGTCATCGTCGAGGAAGGCGATCATGTCGCCCCTCGCCGCCCGTAGGCCGGCGTTGCGCGCGTTGGCGACGCCGGCGTGCGGTTCGTGGATGACGGTGATGCGGGCGTCGGCCATCGCGCGCAGCTGGGCCAGCGCCGACCCAGCGGGATCATTGTCGACCAGCACGACTTCGAAGGTTGCCTCGCAGACCTGCGCGAGCGCCGAGCGGGCGGCGTCGACGGCGCGGTCGGGGCGGCGGAACGTGGGGATGATGATCGAGACGGCGGGGGTCATGACCTGCTCGTCTTAGCAGGGCGTGGTTGCGGCCGCGTTTACGGGAGAAAAGAGCCGCAGGCGTGGCGGGTTTCAGCCAGGCGGGACCGCGGGCGCAGCGATTGGCGTATCAAATTCCAGTCGGCAGGCGCGCACCATGCTCGCCACGTCGGCGCGGATCTTGGCCATGTCGTCTGCGTGATCCGGGGACGTGGTTGGATCAATGTAGGCCGCCGAAAGCCAGGCATCTTCCATCGTCCGGCACGATCGGGCGGAGCGAACGCCGTCGATCTGCGCCTGAGCCGCGCCGAGCGATGACAGGACGATCGCCCGCATCGCGCGGTACGTGCTGGTTTCATTGGCCGTGGGATCAACCTTGTTCAGGATCAGCCTGCCGAGACTGTCGCTGGCCGTGGAACAGAGCCCCGCCATGGCCTCAGGCGTCGTTCCGTCTGGCGCCGCGAAACAGGCGGCGGCCGCGTTGAGCACCTCGTTGGCAAAGGCTGTGTCTTCCTGCGCGTGCGCGGGCGGCCCCCATGCGAGCACAAGCGCAAGGACAGCACGTTTCATGCGCTTCTCCTGGGGCCGGTCTGCTACGATGCTGGACTGCCACCCGCACGCTGGATCACCGGGCCGAGATTTTGCGAAACCTGGCGGGCGTCGAACGAATTCGGGTCTGAGCCTTTCGGGCCTTTGGTCATGACGATTTCGGCGAAGGCTTCGTAGCTGGTGACTTCTTCATAGCGCGAGTCATTCCAGAACGGGTCCCATGAATTCACCCAGCCCCAGCGGCGCGAATAGTACATGTAGGAGAGGCGCGGGCCGTAGAAGCCGGTAGAGCGCGTGCGCTTGTCTGCATCGGTGTCGCGGTTGGCGACGGTAAAGGTGTCATAGCCGCTCTGCAGCGTGAGCTCAGCGGCGCGATAGAGCATGTAGTTCTCGACCGTCTCGCGTTCGGTGAGCGAGTTGCCCTTGAACGAAATGCGATAGCGCGTGTCCTCGAGCTTCTGCTCGGAATAGCCGCGGTTGTAGTTGGCGGAGGCGGGCTGGTAGGGCGTCGGGCCGCCGCTGGCGCAGGCGGCCATCAGGGTTGAGGTGGCCAGCAAGGCTGCGGCGAGGGGGGTCCTGAACATGGGTCGCCTCCTGGGGCGGGGTGTGAGTCTGTGGAGATAGTGTGCGCCGGTTGAGCGCCAATGCAACAGGCCGGCCCGCGTGCAGCGAACCGGCCTGATCTCATCTACGTCATGAAAGCTGAACGGATCAGCCAGCCTGTCCTCAGGCGGTCGCAAAACCGAAGACGGACTTCGTTTCCAGGAACTCGTGCATCCCGGCCTCGCCCCATTCACGGCCATTGCCCGACTGGCGGTAGCCGCCGAAGGGCATTGTCTGGTCGGAACCGGCGCCGTTGAGGTGCACCATGCCGGTGCGGAGCTGATTTGCGACTTTCTGAGCATGCGTCAGCTCGCCCTGAACATATCCGGAGAGGCCATAAACGGTGTCGTTGGCCATCTCGATCGCCTGCTCTTCCGTATCGTAAGGGATCATGCAGAGCACGGGCCCGAAGATTTCCTCGACAGCGATGGTCATGTCGTTGCGGACATCGGCGAACACGGTCGGCTTCACATAGTAGCCGCGGTTGAGGCCGTCGGGACGGCCGAGGCCGCCGGCGACGACGGTTGCGCCTTCCTCGATGCCCTTCTTGATGAGGCCCTGGATCTTGTTCCACTGGGCTTCGGAGACGACAGGGCCGATGGCGCCCTTCTCTGCCGTTGCCGGGTCCTGCACCTTCACGGTTTCGATAGTGGCCTTGGCGATGGCTTTCGCTTCCTCGTTCTTGCCGCGCGGCACGAACATGCGCGAGGGCGCGTTGCAGCTCTGGCCCGTGTTGGTCATCATCTGCATGACACCGGAGGAGACGGCCTTCTTGAGGTCGGCATCGTCGAGCACGATGTTGGCAGACTTGCCGCCGAGTTCCTGGGCGACGCGCTTGACGGTCGGAGCCGCGGCCTGCGCCACCAGCACGCCGGCGCGGGTGGAGCCGGTGAAGGACACCATGTCGACGTCCGGGTGAGCGGAAAGCGCTGCGCCCACGCCAGGTCCATCGCCGTTGACGAGGTTGAAGACGCCTTTCGGCACGCCAGCTTCATGCATGACTTCGGCGAAGATGATGGCGTCGATCGGGGCGATCTCGGACGGCTTGAGGACCATCGTGCAACCGGCCGCGATCGCGGGTGCGACCTTGCAGGCGATCTGGTTCTGCGGCCAGTTCCACGGCGTGATGAAGGCGCAGACACCGATCGCTTCCTTGCGGATCAGGTGCTTGCCGCGACGCTCTTCGAACTGGAACTCACGCAGGTATTTGGCGGCCTGCATCAGGTGGCCAAGGCCCGACGGGGCGTGGGCCGCCTGCGCCAGCCAGAGCGGCGCGCCCATTTCCTCGGACACGGCGCCGGCAATGTCGCCGAGACGCTTCGAGTAGACGGCGATGATCTTGTCGAGCAGGTCGGCGCGGTATTCCTTCGTGGTCGCGGAGAAGGCCGGGAACGCGGCCTTGGCGGCGGCGACGGCCTTATCCACGTCAGCCTTCGCGCCGATCGAGATACGGGCGTAGGATTCCTCGTTCGCGGGGTTCTGCACGTCGAGGGTGCGCGGCGTCACCGGGTCGACCCATTCGCCATTGATGTAGAATTTCAGGTAATCGCGCATGGGGGTCTCCTGATCGAACGGGGGCGCCGGAATACGGAGCCGGAAAATTGGGGCCTGAACATTGGGGCTAGGCACTAGATAAGCGATCTTGCAGCGGATTGGGAGGGCCCGCTGTAGGGCCCGTATTCGCCAGAATTCCTGGATCAGAAGGCCAGGCCTTTCCAGACGCCGTCGCATTTGTGCTGGGCGGTAAAAGCCGAGGCCGCCATGGGCGTTACGCCGCCGCCGGACGCAACGTCGAGGCTCTGCACATTGCCCGAGGCCAGGTCACCCCATTTCGGAACGCCATTTCCATTGGGATTTCCGGTGCGTGCGAAGTTGACCCAGTAGGACGACATGGTCGTCTGCAGGGCCGTGCGTTCGCTATTCCCCATGTCATGCAGGTTGAACAGATAGGGAAGCTCCGCGGCATGGGCGGCCCCCTGATTGAGGCTCAACGGGTATTTTCCGTTGACGATCCCGATCAGCGGGATCGCTGTCTGGTCGCGAAATTCGTACATCCAGATGGGGCTGCCCTGCGCCTTTATCCGGGACGAGACATTGAGGCCGTTGCACGAGAAGGTGGCGTCGGTGGCAAGGGCGGTCGCAGCAAGGCTAGCCTGCAGATCCGTATCCGTTCCATACTTCGACAGCGGGTAGTCGGTTGAACTCAGCTGCGCACCCGACACGGTGAGGCCGCCGCCAGAAGCCAACGCATTGACGGTCATCGGATAAGCCGCAGACTTCATGAGGTAGCGCTTGTCGGCCGGGTCGAGATTGGGCGGGCTGGCCTTCGTACGCGCGGCGAGTTCATTCATCGCGAAGAACAGGGCAAACTCGTCTTCATTCGACCCGTTGACCACCGGGACCATGTTGTTGCGGCCGGCGGCGAACGTGTCCTTGATGGTGGCCGGCAGCACCTTGCCATCGACCGACGGGACCGGGTTGCTGATGTTGGCGGCAAAGGCCGTGGCAAGCTGGTTACGAACGAGGGCTTCCGACAGCCCGCGCAGACAGGCGGCCGTGACCGCATCGATCGTGCAGCCCGGCAGGTTGCTGGCCGTCAGGATCACCTTCTCGGCGATGGCGACGCTTTTCTTTTCAAGCTCCGCCTGCGTCAGCTGGCTGCTGACGCCATAGGCGCCGCTTTCGATGATCGCCTTGTTGAACAGACCGGCAGACAGGGGCGATGCGAGATGCGTCATCACGCTGAAGCCGCCGGCGCTCTCGCCGAAGATGGTGACGTTATGCGGATCGCCGCCGAACTGGGCGATGTTGGCCTGCACCCAGCGCAGGGCCGCCTGCTGATCCATGATACCGTAATTGCCAACACTGCCATCCGGATCACGCAGCGCGGGGTGGCCAAGGAAGCCCATGGCGCCCAGGCGGTAGTTGATGCCGACGACGATGACGCCTTTCGACACGAGCGGCGTGGGGTCGGCGTAGACCGAGGCAGCGCCCGTGTTGAAGGCGCCGCCATGGATCCATACCATAACGGGAAATGGTCCCGAACCGGTGGGCGCGTGGACGTCGAGATACAGACAGTCCTCGCTGTCCCCGGGCACGCGGAACGGGCTGTCGCCCGTCTGGAGGCAGGAAGCTGCAGATTTCGTGTTGGCGAGCGGAGCGGTCCAGCTCGCGGCAGGTTGCGGGGCGCGCCAGCGACGATCTCCGGTGGGCGGCGCAGCGTAGGGAATAGCGAAATAAGACTTCATCGCGGCGCGCTGAACGGCTTTCACAGGGCCGCCAGCTGTCATGGCGGTATCCGGCGCGGAGGCGCCTCCGCCCATGCTGGCGCAGGCAGCGAGACCCGCGAGGGCGACGGTTGCGAGAAGAGCCAGGCCCAGCGAGAGCTGGCGCGCCATGGGGCGGATGATCCGGCGTCCGTTCATGTGAGTCCTCCGTGCGACACGTGACCTGCCGCTGACGGAAAGACTTACAGGACTTGAGCCGGGGTGCGCCAATAAAAAGCGTGCAGCCCCTATTGCTTCAGGAGCTCGATCTGGTTGCCGTCGGGATCGGTGAGGAAAGCGTAGGCAAGGCCCTCCTGCGATTTGGCGGCGGGGCGCATCAGTTTTGCGCCGGAAGCCGTTGCACGGGCGACGGCGGCGTCGAGATCGGGCACGCCCAGAATGAGAGCCGCCATGGCGCCGGCGGGCATGTCCTTGCCGCGCGTGGCGATAACGATGGGCGTGGATGTGGATTTCTTCGCGAGCTCAGGCGTCGAGCCGGAATTGAGAACGATCTCCTTGAAGGTCGCGGTCGTAACCGGGCGCCGCGTTTCCGACATGCCAAAGGCCTTCGCGTAGAATGTCGCGAGGGCGTCAGGATCAGTTGCGAGGATGCGGACGGAACGGACGGAAATGCCTGTCTCCTGCCCGAAGGCGAGCGGCGCGGACGAAAGCCCGGCTACGGCAAGACCCATGGCTAGCAGCAAGACCTTCATGTGCGTCACTCCCCTGCACGGCTCTCGGGTGGCCGCTGAAGACGTCATCAGACCCTCCCCGGGGCGGCAGCGCAAGTGACGGACTGAGGAGGGTCAGAACGGAGGAACGTTCAATTGAACGGGTGGTCGCCGCTATCGACGCGCTTGAAGGTGATGCGGCCAACCTCGTTGATCATTGTGTTCGAGTCCACGAAGGTGCGGGTCGTGGCCGACAGGGGCTGGCCGTTGTCGTCGATGGTGAACAACTTGAAGCGCTGCTTGTCGATCGGCTCGACCCGGTACCGCCCGGTCTGGGTGACCGGGGCGGCTGCAACGCCACGGATCTCCATGCGGTTTTTGGTCTGATAGGAGCCGTCGGTATTGAATACGGCCGTGATCTCGCCCCGTACGTCGCCGGACAAGGTTGCAGCCTGCCACTCGCCAACAAGCGTGTGAGCCAGACTGGCTGGTTTCTGTTTGCTTCGGAACAACATGTCCCACGTCCCTTCGAAAGGCATGCCAGCACAGGCAGCGCTGCACGCCAACACCCTGCGACAGTTCCTCCGGGCAGGCTTGCCCATGCGAAATTCGCCGTGCGAGACACATTCATGCCATGTCAACCTTACTGACCAGTTGAATCTTACGGAACGTCCATGAGTCTGAGCCCAGGTCGCGTCACCGGAGGCTGCCAGTGCGGCCGGATTCGCTACGCCATGCATGTCGATCAGGTTGAAAAACCGCACGTCTGCCACTGCCGGATGTGCCAGAAGGCGACGGGTGGGCTGTTTGCCGCCCTGGCAGGTTGCGCCAAACTCGCCCTGTAATGGACGGAGGGCAAACCCGCCTTTTTCGCTTCGTCCAGTCTGGCCGCGCGCGGGTACTGCCGCGATTGCGGCACGCCACTGACATTCAGTTACAATACACCTGATGCGCGAATCTACGTCACCATCGGGTCGATGGATGATCCGGCGTTGGCCAACATCGAGATCCAGTACGGGGTGGAATCGAAGATTCCGTGGGTGCGGTTCTGCGAGAACGTGCCTGCGGAGATCACCGGCGAGAGCCCGGCTGCGGCCGAGTTCTTCGCGGGCATGCAGAATAATCAGGTCTAACAGAACGCCAGATCGAGATCGCGGTGATCTTTGTCTCGGTGGCGCCGGCCTCGATCTCTTCGCCTATGCCCTTCCCCATCATGGCGCGCACCAGCGGCGACACTCACAATAGACGCCCGTTGGCCGGATCTGCCTCGTCTTCGCCGACGATGCGGAACGATGACCGGCGGCCATCTTCGCGCCAGATGTTCACGGTCGAACCGAAGGCGACGTCGGAGGAGCCGGTGGGCGCGGCCTGGACCTGCGCGGTGTTGCGGCGGGCGGTCCAGTCGCGCAATTCCCGCGCAGCGCGGATGGCGGCTTCCCTGTCGTCATGCGACAGGGCCTCGGCTTAGGCGTCGCTGTTTCGAGCGATCTCCGCCTCGATCAGGGAGAGGCCGCGCGGGCTGACGAGATTCAGGAAAGACGAACTCTCGCGGTCCGGGAGTTCCGGCACGCATCGTCTTCGTTTTCTCGGGTGAACGCCTTGCTCATCGACTGGAATCCAGAACGCCCGGGCCGATTGATCTGATTTCTTACCCAGTCCTTTCCGGAATGGTCGCAATCGGAGGCCAAGACTTCGTGCAATCCTGACCAAGATTCACTATCTATGAGCGGACAGTTTTCCGGAGCGTACCGGCTTGGACGGCAAGCGTATCCTTCTCATCGTTGGTGGCGGCATCGCGGCTTACAAGTCGCTGGAGCTGATCCGCATGCTGTCGAAGGACGGCATAGCGAGTTGCGTGATCCTCACCAAGGCGGGTGCGGAATTCGTGACGCCGCTGTCGCTGGGCTCGCTGTCGGGCGGCAAGGTTTATCAGGAACTCTTCAGCCTGACCGACGAAGCCGAGATGGGACATATCGAGCTGTCGCGTTCGGCCGATCTCGTCGTCGTGTGTCCGGCAACGGCAGATCTTCTTGCCAAGGCCGCGAACGGGCTTGCCAATGATCTCGCCTCCACCGCCCTGCTCGCGACCGACAAGCCGGTGCTGATGGTTCCGGCGATGAATGTGCGGATGTGGGAGCACGCCGCCACGCAGCGCAATATCGCGCAGTTGCAAGCCGACGGCGTCACCGTGATGACGCCTGATGTCGGTCCGATGGCGTGTGGCGAGTTCGGTCCGGGTCGCCTGCCCGAACCCGAGCGCATTCTGAAAGAAATCCGACGTATGCTCGCGGGGCCGGCGGGCTTCGGCCCGCTCGCGGGCTTCCGCGCGGTGATCACGGCGGGACCGACGCGCGAACCGCTCGATCCGGTGCGGTTCATTTCCAACCATTCGTCGGGCAAGCAGGGCTATGCGATTGCCGAGGCTCTCGCGAGACTCGGCGCCGATGTGCGCCTGGTGACAGGACCCACACAGTTGCCGATTCCCGAGGGCGTGACGGCTGTCCGTGTCGAGACGGCTGTCGAGATGCATGATGCTGCGAAGGCAAACCTGCCCGCCGATATCTTTGTCGGCGTCGCAGCCGTGGCCGACTGGCGCCCGGCTGCACGCGCGCAGGGCAAGCTGAAACTGAAGGGCGGCGCAGAAGACAAGGTCGCGCTGCAGCTGGTCGAGAACCCGGACATCCTGAAATCCATCGGCACACGGAAGAAGGATCGCCCGCGTCTGGTGATCGGCTTTGCCGCCGAGACCAGCGATGTTGAGAAGCATGCCAAGGGCAAGTTGACTCGCAAGGGATGCGACTGGGTGATCGCCAATGACGTCTCCGGTGATGTGATGGGAGGCTCAGACAACCAGGTGCTGGTGATCTCGAAAGCCGGCACGGAACGCTGGCCGCGCATGAGCAAGGCCGAGGTCGCGCTGAAGCTGGCCGAACGGATCGCTGACACTTTCCACGACCCCGAAACAAGCGCGGCGGAATAGCGCGGAGCCTGCCGGTGGCCTCTGGCAGGGCGAGGCCCTAGATCAAAACCATGATCCGCCACATCGTTTTTTTCACGCTGAAGGACCCGCGCGAGGCGCCGGAGGTCATCACGCACCTGAAGCGTCTGGGGACGATACCGGGCTCGACACTGTTCGAGGTGACGCCGAACCGGAAAGCCGACCTGTTCGGCAACGAGATCGATATCGTCGTCTATGGCGAGTTTCCCGATATCGATGCGCTGCACGCCTACAAGAAACATCCGACCTATATGGACGTGACCAGCACCGTGCGCCCGCGCCGCGAGCTGCGGTTTGCAGCGGATGTCGAGGCGTAGTCTGTGGAGAGCAGACCTTCGCGCTCGCACTGTCGAACTTCCCGCGCTAATCATGGCGGACTGTTTGGAGCCGCCCCATGACCGTCACCATCCACGTCGTCCCGCTGCCGCATTTTGAAGGGCTGGCCCTGCCCGCTTACGAGACAGCTGACGCCGCCGGTATGGACCTGCGCGCAGCTGTGCCAGATGGCGAGCCTATGACGTTGAAGCCTGGCGAGCGCGCGATGGTGCCGACGGGCCTCACCCTTGCTTTGCCCGCACTGCACGAAGCGCAGGTGCGCCCGCGCTCGGGGCTCGCCGCCAAGCATGGTGTCACATGCCTCAACTCGCCGGGGACGATCGATGCGGACTATCGCGGCGAAGTGAAGGTGATTTTGATCAACCACGGACAGGACGCATTTGTCATCAAGCGCGGCGAGCGGATCGCACAGATGGTGATCGCACCTGTGACGCGTGCATCGCTTGTACAGGTGACAAGCCTGGACGAGACGCAGCGTGGGGCCGGCGGGTTTGGGTCGACGGGGCGTTAGCCTTTGAGATCCAGCGTCGGCTTCGGCATGTCAGCGAGCAGGTAATGCTCGGTGTCACTTACGGTGTCGAGCTTGCCAAAATCGAAGGCAGAGCGATCGATGATGATGTCGCGCGGGCGAAGTTCGCGCGAGAGTTCAAGACCCTCCAGTGTTCGCGCTCGCGAGAATGCAACATAGGCCTGGCCGTGAGCAAACATGCCGCGATCAAAATCGAGATAGACGCGGTCGAGCGTCATGCCCTGCGATTTGTGGATGGTGGTGGCGTAAGCCAGGCGCAGCGGCAGCTGCTTGAATGAGCCTACAACCGAACGCGAGACGGACTTGGCGCCGGCATCAAACTCGTAGCGGAACTTTTCCCACGCCTGTTGCGAGACGCGATGTGTTTCGCGATCGATCTTCACATAGCAGTCGCTCTCGCCGAGGCCCTGCACGACGCCGAGCGAACCGTTGACCCATCGACCCGAGGGATCGTTGCGGATCATCATCACGCGCGCGCCCTGCTTCAGCTCGAGTACTTCTTCGGTCGGAAAAGCCTTCGGTTCGAAATTGCCTTCGAGCGACGCCGTATAGTTGCGCGCGGGTCCGTCGAGCTCGGCAAGGCGCGTCTGGTTGATACGCCAGGCGGCGGCGTTGTTCGGCGTCAGCACGACGTGTGTGAGGCTCGCTTCGGCCGGCGAGCGCATCGAAACACGCGTCGCAAGGAGCTGCTGATCTTCGAGCGAAAGGCGGCCGTTGCGCAGCGAGTTGAGGACGCGAATAAAGTCTGCTTCCTCTTGACGGAAAATCCGCTTCAGCGCCGCAAGGCGGAACTGACCGGCCTGGAAGCCAGGCGCCTTGAAAAACCAGGCGCCGCCATAGCTCTCCTGCAGGATGTGCTCAACATCGGCGCCGACCACGGGCGGGAGCTGGTGAAGGTCCCCGGAGAGGATCATGCGGACGCCGCCGAAGGGCTGGCGGTTGCCGCGATTTAGGCGCAGCGAACTGTCGATCGCCTGCATCATGTCGGCCCGAACCATCGAGACCTCGTCGATCACCATGGTCTCGATCGCCTTTACCACGCGCTGGTTGCGGATCTTGCGGGTGTCGCCAGCGTCGAGCAGGCGCGGCGGAAAATTGAAGAAGGAATGGATGGTCTGACCGCCGACATTCACGGCAGCCAGGCCCGTGGGGGCGAGAACGATGGCTTTGTCCAGCGAGTTGAAGATCAGCTGGCGCAGCAACGTGGTCTTCCCCGTGCCGGCGCGGCCGGTGAGGAAGATATTGCGCCGGCCGGCGACGATCTCGTCGACGAGTGGCTGGTAGACGTTGGAGACAGGTTCAGCGGTCACGTTTGCTTTGTCTTAGGCCGGGACCCACGCCATTGAACTGCTGCGCGGGCCATGGTCTTTGCTCCGGGAGGAATTGAGCGAACATGAGTCTAACCCCCCAACAGCTGGAACGCTACGCCCGCCACATCATGCTGCGGGAGGTCGGCGGACCGGGGCAGCAGAAACTGCTCAAAGCGCATGTGGCGCTGGTGGGTCTGGGCGCGCTGGGCGGGCCGGCGGCGATGTATCTGGCGGCGGCGGGCGTGGGCGGGCTGACGCTGATCGACGATGATTCGGTGTCGCTGTCGAACCTGCAGCGGCAGGTGCTGTTCGTCACGAACGATGTTGGGGCGGCCAAAACGGAAGTCGGCGCACACGCACTGACAACCATGAACCCGGATATCCGGATCGAGACGAAACAGACAAGGCTCGACGCGAGGAATGCCGCCGAGCTTCTACGCGGTGCGGATATCGTCATCGATGGATCGGACAGCTTCACCACGCGGTTCGAGATCAACGCGGCGTGTCATCATGCGGGCGTGGTGCTGGTATCGGGCGCGGTCGGGCGTTGGAGCGCGCAGGTGTCTGTGTTCAAGTCGGGGCTGACGAGGGGCAAACCGGTTGGTGAACGTCTGCCCTGCTATCGCTGTCTTGTCTCCGAGATGCCGGAGACGGAAGAGACGTGCGCGATGGTGGGTGTGGTGGGGCCGCTGACGGGGATGGTCGGCGCGCGGATGGCGCTGGAAGCCGTGAAGGAAATTACGGGTGCGGGACAATCGATGGCTGGCAAGCTGTGGCTGTTCGACGGGTTGAGCGGCGATTCGCGCAACGTGGCGCTGCGGGCGGATCCGGCGTGTATGGTGTGTGGGGAGCGATAGAGCATGACCAAGACAGTCGCCGGCGCGCCGGGCGCCTTCACCAATGCACAGAGGCTGCGCGCGATCCTTGGCGGATCGGCGGGCAATCTCGTCGAGTGGTATGACTGGTTCGCCTACGCGTCGTTCTCGCTTTACTTCGCGCCGATATTCTTTCCCGAAGGCGACCAGACCTCGCAATTGCTGCAGACAGCGGCCGTGTTCGCGGTAGGATTCTTTGCGCGACCTGCAGGCGCCTGGCTGATGGGGCTATATGCCGACCGGGCGGGGCGTCGCGCGGCGATGACGGCGTCAGTCGCGTTGATGTGCTTCGGCTCGCTGGTAATCGCGCTCGTACCGGGACACGCCGTGATCGGCGGGGCGGCGCCTGCTATTTTGCTGGTTGCGCGGCTGCTTCAGGGCCTGTCGGTGGGCGGCGAGTACGGCGCGAGCGCGACATATCTATCGGAAGTTGCAGGCAAGGCGCGGCGCGGATTCTGGTCGAGCTTTCACTATGTGACGCTGATCATGGGCCAGCTGCTGGCGCTCGGCGTCCTGATCCTGCTGCAGCGGACGATGCCGGCGGACGTGTTGGGAGACTGGGGCTGGCGCATACCGTTTTTCGTCGGCGCCGCGCTGGCGGTCGTGGTGTTCTGGATCCGCATGGGCCTGCGCGAGACCGAGTCCTGGGAGAAAGCCAAGGCGTCGGGCGAGCCGCAATCGCAGTCGCGGCTGCTGTTCCTGAAACATCCGCGCGAGACGCTGATGGTGATGGGCCTGACGGCGGCGGGGTCGCTGTCGTTTTACGCGTACACGACCTACATGCAGAAATACCTCGTCAACTCGGCAGGCTTCGACAAGAACGCGGCGACCGAGATCACCGCAGGCGCGCTGATCTGCTTCATGCTGGCGCAACCCTTGATGGGCTGGCTGTCGGATGTTGTCGGCCGCAAGCGCATGTTGATCGCGGCGTTCGGTATCGGCGCCCTGATGGCATGGCCGGTGTTTGTCGGCATCGCGAATGCGGGCTCGCCGTGGCTTGCGTTCGCGTTCCTGTTCGGCGCGCTGCTGGTGCAATCCGCCTACACATCGATCAGCGCGGTCATCAAGGCCGAGCTGTTCCCGACGCACGTGCGCGCGCTGGGCGTCGCCCTGCCCTATGCTCTGGCCAACGCGATGTTTGGCGGCACGGCGGAATATGTGGCGCTGTGGTTCAAGTCGAGCGGCGTTGAGTCCGGCTTCTTCATCTATGTCGGTGCGCTGTCAGTCGTCGGCTTCCTGGTCGCCATTTTTATGCGCGACACCAAGCTCAACAGTGCGATCCTGGAAGACTAACGGCCGCCTACTTCTTCAGCTCCTGATAGATGACCGTCGTGTAGGCAGCTTCGTTGATGAAGCCCGCGCCAAAGCGCGGCGTCCATGGCGCAAGCGGTTTGGCGGCAAGTGTTTCTTCCAGCGTCTTGCCGGCTTTCACCAACGCCTCGACAGCCGCGCGTGCGCCTTTGTGCATCGCCAGAGCGGCTTCGATGTCGGCGCGCGTGGCAAGTTCGCCATGGCCGGGAATGTAACGCGTCTTGGGCCCCGTCACTTCGAGGATCTTGGTCAGCGCCGCGATGAACCCGGCCTGCGTGCCGCCTGAACCCGTGTCCACGAACGGATAGAAGTTCTTCATATAGGTGTCGCCGGTGTGGAGAATGTCCGCCTCGACGAAGTAGATGAAGGTGTCGCCGTCCGTGTGCGCAGGTAGGGGCGCGCGAATGGCGCGGATCGTCTGGTTGTTGAGGTGAAAGTCGATGCCCGTGGTGAAGGTCACGACTGGCAGGGCGACATGGGCCGCCGGCACCTTCGGCGCACCGCGCGAGTCCGATTTCACTTCGCCGGTCAGGCGCTTTCGAACATTGTCGCTGGCAAAGATGGTCGCACCCGCCGCGCCGAACACTTCGTTGCCGCCTGCATGATCGAAATGCCAGTGCGTGTTGATCAGGTATTTCGGTTTGCCCTTCGCCAGCTCCTCGATCTTTGCAAGGTTGACCTCGGCGTTGGTGACATACTGGTCATCGATCAGGAACAGGCCATCATCGCCCGTGCTGATGGCGAGGTTACCGCCCTGCCCCATCAGCATCTGCACGCCCGAACCCAGGTCGATCGCGCGCGCGAAGGCCTGGCTGTTGGGCGCCGGAGGCGGCGGCGGCGGCGCGGGAGCGGGTGTAGCCGGCGTCGGGGCAGCCACCGCGACCTGCGCCGCGGGAGCGTTTGCTGCCGGCGCCGAGACGCAGGCCGCAAGCGTGAGCAGGGAAACGGATGAGAGGATGATGCGCATGACCTTGTCCATATTTGGCGCCTCTACTTCTTCAGGCCGTTATAGAGCGTCGTCGTGAAGCTATCCGCGGGGATGTAGCTCCACGCGTATTTCTCCCACGGCTTCAGCGGTTTGGCCGCCACGGTTTTCGCGAGGCTGTCGCCGGCCTTCACATGCTTGTCGACGGCGTTGATTGCGCCTTCGAGCATGGCAATCTGCTTCGCCAGATCCGCTTTCGTGCCCATGTCGCCATGGCCGGGGATGAGTTGCGTCTTGTCGTCGATCTTGGCGTAAGTCTCCTTCATCACAGTGAGATAGCCGCGCACGGAGCCGCCTGAGCCAAGATCGATCACAGGGAAGATGCCGTTGAAGAACAGGTCGCCCATGTGAAGGATGTTGGGCTCGACGAACCACACCATCGAGTCGCCGTCGGTGTGAGCGGGGCTGACGTGGAAGACGCGGATCGTCTCGTCGTTGAGGTGGAAGTCGACGCCATCGATAAAGGTGATCACCGGCCAGGCTGGCGCGGGCGCAGCAGGCGACGGTTTGCCATCCAGGCCGGGCGAAGCAACGGCGCCGGTCAGGCGCTTGCGCACGTTTTCCTGTGCGAAGATCATGGTGCCGGCCTTCGCGAAGGTCGCGTTGCCGCCAGCATGGTCGGCATGCCAGTGCGTGTTGACCAGATACTTCGGCGCGCCCCCGGCAAGAGCCTCGACCTTCGCAAGATTGGCGGCGGCTGACTGCTGGTACTGGTCGTCGATGACGAAGGCGCCATCCGGCCCAGTCGAGACGCCGATATTGCCGCCCTGTCCGAAGATGACGTGGATGCCCGAGCCGAGATCAGTCGTCTTCGGCGTCGGCAGCTGCGCGCTGGCGATTGGCGCGGCAATAGCGGCGACCGCCGCGAGCAGTGAAATCGAGAACCTTCTCATGGGCATCCTCCCCGTTTGTAGCGAGAAGTACGCGCGGTAGCCCGGAGTTCAAGCAAAATCCGTCTGTGTGTCCGCCCCGTCAGCTCTTGCGCAGCTCTTCCGCTACGCAACCATCGCCGTTGAAGGAAATGTCCTCGACCAGGCCCGAGGCCATGACGAAGCGCGTGGTGCAGACAGAGCGCAACGTCTGCGCGGGCTCCCACACCGGGAAATTTTCGGTGATCGTTTCGGTTTTCTCCTTGCCGTCCCTGTCGGTGATCTTGCGCGTCACCTGCCGCGTCTCGTCGCGCCAGTAGCCTGCACGCTCTTCAACCGTGGTCTTGGTATAGCTCCACAGCTCGCGGCCGTTCGACATCGGCGTGCGGCTTTGCGGCGGCCCCCAGTCGACGAGCACCGCGTCGGCCGATGCGCCCTGTAGCAGGCCCATGTGCTGGCGATAGCCCTCTTCGGTCGCGCAGGCGCCAAGGCCCAGCAACGCCGCCATGGCGATTAGTGTTGTCTTGATGCGCATTGTCCCGCCCTCGCCTGTCCTTCGCCAGACAGTGTCCCCGACCAGCTGAATGCAGTTTGAACGCCCTTGAGGCTTTTGCCCAGCGGAACTAGCGGGCCGAGAAATCGAGGCGGACCTCGCCTTGCGCAGCCCCGGCCGGCAGGTCGAAGCCGAGATTGTTACAGGTGCGCAGGGCCGCCCGCGCCTTGGCGAGGAAGACCATCATGGCCGGATCGTCCGAAGGTTCCGTCTCCGGAGCGATGAGGCGCGGCTCGGAGGCGAACTTGCCGTTGGCAGTAAAGCTGACACCGAACGACGCGCGCAGGCGCTGCGCATCCATCATGTTGCCGCTATCGGTCCAGCAGCGCTTGGCATCGAGCTGCGCGCGGATCTGCTGGCTGAGATCGGAGCTGCTGGCGGGGCCTGCCGGAGCGACGCTCGCGGAATTGGAAAGATGTGGGATCGGCGCGCTCGGCGCGATGCTGATGAGACCATTGTCGGTCGCCTGCGAGGGGGCCGCATGCGGCAGCTCAAGCTGCGCAGTACCGCCATTGCTCGGGGTCAGCGAGATTGCGGAACCATTCTGTACGGGCCGCGTCGGGATCGGCGGAAGCGGTTGCGCGAGGCTGGGCTGGGCGGGCGGCGTCCATGTCTGTGGGGTCGGGGGCGGCGTATAGACAACCTGCGGCGGCGGTTGAACGGGCTGGGCTGGCGGGATGTAGGTCGAGCTTGCGTCGCCACGCATCGGCGCGGACGTCAGGTCCGAGCGGATGAACGCCTTCTGTCCGTTGCGCAGGATCACCTGATACCAGTTCCAGTCGGGCTGGCGCGCGACGCCGATGACGTTGAGCTGCAGACCGGTGCTGCCGGTGGACAACACCTGACTGTCATTTCCGGTAAAAGGTTCGGCGCGCAGACGCACGCCCGTGCCGTTGATCGTGATCGGACTCGGGGGGGTAAACGGCTCGACCAGGTAGGCGCTGCGGGTCGTTGTGCGGCCCACGCCGGTCACCTGGGCAGAAGCCACGCCGCCAACAGCAAGCGTTGCAGCCAGAACAGTTGTCAGGACGAGACGCATCTTGAAACCACCCAATCATTGCAGGCGCGAACCATAAGCCCACCAACTGCCTCTACTTGCACCGTGACAGTCCACGGCGCCCAAAGCATGGCGGGAGTAAAGCATTGCGCCGATGACCGGAAGCAGAACAGGCCGTTCAGTTGGCCAAGTTGCGGCCGGGCCGCCCGTTTCGACCATAAGCCAGCGGCGGTCGGCCCCAGGCGGTCCTTTGGCGGACAACGATGCTTGCCCCTCCTGATTGGGCCCTACATTTCATTGATCAGGGATCGGCGCCTTGCGTCGCTGGAGAGGCATGGGGCGCTTGCTGGTTTCCGTTCCAAGTCTATCATCCCCGCCACCGTAAGGGATAAATGCCATGAGCGATGCCGTTGGCCCCGGCGATCTT
>CANJXY010000029.1 GCA_947478925.1 Hyphomonadaceae bacterium | reverse complement strand
GACGCGCTGTCGCAAAGCGTAGCCGTTCTTTTCGGGCAGCGATCTCGGCGCGGTCGATGGCGCCGAAGACATCTTGCGCCGTCTCGCCGGTGTGCAGGCCGCCATCCCAAACGTCTCGCAAACGGCGTTCCAAATCCGTGGCGTCGGCGCCGACGATCACCGGGCGCTTACACCCAGCGCTGCGGCGGTGCATGTGGATGACGTGTTCCCCCCGGGAACGGAATCTGACCGCCGAGGATTACGCCCTCTCCGGTTATGGCTTCATCGGGCACGACGCTTTCCGTTCGGAGCTGGCGACATGGGGCGTTTCCGTGCGATTCGTGCGGTAGCTGTTGCCAGGGCCTGTCAGCAGCAGATGTCGCGGGTCTGGCGAACGCAGCACGAACAGCCCATATTGCCGGCATGGCAAAACCTCCCTCGAAATCCGTGAAGGCGACAGCCTCCAAGATCGCCCCCGCTCACAAGCGCGGGCAGGGCGTCGGCGAGGCGCCGATGGCGGAGTTCAAGGCGCAGAAAAAGAACGCCGTGGCGATTGCAGAGGCGCAGGACCTGTGGACGCCGCACCGGCCAGAGCGGAACTGGGACAAGTTCGAGGGCGGCCGAAAATTCCGCGTCGCGTCCGACTATGAACCCGCCGGCGACCAGCCTGCCGCCATCGCGGAGCTGGTGAAGGGCGTTCAGGACAACGAGCTGGATCAGGTTCTGCTCGGCGTCACCGGCTCTGGCAAGACATTCACGATGGCGAAGGTGATCGAGGCGGTGCAACGCCCCGCGCTGATCCTCGCGCACAACAAGACGCTCGCGGCTCAGCTCTATGGCGAGTTCAAGAGCTTCTTCCCCGACAACGCCGTCGAGTACTTCGTGAGTTACTACGATTACTACATGCCCGAGGCCTACGTGCCGCGGACGGACACGTATATTGAGAAGGAGTCGTCGATCAACGAGGCGATTGATCGGATGCGGCACTCTGCGACGCGAGCGATATTGGAGCGGGATGATGTGATCATTGTCGCGTCCGTTAGCTGTATTTACGGGATCGGGAGTGTTGAGACCTACACGGCAATGACGTTTGAGCTGGCGCAGGCTCAGGCGATTGATCCGCGGCAGGTAGCGGCGGATCTGGTCGCTCTTCAGTATAAAAGAAACGACCAGGCGTTCGGGCGGGGGACGTTCCGGATCAAGGGAGACACGCTGGATGTGTGGCCGGTCCACCAGGAGGACCGGGCGTGGAAGGTTTCCTTCTTCGGGGAGGAGATCGACAAGATCACGGAGTTCGATCCGCTGACGGGGAAGGCCACGCGCCCGCTGGAGCGTATCAAGGTTTACGCCAACAGCCACTACGTCACGCCCCGTCCGACGCTGAACCAGGCGGTGGACCACATCAAAGACGAGTTGCGTGGTCGCCTGGCCGTCCTTACCCAGCAGGGAAAACTCCTCGAAGCCCAGCGCCTCGAGCAGCGCTGCCAGTTCGACATCGAGATGATGATCGCCACTGGATCCTGCGCTGGCATCGAGAACTACAGCCGCTATCTAACAGGGCGCAAACCCGGCGAGCCGCCGCCGACGCTGTTCGAATACCTCCCCGAAAACGCGATGATCTTCGTTGACGAAAGCCACCAGTCCATCCCGCAGATCGGCGCTATGTTCCGGGGAGACTTCAACCGCAAATTCACCCTGTCCGAATACGGCTTCCGCCTGCCGAGCTGCCTCGACAACCGCCCGCTCAAATTCGACGAGTGGGAGAAGATGCGCCCGCAGACCATCCACGTCTCGGCAACGCCTGGTCCGTGGGAACTCAACCAGACCGGCGGCGTCTTCACCGAGCAGATCATCCGTCCGACCCACCTCATCGATCCGCCGGTCGAGATCCGCCCTGTCTACAAGGACAACGCCAACCAGGTCGACGACTGTATCCACGAGGTGAAGGAGACGACCAAGAAAGGCTTTCGCTCGCTCGTCACCACGCTGACCAAGAAGATGGCCGAACAGCTCACCGAGCACATGACCGAGATGGGCGTGAAGGTGCGCTACATGCACTCCGACGTCGACACCATCGAGCGCATCGAGATTATCCGCGACCTGCGCCTCGGCAAGTTCGACTGCCTGGTCGGCATCAACTTGTTGCGCGAGGGCCTCGACATTCCCGAGTGCGCTTTCGTCGGGATCCTCGATGCCGACAAGGAAGGCTTTTTGCGCTCCGAGACGAGCCTGATCCAGACCATCGGCCGCGCGGCGCGCAACTCGGAGGCCAAGGTCGTTCTCTATGCAGACACCGTCACCGGCTCGATGACGCGCGCGATGGCGGAGACGGCGCGCCGCCGCGCGCGGCAGGAAGCGCACAACGCCGAACACGGCTTCAAGCCGATCACCGTGATCTCGGGCGTCAAGGACGTGCTCGAAGGCGTCACATCAAAGGCGGCGCAGGGCCTGCTGCCGAAGGGCCGCGACCCCAACAAGCGTGGCCGTGGCAATACGCTGCCGGGCATGGAGGAAGAGGGTGCCGAGTATATCGGCAAAGGCCACAACCTCACCCGCGTGATCGATCAGCTCGAGAAGGAAATGCGCGAAGCCGCCGCGAACCTCGAGTTCGAACTGGCGGCGCGCCTGCGCGACGAGGTCAAGAAGCTGCGTGACGTGGAGATTGGGATCGGGGTCGAGGCGGTCATCGGGCCGGCGGATTAGCCCGGGAGCATAGCGTAAATTGAAGCGGGCGAAGGACAAGGTGGGGCTGCAGCCCTGGCCAAGTGGGACGCGGACCACAAGGACGTCATCGTCTATCAGGGCGAGCCGCCGGGGCCGACGAGGCGGACGTCTGAGAGGGGGCGCGGCGGATGTCGTCAATGAGCTGACGGGGTTCGTTGTCGTGCGCGCGCCCTCGCACGAGGTGGCGGCGCGGCTGTTCGAGGGGCATCCGTGCATGACGAACTTTCCCTGCGATACGCGGGATGTGATGCAGTTATTGGGGGGGGTAGACGCGCGCTTGAGACCAGGGCCGGATTGGCGCAGGGTGACGCAGGCAAGGCTGAGGAGCGGACAGATGACGGCCAAAGCGCGTGACATTCCTGAGACGATCCAGCGGTGGCATCGCATCGCGCTGGAAAAGCGGGCCGACGAACTGCACGGGATACTGGCGGAGGGCTGCGTGTTCGAGAGTCCCGTGGTGCACACGCCGCAGGTCGGGCGCGAGATCACCGAGAAATACCTCCGCGGGGCGCTGCACGTCCTGAACACCGAGCACTTTCGCTATGGCGAGGAGTGGTACGCGGACAAGTCGGCCGTTCTGGAGTTCTACTCCGAGGTGGAGGGGGTGAAGATCAATGGCGTGGATATCATCACGTGGAATGATGCGGGGCTGATCACGCACTTCAAGGTGATGGTACGGCCGCTGAAGGCGATCAACACGCTGCACGCGAAGATGGGCGAGCACCTGATGAAGACGATGGGATAGGCGATGCTGAGCCGCGCGCCCGCGCCACACTGCGGGCCGTACGCCAACCAGCTGGCGGCGTTCAGTGCATATGGCGGCGGGTCATTTCCATCTTGAGATTGGAGGAGATTACCGTCTTGCCGACCGGGTTCAGGATGGTCTCGAGCGAGCGGAAGATCGCTATGCCCGGGGGGATGCCGATGATGGTAAGGCAGAGGCCGAGCGCCTGGAAGACGAGGATGAAGCACGCGATGAGGCCGAAGGGGAGCCAGCACAGCGTGACCAGCCATCCCCACCCGACCCAGACGGGGTTTTGGCTCAGCGGGGTGCCGAGCTCGCTGGCGTTGACGAGGCGGTTGCCGAAGGGGGCGAGATAAAAACGGCCGAGCTCGAACAGGCCTGCACCGAGCGGGGCGCCAACAATGGTCAGCGTGAAAAAGGCTCCGAGGAAGAGCATGTAGATCGCGGACAAGAAGCCGAGGAACGGGATGTGCCAGAGAATGTTGCCGAGGAGGCGCATGGGATGGTCCGCGTTGGAGGCAGGTCCGATCATGCCGAGAAGTCTAGCGCATCCGCGACCTGAGATGCGGCTCGGCGTACAGCGCGAGATGTAGCCTGCCCCACGTCGTCGGCGTGCTTGGTGGCGCTGTCATCGGCGGCGCGGTGGGCCTCCTTACGACCGGCGATCAGGTCAATCTCGGCAAGCCGATCTGGCAAAAAGCCAGCGACCCCTGCGCTGGCCGCTGGGTCTCAGCGGTCCTGCGTCGGCACGTAGGGGCTGATGAGGCCGAGGGGGGCTGCGGTGGTGCGCTTGGCGACGTTGACGATGATGCGGGACTGGATGTCCGACACGAGGCCAAGGGCCAGGATCTTGTCGCGTAGGAAATTGTCGTAGGCGTGCATGTCGGTGGTGACGACGCGCATCACATAGTCGACGGCGCCCGTGACAGTCATGCACTCGATGACCTCGGGCCATTTGCGCACGGCTTGCTCAAACTTCTCAAGATTTTCGCGGCTGGGTAGTTGGAGTTTGACGTTGGCCACGACTTCGAAGTTCAATCCAAGCTTGTCGTAGTTGAGTAGCGTCACGCGGCGCGCGATGATGCCTTGTTCTTCCATGCGCTTGATGCGTCGCCAGCAGGGGCTGGAGGACAGGCCGACTTTCTCTGCGATCTCGGCCACAGAGAGGGCCGCGTCGCGCTGGATGAGGTCGAGAATTTTCGCGTCGATGGCGTCGAGTTCAACGGCCATTTTTTGCTACCTTTGGTCGTGTTTGTAGATTGATCGTGCCGCAGTACTGGCAGATCACGCACTGAATGGCAAATACTTCCTGCGATATTGGGCAATATATTTGCCGTGACCATGTATAGACCGCCCGGAGGCGCACGACTTGAAGAACGGTAGCCCTGTATCAGGTGGAATCTCCCTCGACGACAAATACCTGCTCGAGGGCGGCCGGGCATTCATGACCGGAATTCAGGCGCTGGTGCGCCTGCCGCTGGATCGCAAGAGGCTCGACCGCAAATTGGGCCTCAATACGGCGGGGTTTATTTCGGGATATCGCGGCTCGCCGCTGGGCGGATACGACCAGCAGATCAATGCAGCGGGCAAGCTGATGGCCGCTCACGACGTGAAGTTGTGGGAGGGGCTGAACGAAGATCTGGGCGCGACGGCCGTGTGGGGCTCGCAGCAGACGCACCTGTTTCCGGGCGCGAAGTTCGATGGCGTGTTCGGCATCTGGTACGGCAAGGCGCCGGGTGTCGATCGCACGGGCGATGTGTTCAAGCATGCCAACATGGCGGGGACCGACCCCAAGGGCGGCGTGCTGGCGTTGCTGGGGGATGATCCGAACTCGAAGTCGTCGACGCTGGCCTCGCAGTCCGAGTTCGCGATGATCGACGCGGAGATGCCGGTGCTGGCGCCGGCGTCGATCCAGGAAGTGCTCGACTACGGCATGATCGGCTGGGAGCTGAGCCGGTATTCGGGCCTGTGGGTCTCAATGATATGCCTCGCAGACACGATGGATAGCGGGGCCGTGGTTGAGGTGGGGCTGCAGCGCTATCACACGGTGCGGCCGACAGATTTCGTCATTCCCGAGGGCGGGCTCGGGCCGCGCATGGGCGACACGCCGCTTGGCAAGGAAGCACGCCTGCGGACGCTGAAGATCCCGGCGGCGCAGGCCTTCGTGCGGGCCAATGGTCTCGACAAGGCGCTGCTGACGAGCAAACAGAAGAAGCTGGGCGTGATTGTGGCCGGGCAGGCTGCGCGCGATGTCTACGAAGCGCTCGGCGCGATGGGGCTGTCGCCGGAGCAGGCAGCCGATATGGGCGTTTCGATTTTCAAGGTCGCGATGCCGTGGCCGCTGGAGCCGACGGCGATCCGCAATTTCTGCCGTGGCTTCGAGCGCGTGCTGGTGATCGAGCACAAACGTGCGCTGATCGAGCCGCAGCTGAAGGACATTCTCTACCATCTGCCGGAAGCCGACCGTCCGATCATCGAAGGCAAGCGGGATCGCGATGGCGTGCCGCTGCTGTCGGACATCGCCTCGCTGTCGACGGCGGATATCGCGATGGCGCTGGTGGGACGTCTGCCGGAAGGCGCACATACGGCGAAGGCCGATGCATATTTCTCAAAGGTGAACGGCGCCAAGCAGGCTGTCGCGGGCATGAACCAGATCAACACGCGTAAGCCGCACTTCTGCTCGGGGTGTCCGCACAACACGTCTACGACGCTGCCGGAAGGTTCGCGCGCGCTCGCGGGTATCGGCTGTCACTACATGGCGACGTTCACGCCGGAGCGGCGGACCGACATGCACACGCAGATGGGCGGCGAGGGCACGCCGTGGATCGGGCAGAGCCCGTTCACCAACGAGAAGCATGTCTTCGTGAATCTCGGCGATGGTACGTATTCGCACTCGGGTTCGCTGGCGATCCGCGCGGCGATCTCGGGCAAGGTCAACGCGACCTACAAGATACTATACAACGATGCGGTCGCCATGACGGGCGGGCAGCAGGTGGAGTCCGGGCAGACCGTCCCGCAGATCGCGCGACAGGTGGAAGCCGAAGGCGTCAAGACGATCGTGATCGTGGCGGACGATCCGACGCGCTATGCGAGCGTCTCGGATCTACCGGAAGGCACGCGCATCTTCGACCGCAAGAAGTTGGAAGAAGTGCAGATCGAGTTGCGCGAGACGCCGGGCGTCTCCGTGCTGATCTATGACCAGGTGTGCGCGACCGAGAAGCGCCGCCGGATCAAGCGCGGCAAGATGGAAGCGCCAACCAGGCGCGTCTTTATCAACCAGTCGGTCTGCGAAGGCTGTGGCGACTGTTCGGTGAAGTCGAACTGCCTGTCGGTGGAGCCGGTGGAAACCGAGTTCGGCCGCAAGCGGCAGATCAACCAGTCGACCTGCAACACAGACTATTCCTGCATTGAAGGCTTCTGCCCGTCATTCGTGACGGTGACGGGCGGCGACAGGAAGTCAGATGCCGAGCGGACGCCGGCGACGTTCGACGTGTCGGGCTTGCCGATGCCAACCCTGCCGCAGCTCACTCACGAAGCGTGGAATGTGGTGTTCACGGGCGTGGGCGGTACGGGCGTGACGACGGTGGCTGCTGTGCTCGCCATGGCGGCGCACGTTGATGGCAAGGCCTCGCAGACGCTGGACATGACGGGCCTCGCGCAAAAGGGCGGGCCGGTGCTGAGCCACGTTCGCTTCGCGCTCGATCCCGATGACATCAAGGCGGGCAAGACGCCGCCGGCTTCGGCCGACGTGATCATTGCCTGCGATCTCGTGGTGGCGTCGTCGGGGGATGCGCTGGTGATGTTTGACAAGGCGCGGACAGCGGTGGTGGCGAACCATGACGTTACGCCCACGAAAGAAATCATCGAAAACCGCAATGTGAGGTTCGATCCGGACCTGCTGACGGCGCGGGTGCGGTCGCGCGCCAAGTCATTTGCGGCCACAAATGCGGAAGCGCTGGCCGAGCATCACTTCGGCGATGCGATATACACCAACATGATCATGCTGGGCATGGCATACCAGAATGGTCTGATCCCAATTTCGGAAGCTGCGATCAAGGAGGCCAACAGGCTCAACAAGGTGAAGGTGAAGGAGAACGCAGCGGCGTTCGACCTGGGCCGCATTGCAGCGGTGAACCCTGATCATGTGCAGGCGGCGGCGCCGAAGCGACCGGAGATCGAGCCGCTGAAGCTTGATGAACTGATCGCGCGTCGGGCCGAAATGCTGAAGGCGTACCAGAATGAAGCCTATGCCGACATGTACGAGGCGCGGATCGCGCGCGTGCGGGCGGCGGAGAGCAATCTGGGCCTCGGCGACAAGCTGACGACAGCGGCGGCGACCTATCTGTCCAAGCTGATGGCTTACAAGGATGAGTACGAAGTCGCGCGGCTCTACACGCGGCCGGAATACAAGCAGGCCGTGGAAGACCAGTTCGGCAGGGGCACGAAGCTGACCTTCCTGCTGGCGCCGCCAATGATCTCGAAGAAGAACCACAAGGGTGAGCTGACCAAGAAAACGTTCGGCCCGTGGATGATGATGGGCTTCAAGGTGCTGAAGCGCCTGAAGGGTCTGCGTGGCGGCGCGCTCGACATTTTCGGCAGGACCGAAGAGCGCAAGATGGAACGCCGGCTGCGCGACGAGTATCTTGAGCGGCTCGAGAAGCTGTCAGCTGCGCTGACGACGGACAATCACGCACTGGCGGTAGAGATCGCGACCATACCGGATGAGATCCGCGGCTATGGCCATGTGAAGGAAAAGGCCGTTGTCGTCGCGGAGAACAAACTCGCCGGGCTGATGGCGAAATGGAATGCCGGTCCTGCGCCACGGATGCAGGCGGCAGAGTAGGGTTGCCTTACGCACGCGGCGCCTGAGCTTCAGGTACGAGACGTAGGCTAGCTGTCAGTCGCGCTATTGCTGCGTTGTGGGGATGTGTGGCGGACTGACGGCCACTTGCGGTGAACCACAGGAATTGCATCGCAGCACGGAATTGGGCGGGTTGTGTCGGTTCACTGCGAGGCCGAAGAAGCCCACAGCGGTGAAGCTCCAGTCACGCTGCCCGTCTTCGGTCAGCCACAAGTGCCCCGACTGGCCGCATGTGCGGCACAGCAGGGGGTGAACCTTGTGTGTTCGCGTGGACACGGACCGGATTCCTCAGGCCGCCATGTTCGTAAACCATCAACGGGCACGATTTGACCTTGATCAAATCCACGCCATGACAATCGCGTGGATTCGGGGCTAGGTCTGTTGCATGGAGACGTTCGAGGCCGACGCAGTTGTTATTGGAGCCGGGGCCGTGGGGCTCAGCTGCGCACGTGCTCTGGCGCTGAGCGGGCGGGAAGTCCTGGTGCTGGAGGCCGCCAGTGCGATTGCCACGGAAACATCGTCGCGCAATTCCGAGGTCATTCATGCCGGCCTGTATTACACGACCGGGTCGCTCAAGGCACAACTGTGTGTCGAGGGCGGGCGCAAGCTTTACGCCTATTGCGCGGCGCACGGGGTTGAGGCGCATCGTTGCGGCAAACTCGTCGTGGCGGTGGATGACCACGAGGCGGCTGCGACGCCAGCCCTGCTGAAGCGGGCGCAGGAGAACGGGGTCGAGGATATCCGTCTGATCGATGGGGCCGAGGCGCGCAGGCTGGAACCGGCTTTGAGCCCCGATGTGCGCGTGGCGATCCATTCCGAAGCGAGTGGGCTGTTCGACAGCCATGCCTATTTCCTGGCGCTGCAGGGCGAGTTCGAGGATCGAGGCGGCTCGCTGGTGCTCAACACCCCGGTAGCGCGCGGAGACGTCACAAAGAACGGCATCGAGATCGAAACCGCCGGCGACAACCCGTCACGAATCCGGGCGCAATCTGTCGTAAACGCTGCGGGTCATCGTGCGCTGCCGATCGCGCGCAGTATCGCGGGCGGGCCGGTCTATGATGGTATGCGAATGCACTGGGTGAAGGGATCGTACTTCACGGCGACCGGGCGCGCGGCGTTCGCGCGACTGATCTACCCGATGCACAATCAGGCAACACAGGGGTTGCACCTGGCGATCGATCTTGGTGGGCGAACGCGATTGGGACCTGACGCGGAGTGGTTGTCCGACGCGCTGACGCCGCCATTCGATTATGAAGTGGATTCGGCGCGCGCGGTGCATTTCTACAATGAGGTGCGCCGTTATTGGCCGGGGCTGAAGGATGGCGCGTTGTCGCCGGATTATTCGGGCGTGCGCCCAAAGATCGTGGGCAAGGGCGAGCCGAGCGCCGATTTCCTGATCGATGGGCCTGCGCGCCATGGTGTTGCTGGGCTGGTCAACCTCATCGGGATTGAGAGCCCGGGTCTCACCTCGTCGCTGGCGATAGGAGAGCTGGTCGCGGGTCTCATGTAGCGCGCCCCGAAAAGACCCCCGCAGTTTGCGACACACCGGGAAAGATTTCCGCCGCGCGATCTGGGATGTTTTTGGACAGGGCCCGTCCCCTAACCTAGGGCCTGATCCGGGAGAGACGCAGGGCAACCTGCGCCTGCCTTGTCAGGTCCCGGGCCGGCCCAACTGATTGAGTTCAGAGCGTTTTTGTGGCGCGCGCGGGCCGTCTTGCGCTGGCCGCACACCCCGCGTATACCGCGCGCCTCAACTTTGGTGGGATAGCTCAGCTGGTTAGAGCGCAGGACTCATAATCCTGAGGTCCCCGGTTCGATCCCGGGTCCCACTACCATCGTTGCCGAGCAGATAATTGCCCTGCAAATATCCATCCCAAGCAAGAAAACGGCCCGGATGCTCTCCGGGCCGACTGATATCAATTATGATTGAACGCTATTTGACAAGGAATTTCTCGCGCTTCTCGCCCTTGCGTTCAAGTGTCCGCAGCCATTTCGGTGTCGGGCCGCGACCCGTGTAGGTTTCGCCGTTCGGGCCTACATATTTCGCCTTCAGCTTAACGCCCTTGTCCGAACGCTGGCGACGGCCGCCCTGACCCTTGCCGACGAGTTCGTCGAGGCTGAATCCTTCAGCAACTGCAAGCTGTTTAAGTTTTTGCAGCGTTTCCTGCCGCGCTTCGTCCTTCTTGCCCTGGATAGCGCGGTTCACGCGCGCCAGCAGTTCGTTGAGGTCGGTCAGCGAGAGTCCGTCAATGTTTGGCAGTTTCGCAGCCATTAGCAGCCCCTTGTATACTGTATGATTTTGCTCGACCCGTTCCCAACGCGAATCGGAATATACTGGTACAACTTTAATGTCCAAATAAAGATAGTTCTCTGTGACCCAATTTTAATATTGGGGCGAGTTCATCTAAGGCGATGCGCGTGCCACGCGATATGTTCTGATATAAAAGTGCCGATGAAGAAATAACTATGATCGTATCCTTCATGGCGTCGGATCGTCAGCTTCTGACCAGCTTCACGCGCAGCGTCCTCAAGCAGTTCTGGCTTCAGCTGTTCCGCGAGGAACGAATCGCCAAGGCCCTGATCCACGAGAATGTCGTCGAAATAGCCATGTGCGAGGCCGGAGCGTAGTAATGCGCACGCATCATGATCGCGCCATGCGGTGCGGTCCGGACCAAGATATGCCGTGAATGCTTTCTCGCCCCACGGACAGTTCATCGGCGACACAATCGGTGCAAAGGCTGACACCGACCTGAAAATGCCTGTTTGACGCAATGCAAGCGTAAGAGCGCCGTGCCCGCCCATCGAGTGGCCCGAAATGCCGAGGCGAACCGGATCGGCGGGAAAGTTCGCGCGGATGAGCGGGATCAGATCCCGGATCAGCCACGATTCCATCTGGAAGTGCGGCGCCCATGGGGGCTCGGTCGCATCGACATAGAAGCCCGCACCCTGGCCTAGATCATAGGCTGGATCGTCGGCGACATTCTGGCCGCGTGGTGAGGTGTCGGGGGCGACAATGATCATGCCGTGCTCGGCGGCGGCGGGATAGGCGCCGGCCTTGGTGGTGAAGTTGTCCTCGGTGCAGGTGAGGCCTGACAGCCAGAGCAGGACCGGGAATGGGCCCGGCCCCTCGGGCGTGAAGACGCTGAACGTCATTGGCGTGCCGGTGGCGGCGCTGTCATGCCGGCAATAGCGTAGTTCGCCGCCGCAAACGCGATGGGATTTGACGGTTTCGAGCGCTGCCACAGTGTTTTCCCGATTTGATTGATAGCTCTGCGAGGGGCATACTTTTTCAGTCGCGAAAACGATCCGTCATGATGGGCAAGAGTGCAAATATGAAATCGATGCGTCGCCTTGTCGTTGGCTTGCTTGCAGCGACCGCGATGGCAGGATCTGCCTGGGCGGAAGATGCGGCGGGCAAATGGATTGGCACGGTGAAGGCGCCGGGACAGGATCTGCCGATCGTGTTGATCATCAGCAAGGCGACCGATGGCAAGCTTTCGGCAACGCTGGAAAGCACGGCTCAAGCGCCAGGAGCCTTGATCCCCGTCGATATGGTTGCATCCGATGGGGCCACGTTGACGTTTTCTATCGCCACGCTGCTCGCCGAATACAAGGGCGTATGGAACGCCGAGGCGAAATCGTGGATTGGCGAACTGATCCAGAGCGACTTCCCGATGAAGGTGACGATGACGCGGGCGCAGGTGAAGCCGACATAGTGTGGGCCGAAATACCAAGTAACAGAATCTATCGTCCGACGCGCGAGTCGCCGCTCGCGCCGATCGAGGACACGGTGGGCGCCAAATCGGTCTCAGCGAGGCGGGCGTGGGCACCATCCGGCGTGCTGAAGAGGCCGGTGCCCAAACGACTGAAGGCGTGAGCTCGACGCGCTGGTTGACGTGTTGACCGCCGGATTGAGGGCGCCGAGCTAGGCGAAGGACTGCCGCGTGTCGTCCGCGCGATGGACGATTTCCCATCGGCCGCGCGAAGAAATCATCCAGACGGCCCCGTCATGGCCGGTGGCGTCGAATAGGCCGACGCCGCGAGCCTGCGCGGCCTTCTTTGCGCGAAGAAGCGCCGGGCCGCAGGAATCCCATTCGAAGCTCGCCTGCACGGCGCATTGCGTGAAAAGGTAGTCGGCATTCTTCGAGGCGCCGGTGCTGTCGGGATCGAAAGCGCGGTGCGGATCGGCGGCGCCGGGAAAGCCCTGCGCCATGTCGCGCTGCCAGGCCTGAAGCGCCGGTGAAGCCCGCGTGGGGTCGCTGCCCAGCGGGCCGTCTACCGAGCGAAATGCGCGGCTTATCCAGTCGAGAAAGTCGTACCGGTCGCGCGGGGCAGCGAAGAGGTCGAAGGCGTAAAGATCATAAGCCAAGCGCGGAATCCGGCGTTGTGAGCCCCATTGTAGGCCACTACCGCGTTAAGGCTTAGATACGGAGGCCGCGTGGATTCGTTCGAACCCATGTTTGGGTTACGCCCTAGTGGATAGCGGGAAAGACTTTAGGGCCACGCGGCGCCAACTCGCTTCAGCCCTGGTCGCCAATGGCGACGTAGGTGTCGTCGTCGAAGTGAAGGTCGACCGCGTTGCCGACGGGCTCGTCAATCAAATGAAGCCAGCTGTGATCGCGGTTCAGCGCGGCGCCAAGCGCCACCTACGACGCCTCGGGCGCACCTATCGCTGCATCGGTCTGGTTTCGGATATCACCTCGCATGCGCCAGCCAGTGTCTGGATAAATCTCGTCAGGACCGAAGGGGTCTGGCTTTTCCTGGTATGGGCAGCCGACCTTGAGACTGCTCTCGAGAATGGCCTTGTCGACGAAGCAGCGTTCCCCGTGTTCGGGAGCAAACTGCACTGCGACTAAGTTCCAGAAAAAACGAAACTGGCGCGCCTGCATGAAGCCCCGATATGTCATCAGGCTGGTTGTCGAGAACACCCTGCAAGCTGATCGTCGGGGACACTCGTGACAGCCACCCACACGCGTTTCGCGTCCCGTTTCATTCCAGAAGCAGGCGGCCGAAATATGCTTTTTGATGCTGTCGCTAGCTCGAATGGCAGCCAAGTGCTGCTGAAGAGCCAGGAAGTAAGTGGAGGAGTTTCAGCGGCGCTTGGGCGAGGATCGTCGAGAGTGAAGAGACTCATGAAGTTCCTTGCGAATCTAGAACACCACCACACTCCGGATGCTCTCGCCTGAGTGCATCAGATCAAAACCCTTGTTGATGTCTTCGAGTTTCAGCGTGTGGGTGATCATCGGGTCGATCTCGATCTTGCCGTCCATGTACCAGTCGACGATCTTGGGCACGTCGGTGCGGCCGCGGGCGCCGCCGAAGGCCGAGCCTTTCCAGACACGGCCGGTGACCAGCTGGAAGGGGCGGGTGGCGATTTCCTTGCCGGATTCCGCGACACCGATGACAATCGACTGGCCCCAGCCGCGATGGCAGGCCTCCAGCGCCTGGCGCATGACGTTCACATTGCCGGTGCAATCGAAGGTGTAGTCGGCGCCGCCGTCGGTTAGCGCGACAAGGTACTAAACGAGATCGTTGGTGATATTGGTCGGGTTCACGAAGTGCGTCATGCCGAACCGCTCGCCCCATTCGCGCTTGGCGGGGTTGATGTCAACGCCGACGATCTTGTCGGCACCGGCCATGCGCAGGCCCTGGATCACGTTGAGGCCGATGCCGCCGAGGCCGAAGACGATGCAGTTCGCGCCCGGCTCGACCTTGGCGGTCTTCACCACTGCGCCGACGCCGGTCGTGACGCCGCAGCCGATGTAGCAGGCCTTGTCGAACGGCGCGTCCTCACGGATTTTCGCAACAGCGATCTCCGGCAGGACGGTGAAGTTCGAGAACGTCGAGCAACCCATGTAGTGGAAGACGGTCCTGCCCTTGTAGCTGAAACGGCTGGTGCCATCGGGCATCAGGCCCTTGCCCTGCGTGGCCCGGATGGACGTGCAGAGATTGGTCTTCTGCGACAGACAGCTTTTGCACTGGCGGCATTCGGGCGTGTAGAGCGGGATCACGTGGTCGCCGGGCTTGACGCTGGTAATGCCGGGACCGACTTCGCGGACGATGCCAGCGCCTTCGTGGCCGAGTACGGATGGGAAGATGCCTTCCGAGTCGAAGCCGTCGAGCGTGTAGGCGTCGGTATGGCAGATGCCGGTTGCCATGATCTCTACAAGGACCTCGCCCGCTTTCGGCCCTTCGAGATCAAGCTCGACGACTTCCAGCGGCTTCTTGGCTTCGAAAGCGACGGCGGCACGCGTCTTCATGGGGAGGTCTCCTGCTTGGAGCGAGAGGTGCAGCGAGGCGGGCGAGCGGTCAAGGCGTCGCGCAGATTTCGATGCGACCAATCGCCGGGAGGTTCCCGGTCTTTACTCCCTCGATAAAATCGGGGAGGGCTGGACCTATTCTGGAGACATTTCATGCGCCTGTTGCTTGTCTGTGCCGTGCTGCTCACCGTCTGCGCCTCGGCGCAAGCGCAGCCACGTAGCGTGGAAAAAGTGATGATGCAGACCGTCGTGGACGAGCACGAGCGGTCGATCTCTCTGCTTGAAAAACTGGTGAACCAGAACAGCGGCTCGCTGAATGTCGACGGCGTTAAGGTTGTTGGCGAGATGATGCGCGCCGAGCTTGAGCCGCTCGGGTTCAATGTGCGCTGGGCCGATATGGCGGAGACCGGTCGCGCGGGGCACCTGATCGCCACGCATGCAGGCAAGGGCAAGAATGTCCTGCTGATCGGACATCTGGATACCGTGTTCGAGCCCGATAGCCCGTTCCAGAAATTCGTACGCGATGGCAAGGAGGCGACCGGGCCGGGCGTCGGCGACGACAAGGGCGGCATCGTGGTGATCGTGGCGGCTCTGCGCGCAATGAACGCGGCGGGGACGCTGAAGGACGCCAATGTCACCGTGGTGCTGACGGGCGATGAGGAACGGCCGGGTGCGCCGCTGGCGATTGGGCGGCGCGACCTGATTGCGGCAGGCAAATCTGCCGACTATGCGCTCGAGTATGAAGGGTTGATCGTCGATAAGGGCAAGGACTACGCCACGGTTGCACGCCGGGGCGCGGCAAGCTGGACGCTGACGACGGGCGGTCGCACAGGACATTCGAGTGGCGTGTTCAATGGGACGCTCGGCTACGGCGCGATCTATGAGATGGCGAGAATCCTCGACCGGTTCCGCAAGGAGCTGCGTGAGCCCAACCTAACTTTCAATGTCGGCGTCATCGCGGGCGGTACGCCCGCGGCCATCGACGCAGATGGTTTCCGAGTCACCGCTTCGGGCAAGACAAACGTCGTTCCCGAGACGGCGATCGCGCGGGGCGACCTGCGCGCGTTGACGCCGGAGCAGGAAGCCCGTGCACGCGCAAAGATGCAGGCGATTGTCGCGGATCATCTCCGCAAGACGACGGCGACGCTAGCGTTTTCGGACGACGGGTATTCCTCGATGCCGCCAACCAAAGGCAATCGCGCCCTACTGGCCAAGCTAAACAAGGTCAATCGCGATCTCGGCCTGGCCGAGATGGGTGAGTGGGATCCCGCCAAACGGGGCGCGGCAGACAGCAGCTTCGTTGCGGCGGACGTCGATGTTCTCGCCGGCATGGGCGGCGCAGGATTTGGCTCGCATGCCGAGGGGGAGCGCATGGATCTCGACAGCCTGATCCGGCAAGCCCAGCGGAACGCGGTGCTCATTTCGCGGCTAAGCCTCGGCAAGTACTGACGCGCGCAGCCACGGATGGAAATTGCATCGCCTTCCGCGACGTAGGGAATCGACGGGAACGTGGGGTGTCTGTTTAGAGTGTGGGCATGAAACCCACGAAGCCGTTCAAGAGTCCGTTTTATACCGACGAGCACGAGGCCTTCCGCGAGACCGTGCGACGGTTCGTGGCGAAGGAGATCGAGCCATTCGCGAATGAATGGGACGAAGCCGGCGAATTTCCGCGCGAACTCTATCGCAAGGCGTCGGCGATCGGCCTGATGGGGATGGGATTCCCCGAAGCGTTCGGCGGCTATCCCGCAGACCAGTTCATGCGCATCGTCGCTTCGCAGGAACTGGCGCGACATGGGTCGGGCGGGATCAATGCGAGCCTGATGAGCCATGGCATTGGCGCGCCACCAATTGCAGTCGGCGCACGGCCGGAGGTTCAGGCTCGGGTGCTGCCCCAGATCCTGTCTGGCGAGACGATTTCGGCGCTGGCGATCACGGAGCCGAATGGCGGGTCGGACGTCGCCAACCTGCGAACTACGGCGCGGCGGGAGGGCGGGTCTTACATCGTCAACGGTGAAAAGACGTTCATTACATCGGGCATGCGCGCGGATTGGATCACGACCGCGGTGCGGACGGGCGAGGGCGGCGCTGGCGGCGTCAGCATGCTGCTCATCCCCGGCAATACGCCGGGTTTGTCGCGGACAAAGCTCAAGAAGATGGGCTGGTGGGCCTCGGATACGGCGACGCTCCACTTCGACAATTGCCGCGTGCCAGTGGAATACTTGATCGGCGAGGAAGGTCGCGGCTTCCAGATCATCATGCGCAACTTCAACTCCGAGCGCATGGGCATGGCGGCGGGATGCGCGGCCTACGCCCGCGTCTGCGTCGACGAGGCGATGGCCTACGCGCAGCTGCGTGAGACGTTCGGCAAGCCTTTGTCGCAGCATCAGGTGATCCGCCACAAGCTGGTGGATATGATGCAGAAGGTGGTCGCGACGCAGTCCATGCTGGAGCTGCTGGCATGGCGTCTCGGTCAGGGCGAAAGCCCGGTCGCCGAGATTTGCATGCTGAAAAACCAGGCCACACAGACGATGGCGTTCTGCGCTTCCGAAGCAGTGCAGATATTTGGCGGCGCAGGCTTCATGCGTGGCGCGAAAGTGGAGCGCATTTATCGCGAGGTGAAGGTCAATGCAATCGGCGGCGGGGCCGAGGAGATCATGAAGGATCTTGCCAGCAGGCAGATGGGCCTGTGACCGCTCCCGCAACCTCCCTGACGTTAGGTAACGGGAGGAGTTGACGTTCAGGTTAGGCAGCTGCCCCCGTCGCCATTGGCAGGCGAATGTGAGTAGATGCCTGCTGATTTGTGTCCCTTGAGGTTGGTCCCGTCATGAAATTACCTATCAAAGCGGCTCTGTGCGCGGTCGCTGCATTGGCGATCGCCGGTCCGGCGTCTGCCCACTTCATCCTGCTCGCGCCTGACGCTTGGATCGAGACGAACGGACTGGGCGACCCGCAGAAGGCTGCGCCGTGCGGGACATCCGACATCACGGCGGGCGTACCAACCGGCAAGATCACGGAGATGAAGGGTGGCGAGATGCTGCACTTCAAGGTCAGGGAAACGATTTTTCATCCGGGCTTCTACCGTGTCGCGCTGTCGGTTCTGAATCGCAGCGAACTCCCGAAGGACCCCGAGGCCACAACCAAGTTATCGGCGAGCGGGGTCGTTCTCTCAGCGTCGGGCAAGATCGATCCCAACCCGAAGCCGCCCCTACTGGTCGATGGGCTTTTCGTTCATGACAAGCCGATTCCGAAACAGGCCGACGGGTCGCCTACGTTCCTGGAAACCGACGTGAAACTGCCCAATATCAATTGTGACAAGTGCACGATCCAGATCCTGCAGTTCATGGAAAACCACGCCCTGAACAAGGAAGGCGAATTCACTTACCACCATTGCGCCGACCTGAAGATCACCGCCAATCCGGCGCTGCCGATCGACAAGGGCTGGCCGGGCCAGAAGTAAACTTCAGAGATCGAGAAGCGTGAGCACGTCAGCCAGCGACTGGCCAACGTGAACTGTTCGTGCGCGCGTTTCCTCATCCGGCTGTATTAGATCCGGCACCATCACCGTCATCAGCCCCGCTGCGTGGGCTGAGGTGACGCCGGTGGGTGAGTCTTCGACTGCCAGCACATCACGAGGATTAAAGCTCAGTATCGCTGAGGCCTTGAGGTAGGGCTCAGGGTGCGGCTTGCCGTGTTCGACGTCCTCGCGAGTGACGACGCCGCGAAAGCGCCCAGCGAGGTCATGCGCCGCGAAGTGTTTGTTGACCCAGCCCGGGCCTGACGAGGTCGCGAGCGCGAAAGGCACGCGATCGGCTTCCAGCCTGTCGAACAGCGCGAGTGCTCCGGGCTTCAGCGGGGCGGACTTGTCGCCGAAGAACTCCGCAACTGTGGCGTAGAAGGTTTCGAGCGGAAACGTCTCGCCGAAATACTCGCGCATCTTCATTTCGCTGTGCTGGCGGTGCCGGCCGACCAGCGAGAGGAACTGCTCGTGGGTGAATGGCACGCCATGTTTGTCCGCTGCGGCCATGTAGGCATCCAGCACCAGCGCCTCGCTATCGATCAGCGTGCCGTCGAGGTCGAAAACCACAGCTTTTGGCGGCCTCGGTAGGCGCAGGATGGAGCGCGGCGGTGGTGGCGAAGATTTCATCGCCGGGAGGTGGCTGTTCCGGCTGGTCCGGTCAAGCGGATGGGGGTAGGGAACGCACAAAGATAGATATTCGGGAGCTACGCGTATGCGGCGCATTGACGGTTTCATCGGCGGCAAATCGGTCAAGGCGACCTCGGGCCGGGACGGCGATGTCTTCAACCCGAACACCGGCGAAGTGCAGGCCAAGGTGGGCCTCGCCACGATCGAGGACGTGGACGCTGCCGTACAGGCAGCGGCCAAGGCCTTGCCGGGTTGGGCGGCCACGAACCCGCAACGTCGCGCACGCGTGATGTTCGAGTTCAAGCGGCTGGTCGAAGCCAACATGCAGCAGCTGGCCGAACTGCTCTCGAGCGAGCACGGTAAGGTGGTGGCCGACAGCAAGGGCGACATCCAGCGTGGTCTTGAAGTGATCGAATTCGCGTGCGGCATTCCGCATGCGCTGAAGGGCGAATACACGGAAGGCGCAGGCCCGGGCATCGACGTCTATTCGATGCGCCAGCCGTTGGGCGTCGTGGCTGGTATCACGCCTTTCAATTTCCCGGGCATGATCCCGATGTGGATGTTCGGTGTCGCCATCGCCGTGGGCAACACGTTCGTACTGAAGCCGTCGGAGCGCGATCCGAGCGTGCCGGTTCGCCTCGGCGAGCTTTTCCTCGAAGCGGGCGCCGCGGCGGGCCTCGACGTGACTGGCGTGCTCAACGTCGTGCACGGCGACAAGGTGGCAGTAGACGCCATCCTGCATCATCCGGACGTCAAAGCGGTCTCGTTCGTGGGCTCGTCCGACATCGCCCACTATATCTACCAAGTCGGCGCGGCGAACGGCAAACGCGTGCAGGCGATGGGCGGGGCGAAGAACCACGGCATCGTGCTTCCCGATGCGGACATGGACCAGGTCGTCAAGGATCTCGCTGGTGCGGCGTTCGGTTCGGCGGGCGAGCGCTGTATGGCGCTACCGGTTGTCGTGCCCGTCGGCAAGAAAACGGCGGATGAATTGCGCGAGCGGATGATCGCGGAAATCGAAACTATGAAGGTCGGCATCTCGTCCGACCCGGCGGCACAGTACGGCCCCGTGGTCAACAAGGCGCATCGCGACAAGATCGCGAACTACATCCAGATGGGCAAGGACGAGGGCGCGGAACTCGTGGTCGATGGCCGCGGCTTCAGGCTGCAGGGCTATGAGAATGGCTTCTTCATCGGGCCGTCGCTATTCGACGGTGTGAAGCCCGGCATGAAGACGTATCATGAGGAAATCTTCGGGCCGGTGCTGCAGATCGTGCGGGCGAACACGTTCGAGGAAGCTGTCGAACTGCCCAGCAAGCACCAGTACGGCAATGGCGTTGCGATCTTCACGCGCAACGGTCGCGCAGCGCGCGAGTTCGCGAGCAAGGTGAATGTCGGCATGGTCGGCATCAACGTGCCCATCCCGGTGCCGGTGGCTTATCACACCTTCGGCGGCTGGAAGCGCTCCGCCTTCGGCGACACGAACCAGCACGGCATGGAAGGCCTGAAGTTCTGGACGAAGGTGAAGACCGTTACCGCCCGCTGGCCGGAAGGCGACGTGGGCGACTCGAGCTTTGTCATTCCGACGATGCGGTAGGCGGCTCGCCACAAGGAACCAAGGGGCAGACATGACAGCGCTCGCACAACCGATGAGGCCGCCGGAATGGACGGCGGCGGCATTGCGCTGGACGGCGATCGCGCTGGTCGCGGTGGTCTGGGTCAGTTCGGCGATCTTCGGCGCGTACATCATCGCGTATTACGGCGGGGCCATTCCAGCTAACACGCTGACGGACTGGAATGCGACGCTGCCACGGCTCTATGAGGCAGAAACGCCGGGGGCGTCGGCTGGCATCGGGATGCACTTCTTTGCCGGGGCGGTGCTGCTGTTGTTCGGGCCGATCCAGTTGATCGGTCAAGTACGGGTCAAGGCGCCGGCGATGCATCACTGGATCGGGCGTGTTTATACGCTGGCGGCGTTTCTCGCAGGTGTAGGCGGGCTTACCTTCATCGCGATCAAGGGCACGGTTGGCGGTATGCCGATGACGGTGGGGTTCGCGATGTATGGCGGGCTGATGGTCATCGCTGCGGTGCAGACCGTGCGGCATGCGATGGCGAGGAATATCGACGTGCATCGGGCCTGGGCGGTGCGGCTGTTCGCGCTCGCGATCGGCTCATGGCTCTATCGCATGGCGTATGGCTTCTGGTTCCTGTTCGCTGGCAAGACGGGTCATACGGATGAGTTCTCGGGCTGGTTCGATTACGTCATGGACTTCGCGTTCTTCATCCCGCCACTGATCGTCGCGGAGATGTTCATCCGCTCGCGCCACGGTCAGGCCAGCACGGTTGGTCGCGTGGCCACGACTGCCGCGCTGGCGGGCGGCGCAGCGTTCATCGCGCTCGCGACGTTCTTCTTCACGCTGTACGGCTGGGGGCCGGCGATCGCGATGCGGTTTGGCGCTGGCGCTTGATTGCGCCGCCGAAGCGGGTCTAGTTCGAAACAAGAAAAAGGAGCAGCGGCCTATGACCCGCATCGCATTTATCGGCCTTGGTAATATGGGCGGCGGCATGGCTGCGCGGCAGGTGGTCGGTGGGCGTGAGGTTAAGGCGTTTGATCTTTCTCAGGCTGCGATCGCCAAGGTGGTCGGCACGGGCGCCGAGGGCGCGGCGTCGGTCGCTGAGGCGGTGAAGGACGCAGACGTTGTGATAACCATGTTGCCCGCCGGTCCGCACGTGCGGAAGGTCTATACCGACGACATCCTTCCGAAAGCGCCGAAGACCGCCCTGCTGATCGACTGCTCCACGATCGACGTGGACTCGGCGCGCGCGGTGGCGGCGCAGGCGACAAGCGCCGGTTTCAGGTTTGCCGATGCGCCAGTCTCGGGCGGCACCGCGGCGGCGGATGCGGGTACGCTGGCCTTCATGGTCGGGTGCGATGAGACGGCGTTCGCTGACGTCGATGAGGCGCTGAAGCCGATGGCGCGCGTGGTGATCCGCGCGGGCGATCACGGGGCGGGGCAGGCGGCGAAGATCTGCAACAACATGCTGCTTGGCATTTCGATGATCGGCACGTGCGAGGCGTTTGCGCTGGCAGAGAAGCTGGGCCTGGCCCCGGATCGCTTCTTCGAGATTGCTTCGAAATCGTCCGGGCAGTGCTGGTCACTGTCGACCTACGCACCGTGGCCGGGCGTTGGGCCGCAGACGGCATCGGACAGAAACTACGAAGGCGGGTTCGCGGCGAACATGATGCTCAAGGATCTGAAGCTGGCGCAGGAAGCGGCCGCGCGCGCCGGCGCGACGACGCCGCTCGGAAACAGTGCAGAGGCGCTGTACGCGCTGTTTGACCGGCTGGGCTATGGAGGCAAGGATTTCTCCGGCGTGCTGCAGATGTTGCGTGGCGATCTCGCCCGCTTGTCCGGCTGACGCGCAATCATTGGCGTCCTATTCATTAACTGAAGCGCTCTTTGCGTTAACCAATCGGGAATGTGCTTCTGGCAACAGTGATCTGCCGACGATCAGGTCGGCAGACATTGGACGTTGAGAGATGAGTTCTCAGGACGAGATATCCGACAGGTTGGGCTTTCTGCAGCTCGACAAGGGGGCGACAGACGCCCTGCGGGAGATAGCGCCACTGGTGCGAGATGCTCTGCCCGGCGTACTCACCGAATTCTACGCTCACATCAGCAGCTGGCCGCAGGTCTCGCGACTATTCAGCGGCGAGCCCATGAGGAACATGGCCAAGAACAAGCAGGTTGAGCACTGGACGATCATTCTGCGTGCCGATTTCAACCGCGACTACATTGATTCGGTTCGCCGCATTGGTCAGGTCCATGCACGCATTGGCCTTGAACCGCGCTGGTACATCGCCGGCTATGGCTTCATCACCACGCGCGTTTCGACACTGATCGCTGCGCATTGCCACCAAAAGGTTTTTGGCGGCGGCAAGACAAAGGCGAACAAGAAGTCGGACGCCGAATTTTCCGCAATGGTGAGCCGCTACACGGGCGCGTTCATGCGTGCCGCCATGCTCGACATGGACTTCGCGATCTCGATCTATCTTGAGGAAGGCGAGCTGGCGAAGCAGAAAGCTGTTCAGGAAATCGCAGCCAAATTCGAATCCTCAGTTGGCAGTATCGTCACCAGTGTCGCCTCCGCGGCGACGCAGCTCGAGCATACGGCCAAGTCGATGTCGTCCATCGCCGAAGCGACCACCAACAAGGCGATTGTCGTTTCAGCGGCAGCCGAGCAAGCCACGACCAGCGTTGCGACGGTGTCCAATTCCACCGACGAGCTGAACCGTGCCGTTGAGGAAATCTCGCGCCAGGTCAGCCAGGCATCCAGGATCACGGCATCCGCAGTGGTGAAGGCACGCAGCACCAACGAAACGATGTCCCAGCTTTCGGCCGCGGCTGAAAAGATTGGCGAAGTTGTCTCGCTGATCTCGGATATCGCTGGACAGACTAACCTGCTGGCCTTGAACGCCACCATTGAAAGTGCGCGTGCGGGCGAAGCAGGTCGTGGCTTCGCTGTCGTTGCAGCGGAAGTGAAGGCTCTCGCCGGGCAGACAGCGAAAGCGACCAGCGATATTTCTTCCCAGATCGCCGCCATGCAAAGCATCAGCCGTCAGTCGGTTGCTGCGATCACGGAGATCCAGTCGACGATCAACGAGATCGACAGCGTCTCGTCCGCTATCAGCGCGGCGGTCGAGGAGCAGTCGGCGACGACCCGCGAAATCTCCCGCAGCACCGGCGAGGCAGCAACCGGCACCCGGGACGTTACCCGCAACATCGTGGACGTTCAGCGCGAAGCGACCGAAACAGGCGAGGCTGCCAATCAGGTGGTCGATGCTTCCAGCGAGCTGGGGCGCCAAGCCGAGCACCTCCGCAAGCAGGTGGACAGCTTCCTCGCCACACTTCGCGCGGCCTGACCGACGCCACCCCGGACTGACCCAACCAGATGGAGGGGCTCCGCGCGCAAGCCGGGGCCCTTCTGCTTTTTTTCGTCAGGAAGCTGACCCGCTTCCCGGCGCGCTCGTGCTTACTGATGCACAGGTACGAATTTGGAGCCGTCGTCCGGTGCCGTGGCGATGAAGAACCCGAACCCGTTCGTCGTCTGCCTCTTCGTGATCGGGTGAACGATCTTCATCCAGGTCTCCCAGAAAAAATGCGCTGAACGGCCCATAATCCAATCCGCCCTTTCCAAAAAAGCCAAGCCGCACAAACGCCTGCTCGAGTCCCGAGATGAAGACCAAACACCTGACCGTCAGCGACCCGCGCCTCCTGGCCGAATTCATCGCGCCGGACGCCATGAAGTCCTTTTTCGAGAAGCGCTTCGAAGTGCCGCCCGATCATCTCGGCCTGCCGATGCGCAATGGCCAGTTCGCGCAAGCCTACAAGGGCGCGCATTTCTCGGTTGGCGGCATGTTTCACCAACTTGGGGCCCTGATCGGCGATTCGGCCTCTACAACCGGCAAGTCTGGAATGACGGCATGTGGGTGATCGGCAAGCTGGAAGAAACGCAACTGGAAGGGTCGGCGCGCGAGGTTGGCAGCTATGTCGAGAAGCGCGGCGCGGAAGACATTCGCGTGGCGTTGGCAAAACTGGGAAAGGAGATTGGCGAGGATCCGCAAAGCGCGTCGATGAATGAAAATCTTCAATTCGCTATCTGCTGCGGAAGCAGGAAGACGAGCTGGCGACAAAGCGGAAAAGCTACGAGAGGCCTGAAAACGTCCCGGTAGGCGTGCTACCAGCACGTGCCGCAATGGTTTCCGGATCGGCAATTTTTGTTAACCAGTCGTTCATGGGTACCGTGTCTATTAGCACATGAACGACGGGCGATGCTTCTCCTGCCACCCGTCGTAACAGGTGAGCGCAGCGACGTCCCCCCTCCCGCTTCGCTCGCCCCGCAAAGGCCGCGTCCGATCCCCCTCGGACGCGGCCGTCGCATTTTCGGGGATCAGCTTTTCTTTGTTGGCCGCAGATACTGGAAGCCTGTGTAGGCGGAGAGCGCGGCCGTGATGACGAGTATGGCGATCCAGATCAGCTCAAGCGGTTCAGCGTAGGCAAGCTGGTGGAGCTTAGTTGGTTCCTGCGCATCCATGTGGGCGCCGATGGCGCTGACGACCAGGAACGAGCCGACGACAACAAGCTCGAGCGCCGTTTTCCATTTCGCGAGCGATGAGACGCGCGCGCCTTCGCCGTCCGGCGACCTGAGACGAACTACAGTCATCGTGATGTCGCGGATAACGATAGTTGCCGTGGCGATAGCGACGATAGGCGCGAAGGGCATATTGCCATTCCAACAAAGGGCGATCGCGATCAGCGGCAGGCCGACGAGCGCCTTGTCGGCGATTGGATCGATTATCCGGCCAAACTTGGAGTGGGCATTGAAGGCACGCGCCGCGATTCCGTCGAACAAATCCGTCACCGCGGCGACAATGAAGAGGATAGCCACGAACGTGAGGTCGTTCGCGATGCCACGCAGAAATTCTGCCTCGCCACCTTCACGTACGTAGATGATGAAGGCGCGCGAAATCCAAGCGTTGACCATTTGCCACGCGATAACCGGCGCCAGGATGAGGCGGATAAGCGTGAACGCATTGGGGATGTGTTTCTGCAAACGCGGGTCTCCGGGCGGCGGCGTCTCGTTAGCGCGAAAGGCGGGCGATGGGCAGGGCTTCCGAGACCGCTATGAAGCGAACGGAAACAAACGGGGTTGCAGGACGTTACGGTATATCATATCGTTATACTGTAACATGTGGAGCTCCCCCTCATGCGCTTTGCCAGCCGCCTGTTTGTCGGCGTTGCCGCCGCCGCCGTCCTCGTTCCTGCCGCCTTCGCGCAGACCGGGCCTGATGTGCCACCCGATAATGCGGGGGACTCTGGCGGCGACGTCGTGATCGTCACCGGCATCGGACCTGCTCGCGCCAGCGACGAGCTGATTGCGAACACCACGTCGCTCAGTGCCGAGGCGCTGACCGAGCGGTTGTCCGGCGGGCTGGGCGATACGCTGGCCGGCCTGCCCGGCATTTCGTCGAGCGCGTTCGGTCCCGGCGCGAGCCGTCCGATCATACGTGGGTTGGGGGCGGAGCGAGTGCAAGTGCTCGCCAACGGGATCGGCGTGGTCGATGCGTCGGCGGCGAGCCCGGACCATGCGACGACCAGCGATCCGTTGGGTGCCGAGCGGATCGAGATTCTGCGCGGACCAGCGTCGCTGGCCTACGGCGGCGGGGCGACCGGTGGCGTGGTCAACGTGATCGATGGGCTGATCGTCGAGAGCAAACCCGACAGGGATTTCTCCGGTTCGCTCTATGGCGCTTTGACCAGCGCGGATGAAGGCAAGCAGGTTGCCGGGCGCGTGACGAGCGTGTGGGGTGATTTCGTTAGCGTCGTGAATGCATCGCAGCTGAAGACAAGCGATGTGGATATTCCCGGCTTCGCGCTAACGTCGGCGGCGCGGGCGCAAGCAATTCTTGATGGCGTCGATCCGGCGACGTTCGCAAACGGCACACTGCCGAACTCGGCTGTCGACACGAAGTCGATCAGTGCCGGGCTGACATGGGTGGGCGATGGCGCCTTCCTCGGCGGCGCGGTGCGGCAGCTGGACAATGAGTATGGCACAGTCGCGGAGCCGGACGTGTTCATCCAGATGAACCAGACGCGGTATGATCTGCGTAGCGGACTGATGTTTAACGACGGCTGGCTGAAGTCGATCATCGCGTCGGGATCGAAGGTTGACTACGAACACACTGAGTTCGAGGGGCCGGGCCAGCCGGGAACCGTGTTCACCAATGAAGGCTGGGAAGCGCGGGTCGAGGCGCAGCATACGTCACTGACGGGCTTCGAAGGCAGCGTTGGCGTACAATCGTCCGAGCATCATTTCGCCGCGATTGGCGATGAGTCCGTGATCGGGCCAACCAATTCGAAATCCACCGGCGTTTTCATCTACGAGACGCTGGACCAGGGCATGTGGGGTCTTGAGGGCGGGCTGCGGTATGACACGGTTGCCGTCGACAACATCGTGGGCGGCAAGCGGTCTTTCGAGCCTTGGAATGCATCGTTCGGCGCGCACCTGCATCTGAGCGATCATGTGTTTCTCGGCGCGTCGGTTGCGAGCACGGAGCGAGCGCCGACGGACCTTGAACTGTTCGCCAATGGTCCGCACCTTGCGACGGCGCAGTTCCTCGTTGGCGACAGCGCGATCGACACCGAGAAGGGCATCAACACCGAGCTGACGGCGCGGTGGGAGGACGAGGACTTCAACGTGTCGGGCTCGGTCTACCGGTTCGACTTCAGCCGCTTCAATTATTTGCGCGATACGGGTGTTGTGGATATGAGCGCGGGCGAGGACCTGCCGGTGTTCCAGTACACGCAGGCCGGCGCGACGTTTACAGGCTTCGAGCTGCAGGCCGATGCAAAGCTGGGCACGGCGTTCGGCATCGACTGGAAGACGGATGGGGCGGCGGACTTCGTGCGGGCGGAACTCGACAGCGGCGGCAACCTGCCGCTGATCCCGCCGATGACGGTGAATGCAGGCATCGAAGGCGAGATGAACGGCGTGACGGGGCGAATTCAGGCGCAGTACGCTGCCAAGCAGGTTAACAATGCGAGCTTCGAACAGCCGACCGACAGCTACACGTCGCTGGATGCGCGGCTGGGCTTCGACATTGTAGACGGGGTTCACCTGATACTTGAAGGCAGGAATCTTACCAACGAGGAGGTTCGCCTGCATACCTCACCGCTGAAAGAGATCGCGCCGATGACCGGGCGCAATTTCCGCGTGGCGATCCGCGCGGATTTTTGAGGCGCATCTGGCGGCCCTGAAAGCGGATGCTTGCGGGGTGGTGATGATTAGGCTTCGCGCAGTCGGGTGTTGAGCGGCGGTCCGGGTGCGCAAGCGGGACCGGGTTCGCTAACCCAGAATCAGCAGCGCGGACCGGCGCATGAGCGGAGGCGCACGCAGCGTCCTGTTTCGCGACGCGACGGCGCTTGCCGGGGTCTTCCGCAGACAGGCGCACGCAGGCTTTGAGGTCCATGCAGGCGCAGCGAACCGTCTCGAACCGCGCTGCGGTTTCGTCCGACGTCCCCGGGTGAGGGGAAGAGCTGGAATGTGATGCGACGCGGGTTCCAGCCGATCCTGCGGAAGGCCTCGCGCCAGAGGGCGAGATCCAAACGCGCCTCTCCGTGCGCCAACAGGATCGGCGCTGGT
>CANJXY010000028.1 GCA_947478925.1 Hyphomonadaceae bacterium | reverse complement strand
GCGTCGAAGCTGAAGTCCACAAATACGCCGTGCAGATCACCGTCGCTGACGTGCGCGACGGCGCCTGCTCGTCCTCGACGCTAAAAGAGGCCGCCTCATGGGGCAAGGTATCGACCACGCACGAACAGATGGTCTTCGCCGAAGCCACCACCGTGGTGCCGCTGATCGGCTCCGACGCCTACCACCGCGGCGTCTGGAAGACCCGCAAGAAGCCGCGTTGGGCCAAGCTGTTCGAATAGGTCCGCGTGATTATTGACGTTCTACAAGGAGGCCGCGGTTCCAGGACCGCGGCCTTGTTTTTTGGCCGCCCCATACTTCCAGCCATAGGCGTTCGCCAGCGAGACCATGATCTCGTTGACCAGCCGCGAGCCGCCCTGGGCATTGGTCATGATGACCGCTCCGCCATGCCCGTCCGTATAGGCAAACAAGAACGCCTCAAAACCTTCGTCCACACCGCCATGGGAAAACACCTGCCCATCACCCGGCGCGGCGAGATCGAAGCCAAGCCCATATGTGCCGATCTGCGTCGTCAGCATCTGCCGCGTCATCTCCGGCCCAAGCAACGCACCCCTTTCGCCACGCGCCGAGCCAACCACCGACAACGCCAGACGTGAAAGATCGCTCGGCGTCGCCCAAAGACCTGCCGCCGCCATCTCCGGATAGATATGGCTATGCCCTGGCACGACCGTGCCGTCGCGCTGATGCGCCGTCGCGGCGTTGGTGCGGTTGTCCATCGGCAGCGGGTTCACATATGACGACCGCGTCATCTTCGCGGGCCTGAGCACCAGCTCATCCGTCAGCGCCGGAAAACTCTTGCCCGACACGTCCGTCATCGCCAGTTGCATGATGGTGTAGCCGCCGCCCGAATACCGCCAGCTTGTCCCTGGCGTCTTCTCGACACGCACCTTCGCGGTATTGGCCGGCGCCACGCCATCCAGAACCTGCGGCACCGTTGGCACGGCCACGCCCGCTTCATATCCGGGAAAGCCATGCACGGTGAGGCCAGCGCCATGGCTCATGATCCCGCGCAGCGTCACCGGCGCCTGTTTCGTGAAGTCATTGTCCGGCAGTTTCCACGACGTCAGGAAATCGTTGATCGGCGCATCGAGCTTCAGCTGACCCTGCTCCACCATGCGCAACGCAGCAACGCCCGCAGTCGGTTTCGAGATCGACCCCGCCTGGAAGATCGTCGCCGTATCCACCGGCTGGACCTTGCCTGTCTCCAGCACGCCATAGCCCTTCGCCCACGCGATCTTGCCATCCTTGATGACCGCAATGCTCACGCCCGGCACTTTGTAGAACGCCATCCGCTCGGGCAGCGACCACGTCGGCGCCGGCTCGCTCGAAACCCAGACGTTGGGCGAGAGCCCGGCCTCCACCTTTGCGATCATGGGATCGGGCGCTATCGCTGCCGGCGCGCCGACCTGCTCACACCCGCCTGCCCAGACAAGCGCAAGTGCTGCGACCGTCAGTCCTGCAATCCGCATCATGCCTGGCCCCTCACGTTTTCACCTGAAGCCATCATTGCGCGGCGTCAGGCCAACGCAAGGCCAACCTCCGGCAACGTCCTTCCTATCATGATAGCAGGGGGAGATTCTCGGAATGACAGAGTTCGCTGCTCCCCACGTGATGTCAGCATCGGGGTTGCCTCCGCTTGCGAGTGTCACCTGCTTGCGCGATCTTCCGTCCATCACAGGACGGACGGAGGACACATCTGATGATCGGCTACGTAATGCTCGGCACGAATGACTACCCGCGTGCGCTGGACTTCTACGACAAGGTGCTCGCCCCCATCGGCGGCAAGCGCGCCATGGATTTCGGCAACAGCACCGCCTACGCCAACGGCCAGGGTGGAATGCTTGCCGTCACCCAGCCCTACGACAAATCGCCGGCCACAGCTGGCAATGGCACGATGATCGCGCTGCAGATGCCCTCGAAGGAAAAGGTCCACGAGGTTTATGACGCGGCGATCAAGGCTGGCGGGACCGATGAAGGACCGGCTGGCCCACGCGGCGACACGTTCTACGCCGGCTATTTTCGCGATCTCGACGGCAACAAGCTGTGTGCTTTCTTCGCTGCAGGCATGTGAGCCTTGCTAGCCGCCCGGCGACATGATTCCTTCCCTGCCATCGCAGGGAAGGAATTTTCATGATCGGCTACACCACGATCGGCGCCAAGGACCTCGACAAGGCGCTGAGCTTCTATGACGCCCTGCTCGCAGACCTCGGCGGCAAGCGTGTGATGGATATGAAGAATGGCCAGCTCTACGGCTTCGCGCAGGGCCCGCTATTCGGTGTCACCAAGCCCCATGACGGCGCCGACCCGCATCACGGCAATGGCAATATGATCGCCCTGCGCTGCGCCTCGGCCGAAAAGGTCGATCTACTGCACGCCAAGGCCCTGTCGCTCGGCGGCACGGATGAAGGCAAGCCCGGTGATCGCGGCGGCGGTTTCTACGGCGCCTATTTCCGTGACATTGATGGCAACAAGCTCTGTCTCTTCACTATGGGCGGCTAAGCAGCACGGCGTCCTGCTCCTGCGGACAACTGCACATTGAGGTTGAGGGCGAACCGCGTGGTATAGGCGTCTGTCATTGCCCGGTCTGCCTGCATCGGATCGGCAGCGTCTTTGCGGCTATCGCCGGCTTCTCCCATCCCTAAAAGGTGACTGGCCAGGCCAGCGGGCATGTCCGCACCGGCGATCAGGGGGCGCAATTCCGCTTCTGCCCGGTCTGCGGGACCAACTTGTTCCATACGTAGGAAGGTTGCGAGGCCCGCGGCATCGCGGTCGGCGGCTTCGCCGATCCGTATTTTTCGCCGCCTAAGGATTCCGCCCATGATTGCCGGCGTCATAGCCGGTTCCAGCTCCCCGCCAGCAACCGCGCTTACGACAAGGACCCGGACTGGCTGCCGCGTTAGCGCGGCAGCAGCCCCTCGCGCAACCGCCGGATGATGGCAGCCTGTGCATCCGTCGGCTCGACGCCAGGGCTCGCGACTGTCACTGCCATGTCGATCAGTTCCTGTCGCTCCGGCTGTTGCAGTGCCTCTGTCCAGATCGGCAGGAAACGACGCACGATCTCTGCAGTGTCCGCGACCTGCCCTGACGCCCACGCGGCGAATGCCATGGAATCCTCGCGGTCCTGCTTGTTCATCCGGCACACCGTCGCGAGCATGGTGTCGATCTTGTCTTCGTCTGTCAGCGTGACCGGACGCCGGAGCGCTGTCAGGCTGTAGAGCAATGTCGCCACCGCCATGCCTGGGGAGTCGACGCCTGCCAGTACAGACTGGCCTGAGCGTTGCCGGAACCGCGCGCGACTGATCATGCCGCGCGCCCGGCCGGCTGCATCGATGACCGTGTCGGCCGCGCCCTTCACTTGCTGGGCGCGGAACCACCAGTATCCGATGCCGCCCAGGATTGCGAAAATCAGTCCGATAATCGCCATGACATCCCCGTCCCACCGACGTCAGGTTTATGGGACGGGCGAGACCCCTCGTCAAACCTTGGCGCGCAGCGAGACCCGGCCTAGCCTTGTCCCACACCAAGGGAGCCTGCCATGCCGCTTCACGCCCAGATCGCCTGCATCGGCGGCAACGGACTATTCGCACTTCTCTTTCTGATCGCTGCACTGGGCTCAGGCGCCGCCAGCGATGGCTCTGCCGCGACCACCGGCAGCTTCGGCCTTGCTGCCTTCATGCTGATCCTCGCCGCAGCCGCAGGCTACACCTGCTGGGTACTGGTCAAGTTTCGCCACTATCTCTCTGCCGAAGCCGCGACCGAACGCGAGCTCCACCTTGAAAAGCTGCAGCTCGAGATCGAAGCGCTCAAGGCGAAAATCCCCACCTGACCACCCACCCCGAAAAGCAAACGGGCTACACATCGCTGTGCAGCCCGTCCCGGAGTTCAATTAGGTCGGCAGGCGAGGTTCATCCCCCGGCGAGCGCGCCCTGCTTGCGCGCGAGGCTATCCAGCGCCGAGCGCGCTTCGGTGTCGCCGCCGCCAGCTGCTTCGCCACCGGCATTTGGTCCGCCTTCATTGTTCCGCCGGCGTCCGCGCCGACGACGGCCACGGCCCGCGCCAGGTTCCTGGCCATCTTCCTGACCTTGGGCGTCCTGAGGCTGGGCTTCCTGAACCTGGCTATCACGCGCCTGAACGTCCCGGCGCGGTTGTTCGACTTCCTGACGATCGTCGCCATCGGCGTCGTTGTCATCGTCGCCGTCATCAGCGTCGTTGTTGCTCTGGCTGTTGTTCTGATTGTGCGTGTGGCTGTGGCCGATCGTGTTATGGCCGCCATGCTGCTCGTTGGCGCGCATCGAGTCCGAATGATCGCCGTTCCCGCTGCCGTTTCCATCGTTCTGCTGCAAGCCGCCATCTTCCAGCGCAGACTGGGCCTGCAAGCCGGCTTCCTGCTGTTGCAGCAGGCGCTCACGCGGCATAGAGGCCGCCATCACGCGATAATAATGCTCGGCGTGCTGGAGATATGTCTCGTACCTCACGCGATCGCCACCCGACTGCGCATCGCGAGCGTACTGTGCGTACTTCTCATATATCTGCGCGGCCGTGCCCCGGATTTTTACATCCGGTCCATTGCTCTCAAGCGATCGGTTGCCGTGGTTATGGTTGTTGTTGCCACCACCACCACCGCCGCCACCGCCCGGCTTACGCCCGCGGCCACGCTGACGCTTCATGTAACCTTCCCGGATCTTCAGAGTATGCGCCCCATTTGGACGGATTGCGGTCTGCCATTGCAGACCCAAACGGACGCTGGCTGACTGCCCTGTATCCAGGAATCGCCTGCGGTCCGTAGTTTCAGACGCTAGCCTGTTTGGATTGCCCCGCCAAGTGATTTCCTCTGGTTTTTCGTGGCAATACCTTTGGTTTACGGGGCGCCTGCGGCCCTGCGACCGAATGCAGCGCGTTCAATCCCCGCCAGATCGCGCAACATCTCGATCTGCTCCAGTCCGGCCTGCGCCATCAGATCGATCACCGCGAGCGATTGCCCAAGGCCGAACTCAAAACCGATTGACCCGCCAGAGGCGAGCACCTCCCGCGCGCGCGCGAGGATTGCCCGGTATGGCTCCAACCCGTCTCCACCCGGCGTCAGCGCGAGATGCGGATCGTGGTTAATCACCTCCCGCGCGAGACCGGCCATGTCCACTGCGGGAATGTAGGGTGGGTTCGACACCACCAGATCGAATGCCCCCGCCAGGTTCACGTCCCACCCGCCTTCAACCATCTCGGCGCGCGGCGCGACGCCCAGCGTCTCTGCGTTCATCTGCGCGACGCCCAGCGCCGCCGCAGAGATATCCACACCGACGCCCTGCACGTCCTGCCGCTCCGCCAGCACCGACAGGAGAATGCAGCCGGACCCGACGCCAAGGTCCAGCACGCGCCCATTCCGCGGCAGGCGCGCAATCGCAACATCGACCAGCAACTCCGTCTCCGGCCGCGGATCGAGCACGTCCGGGGTGATGTGGAAACGCCGCCCATAGAACTCCCGCCAGCCACGTATGCGCGACACCGGCTCGCCGGTCTCCCGCCGCTTCACCGCTGCTTCAAACGCAGTGAGCCCTGCAGGCTCGACATCGTCCATCTCACACTGGAGCACAGCGACCGGCTCGACCCCCAACGCATGCGCCAGCAACAGACGCACATCGCGCCGCGCGCCCTCGACGCCCGCCGCCTGCAGCCGCACTGCAGCGTCCTGCATCACGTCCTGCCAGGTGCAGTGAACGCTCATGGATGCAAGGCTTCTTCCGTCGCTCGATAGGCACGTTCCAGCTTCTGCGCCTGCGCGGCGCCCGTGATCTCACGCCCGTAGGCAAATCGCACCCCAGACCGCTTGTCCTCGCCATGCACAAGCCCGAAGCGACATGCACCTGTCCACGCCTGGCCGGCAACTGCTGCGCGTTGTTCGGCGCCCGTTACGACCCGGCTACATCCACCGGTCTCCTGCACAACAGCTTCGCCTGTGTTCAGAAAAAACATGCGGTCGCCTACGCCAACCAGCGCCTGCCCCGCCTGTGTCAGCGGCCTGCCCGGCACGAGATCGCCCGTCATGTTGAAGCCACGGCTCTCCCACTCCAGCGGCAGGCCGGAACTGTCGAGCGTCGCGCTCGACATTTCATCAAGCCCCGACCGCGCCTGGCCGAGATGGATCTTTGCAAGCCCATGACCGTACATCTCGTCGGGCGAAGCTGGCGCAAGATCCAATGCGGCCGCGTAGTCTCTCTCCGCGAGCGCCCATGCCCCGCGCCGGAGCTGGAGATAGCCGCGCGTCGCCAGCACAACCGGGTCTCTGGGAGCGAGGCGTACCGCAGCGTCGCACGCCACAAGCGCTCCCTCGAGATCATGGTTCGTGAGCGCAAGGTTACGGCAGAGCCCGTTCTGCAAGCGCGCATTGTCGGGACCGATCCGCGCCGCCGCGCGATAGTCCAGCGCCGCAAGCTCGGGATGCCCGAGAGAAACGAAAAGGTCGGCGCGCTGCACGTAACCGTCAACGTCATCGGGCGCCGCCGCAATCGCGCCCGCGTAGGCGGCGAGCGCGTCGACATAACGACCAGACGTCGTTGCCTCGCTCGCCTCATCAAGCAAGTCCTTCGCGGCGCCGGTCTGTGCAAAGGCCGCCGACTGCGCCAGCGCAAGGCCGAGCACCGCCACCCCAAGCCGCAACCATCCTTGCGCCATTGCGCTCATCTGCGTTTCCTGACGCTCACCGGCGCCACTCGTCTTTTCAGCCACTGTCGAGTTGGGCGTGGCCCCGTCAATAGCCGGACAACATATCGTGCGAACCGTGTCATGGGGGTAATTCCGCCAGCGCGCTTGTTGCGCTAGTATGCAAGCATGACGGATACATCTCGCCTCGATAGGCTCGAAGCCCGCCTCGCCCATCAGGACCAGATGATCGAGGATCTCAACGGGACGGTCACCGCGCAATGGAAGGACATCGACCGCCTAAAGCGCGAGATCGAACGCCTTGGCGACCGTGTCGCGAACGCGGAACAATCCATTGGCCCCGACCAGGGCGACGAGCCGCCGCCGCCGCACTGGTAGATGGCGAAACGCTCAGCCCGCGAGCGTGTCACCCAGCTTCACCATACCGCTCTTCGCGATCGCAAAATAAGTCCCCAGCGTGTCGCGGCCAAAATGCTCGCGCAGCATTCCAACCATGTCGATGTCGCGCTCGCCGCTTGACAGGTCAACATCAGTCGCAACACAACGCACGATCGGCTTGAACACCGTCAACGTCGCTTCGCCCAGCGCTATGCGGCCGCCGGCAAGCCACTCATCCTCAACCCACGGCTTCAGTCCGTCGACATAGACATTGGCGCGAAAGCGCAGCGGATCGACGGCGACGTCCAGCGCCTGCTCCACCGCACGCACGCTCGCGAGGTTCATCACAGAGATGTAGCCCTGCGGATGATCCATGAAGCGGTGGCCCGGCGGGCTCTCCAGCACGCGCAGCTTGCCAGACGCAGCCTCGCCCAGAAACGCCTGCAGGAAACGCTCGAGCACTGCGCGACCCTCTGCCGTCGCCAGTTCCGTCTCGACACCAAACCCGCTGGCGTCGCCAACATGAAAGCGTCCCGTCGCATCATCCAGCCGCGTCTTCACACGCGCCAGCGATGGAAAGCGTGCGAGAACCGTGAACTTCTGCTTCGAGATATGCTTCGGCGCCGACGGATCGAACCCCGAAGGCCCGACCTCGATGGCGTAGTTCCGGTCACCCGGGAAATACGTTCCGGCTTCGAGCCGCACCTCCCCCATGGCTTCCGGCGTCAGCCCTTTCACCGGATGCCGAAAGATGGATGCAACGCTACCGCGCATGTGTGCGAGCTATCCCCGACCGCGATAGCTCGCAACGCCCGTGTCAGGCACCCACAGCCCGTCCGGCGCCTTGGCCGTTTGCCAGAACACGTCGATCGGCATGCCGCCGCGCGGATACCAGTAGCCTGCGATGCGCAGCCAGGTTGGCGCCAGCGTGTCGACAAGGCGCTTGCCGATGGAGACGGTGCAGTCCTCATGGAACGCGCCGTGATTGCGGAACGCGGTGAGGTACAATTTGAGGCTCTTGCTCTCTACGATCCACGCGCCAGGCGCATAATCGATCACGAGGTGGGCAAAGTCCGGCTGGCCCGTGACCGGGCAGAGCGAGGTGAATTCCGGCGCAGTGAAGCGCGCAAGGTACAATGTTCCTGGGTGCGGATTGGCCACGCGCTCCAGCACGGCCTTGTCAGGAGATGCCGGCGCCGGGGCATGCGCGCCCAGCTGCGTCAGCCCGGAGGGGTTTGAAGGTGAATTCATGCCGCTAGATGGCCTCCCCGCGCAGCTTGGGCAATAGCGCCGTACGATTCGTCAGTCCCGGGCGGGTTTCGTGCAGGAAATGGAGGCCGTGGCGTCGTTAAGCTGTCGCTTACCACACGAAAGGTAACGTCAGGGGCGCCTAAGGATAGGGCGAGCGACCCTAGGGCTGTCATGAAATTGTGCGGGTACGCTGCGCCGCACCATGGTTTGGTCGAAGCACTTCTGGTGTGTCCGCTCAAATCGTCATGTTCGCCCGCAAGACGGCTGCGTTCCCCAGCGCATCCGAGCTTGCAATGCCGCGTCTGCGGGTCGGTTCAATTCGAGGGGAAAAGGGTCTGAATAATGCGCAACCTTCTGGTTTTCGGAGCTCTCGTTGCGGCGTCTGCCGCTCCGGCGTTCGCTCAAGACGTCGCCATTTCGGGTAACGTCTCCCTGACGACGGACTATGCTTTCCGCGGGATCACGCAGTCGGATGGCAGCCCTGCCGTCCAGGGTGGCTTCGACGCTTCCTTCGGTTCCAGCGGCGTTTACGCCGGCACGTGGGCTTCGAACATCAACTTCGGCACCGGCGGCTCCAACCTCGAGCTCGACGTATACGGCGGCTACAAGTTCGCGGCTGGCCCGGTCAACATCGATGTCGGCGTCGTCGGCTACCTGTACCCGAGCGCGTCGGACGATGGCGCTGAACTCGACTACTACGAAGGCTATGTGAAGCCCTCGATCGCCCTCACCCCGCAGTTCACGCTGGGCGGCGCCCTTTACTACACGCCGGAATTCACAGGCGAACTCGGCGACGGCTTCTACTACGAAGTGAACGGCGCCTACACCGTCAGCCCCGAGCTGAGCTTCTCGGGCGCGGTTGGCCTGCAGACGGTCGACACGGCCGGCGTGTTCTTTGGTGACGACCAGTACGCCACGTACAATGTCGGCGGCACCTACAATGCCATGGGTCTCGGCTTCGACCTGCGTTACGTCGGCACCGACGTGGACAACGTCACAGCCTTCGACGACCGCGTGATTTTCTCGATCAAGAAGTCCATGTAGTCACGGGCCTTGCTAGTCGGGCGGCCTGTTCGCCCGGGAATATGGAGCCGTCGCGGTCCTCGCGGCGGCTCGTTCCGTTTCGCATTCTGCCTACCCCTTCAATTTTCACTGGCCTGCGAGCCGGGTTTAATGCAACGACGTCAGGGCTGAACGGGGCAGTATCGAGGAGGGACGCAGCGCGTGACTGCCGTCGAAACCCTGCAGCCGGCCATCATCTATCTTGGCGCCGGCCTCGCGGCCGCGCTCGCGGCGCGAGCCGCAAGGCTCAGCCCCATCGTGGGCTATCTCGCCGCCGGGCTGGTTATCGGACCATCGGGCTTCAGCCTGGTCCAGAACAACGACACCGCCCGGTTCCTTGCTGACCTTGGTGTCGTCTTCCTCCTCTTCGACATCGGCCTGCACTTCTCGCTGCGCGAGATCGCCCTCCGCCGGCACGACATGATCAGTCTTGCGCCGCTCCAGATTATCCTCTGCGGGCTTGTCTTCGCTCTCGTCGGCTACGCCTTCGGCTTTCCCTGGCCTGTCGCTGTTCTGGTCGGCGCCTCGCTCGCCCTGTCATCGACAGCGGTGGTTGCGCGCATCCTGTCAGACCGGAACCAGCCGGGCTGCCCGATGGGACGATCCGCGACGGCGGTCCTCGTTGCACAGGACGTCGTCGCCATCTTCATTCTGACCTATGCTGCCTCGTTCGGCGTCTCGACAAACCTTCTGGGTATGGAAGCGCTGGTCATTCTCGCGAAAGCGGTCGTCGCACTGACCGTCGCCATCCTTGCCGGACGGTTCCTGGTGCGTCCGCTCTTCGAGTCACTGGCGGCAACCAACAATCGCGAGACATTCACTGTCGTCGCCCTTTTCATCGTGCTGGCCGCCAGCGCTGCGACCGCAAATGCCGGCCTGTCGCTCAATCTCGGCGCATTCCTTGCCGGCATGGCGCTGTCGGACACGCCCTACCGCAACGTGGTTCAGGCCGAGGTGAAGCCGTTCGCGGGACTTCTGCTCGGGCTTTTCTTTGTCAGCGTCGGCATGGGCGTCAACCTTCCAACCCTCGCTCTGATCTGGCCCGCCGTTCTTGCGACCGCGCTGGTGATCATGATCGTGAAGACCATCGTCGTGTTCGTGGCCGCCCGTCTCAACGGCTGGGCGATTCCCGGGGCGACGCAGCTTGCCTTTCTCCTGAGCCAGGGATCTGAGTTCACGCTGGTCGTGGTCGGCATTGCCTCCATCGCCGGCGCCATGCCAGCCCCGTGGGCCGGGATCCTGACCACCTCCGTCGCACTCACGCTGATCGCGGCGCCAATCTGGACATCGCTGGGCCTGCACATAGCCAAGCAGATTGCCGAGACAACCAAGGGCGCCGCCGTAGATACGGACGAGGTCGCAGAGGAGCACCCCGTCCTGATCTTCGGCATGACACCGGCCGGACGTCTCGCAGCCGACGCGCTGCGCGATCACGACATCGCCTATGTGGCGGTCGATTCCGATCCTGACCGCTTCGTACTTGCGGCATCCGATGGCTATTCGATCGCCTTTGGCGATGCGCGCGATGACAAACTCATGACCAGTCTCGACGCGGGCCATGCACGCGCCATCGTGCTCGGTATTCGTGGCCTTGGGGCAGCAGGTCTTGCCGCTTTGCCTGGATCGACACAGCCCCGGCTGGTCGTAGCCGCGGACATAGCCGAACAGGCAAAGCTCAACAGCGCGGGCTTCCGCGCGCACATTTCGCGCGCTGAGCCGCTGGGTCTTGAACTCGCTGCCGATCTTCTGGCGCAGATGGGGCTCGGGCACGAGAAGATCAGCGCCTGGATCGCCGATCAGGTCGAGCGGCGCGGGCTGATCGACAGGCCCAGAGAACAGGCGCCAGAAGCAGCTTAGGAGCTCAGCGAACGGATCCAGGGTTCGACGAGGCGGATGACCGCGACTGCGAGGAAGGATTTAAGCACGCTGCCCAGCAGGAAGGGCGACACACCAGAATCGAATGCCGGTTGCGGCCCGATGATCATCGCAAGGCGCAACCAGCCGCAGGCCAGAATGATCGCGTGCCCAAGCATGAACAAGCCAAGCAACGGCGCCCAGCCACGCAGGCCCGGCCGCTCAGCCAGCGAGCCGCTCGCGATGACCGCAACGACGAAACCGGCGAGATAGCCTGCGGTCGGCCCGGCGAAAGGATCCAGGCCGCCAGACCCTTCGGCGAGAAACGGCAGCCCGAGTGCCGCCTGCGCGAGCCATGTGATAATGATCGCAGCCCCAAGACGCGCGCCTGCCAGTCCCGCGACCAGCAGAATCGCAAATGTCTGCATTGTCATCGGCACGGGATAGATCGGCGCGGATACCCACGACGATGCAGCGATCACCCAGCTACCGCCGACGACAGCAGCAAGACGCCACACGGCCGGACGTTCCGCGAGAAAGGCGCGCAAGGGCGCAACGTGAACCTGAGACACCTTACCTACCCCCACCCGTCAGTCGACCAGCCTCAAACTAGCCCAACACCAGCAAACATCGCCGCGCCGCGTTGCCGCATCCGGTGCTCGATAGGTGATCCCTTTCGGTATCAGGAGCGTAGACCGAAGAGATTTATAGATGCAAAGATCAAGCGATGAAGCATTGGCGTTTACCCCTCGTCGGACTGGTCGCTGCATGCGTTGCAACCGCGTGCGCCTCGCGCGAGATTCCGTTCGCTGAGCTCCGTGCCGACTATGTGCTGTCGACTTCAGGCACATTCGAAGCCGCACCCGGGCTCAATATTCATTACACAGACGAAGGCCCGCGCGGGGGACCTGCGATCATGCTTGTCCACGGATTTGCTGCATCGGTGCATGCGTGGCGACCGTGGGTTGAAAGGCTGAAAGGCGACTATCGTCTCATTGCCATCGACCTGCCCGGACACGGACTCACGGAAACGCCTCCGGGATACCAGGCGACGCTCGAAGGCAATGCCGCGCTGGTCGATGCGCTCGCAGAGAAGCTCGGCGTCAGGCATTTCGTGCTGGCGGGAAACTCCATGGGTGGGGCGGTCTCGCTTGCCTATGCGATGGCGCATCCGGACAGGCTCGATGGGCTTGTTCTCGTTGATGCAGCGGGATGGCCCGGCGATGGCAAGAGCGGCGGGCCACCGGCATTCGTCGGGCTGTTCAACAATGGCTTCGGACGCTTCCTGATCAAGCTCATTGATCCACACCTGATCGCGACCAGCGGATTGAAGTCGGCCTATGTCGATGAAGCTCTGGTCACCGACGATTTGGTCGATCGCTATGCTAACTTTGCGATGGGCGAAGGTCATCGCGACGTGCTGTTGACACAGCGTTCGCAAGCGTCTCCGCCGTGGACCGTCGACAGCTTCCGCAAGATCGATGTTCCGACCCTCGTGATGGTCGGTGAGAAGGATGCGTTGATCCCGCCCGCTGACGCGCAAGCCATCGCGAATGCGATCCCGAAAGCCTATCTCGTGACGTATCCTGAAGGCGGGCACCTGCCGATGGAACAGCTGCCGGACGAGACGGTTCGAACGCTGCGCGCCTTCATGGGGGGCATCCCGCCCCGCGATTGAGGCTCTGATGGATGCATTTTGCCTCGCATCGCCGTCTCGTTCCTGGAAATAGGCAGAACTCTCTACGCAATGCTCTGGCGGCCAAACGCCTGATTCTGGCATAACCGGCCGGGCAGGCTGAGGAGAACCGCATGAAGATCGGCGTTCCGAAAGAAATCAAGACACAGGAATATCGCGTAGGCCTGACGCCGGAGAGCGTCATGGAGCTGACCCGCGCGGGCCACGACGTGTTCGTGCAGACAAACGCCGGGCTCGGGCTTGGCGCCACGGACGCGGCTTATGTGAAGGCCGGCGCGAAGATACTGGATACGGCCGCGGACGTTTTCGCGACCGCAGAGATGATCGTGAAGGTGAAAGAGCCACAGGCGCAGGAATGCGCAATGCTGACGCCAAAGCACACGCTGTTCACCTACCTCCACCTCGCCGCCGACAAACCTCAGGCCGAAGCTCTGATGAAATCAGGCGCGACGTGCATCGCATATGAAACAGTTACGAACCGCGCCGGTCGTCTCCCCCTACTCCAGCCAATGAGCCAGGTTGCAGGTCGCATGTCGATCAATGTTGGCGCCTATGCGCTGATGAAAACCAAACGCGGACGCGGTCTCCTGCTCGGCGGCGTGCCTGGCGTGCCGGCCGCGAACGTGGTGATCCTCGGCGGGGGCGTTTCGGGAACGCACGCAGCAGAGATGGCGATCGGCAGCCGCGCCAACGTGACGGTGTTTGACCGTTCTATGCCGCGCCTTGAAGAACTCGACGTGCAGTTTGCAGGCGCGGTGGACACGGTCTACGCGACCCAGGCGGCCATTGATCGGGCCGTGCTCGAGGCCGATCTGGTGATCGGCGCCGTGCTGATCCCGGGCGCCGCGGCGCCCAAGCTGATCACGCGGGCACACCTCAAGGAGATGCGGCCGGGCGCTGTTCTGGTCGATATCTCCATCGACCAGGGCGGATGCTTCGAGACATCGCGACCGACGACGCACGACGATCCAATCTACGAGATCGATGGTATTCTTCACTATTGCGTCGCCAATATGCCAGGCGCGGTGCCGCGTACGTCGACCTATGCGCTCAACAATGTGACGCTGCCCTTTGCCCTCGACCTCGCCAACAAGGGCACGAAGGCCGCCTTGAAAGCTGATCCCCACCTCGCCGAAGGGCTCAACGTCGCCGACGGCAAGATCGCACACGCGGCCGTGGCGCACGATCTCGACCTGCCGTTCGCAAAACCAGCGTGGCTGGCGGCATGAGGCGAGGACCTGGCGCACTTCTGCTGTTAGCCCTCGCCGCGTGCGGCGGACCGCCTGCTCCGGACATGAAGGATCCCGTTGCGGTCGCGCAGGCGTTTGTCGAGGCCTACAACACACGCGACCTGCCGCGCATGTTGCCGCTGGTTGACCAGATCAACATGGACGCGATCAAGGCCGCACTGGCCGATGGGCCCGAAAGCGAAGCATGGCGCGGGATCTTCGCGCCCGAGATGGTGGCCATCCTGGCGCGCGAGCAAGGCAAGGTCGAAGGTCCGCGCTACGACCGGCGAGATGCGGTGGTGAAGGTCGGCGCCTCGGGCGATGGCGACGTCTATGCGATCGCCCTGTCAAAGGGCAAGGACGATCGCTGGCTGATCGTGGAGAACTCTGTGCTGAGTGAAGCGGAGTTCGAGGCTATGCCGGTTGAGCCGGCGAAGCGGAAGTAGACCGCAAAAACAGGAACGCCGCCCCGAAATCGGAGCGGCGTTTGTCTGAGTCGCGAGCGGCAATCCTACCGGCCGTCCTTGCTCTTGAAGTATTTGAAGAAGTCGCTGTCGGGTGACATGACGAAGGGCGTGCCTGTCTTGATGGCGGTGTCATACGCGATGAGCGAGCGGTAGAAGGCAAAGAACTCCGGGTCCTTGTTGTAGGCGGACGCGTAGATCTTGTTTCGCTCGGCGTCGCCCTCACCTTTCATGCGCTGGGCCTGTTGTTGGGCTTCAGCGATGAGAACACGCACCTGCTTGTCGGCTTCGCCGGTGATGGACTGATAGAGGCCCTCACCTTCGGCGTTGTACTGGCTGACCTTCTGCTGCAGCTGCGACTTCATCCGGTCATAGACCTTCTGGGAGTTCGCCTGCGGCAGGTCGGCCTTGCGGATGCGGACGTCGATGATTTCGACGCCGAGCGTGTTCATCTGCGCCTGCAGGGCAGCGCGCACGCGTTGCATGAGCGTGGCCCGCTGGGCCGAGATGATATCAGGTTGCGCCACCTTGCCGAGTTCGCCGCGCAGAGCAGCGGTGAAGCGCAGCTGGAGCTGGGATTCCCCTTGCTCATACGTCGAGGCGGCGCGGAAGAACTGCAGCGGATTCTTGATGCGCCACCGCGCGATGGCATCGACGTTGAGCCGCTGCTGGTCGGCGGCGATGATCTCATCCGCCTGCAGGTCATAGCCCATGTTGCGCTTGTCGTAGTAACGTACGTCATCGACCAGCGGCACTTTGAGATGAAGGCCGGCCTCGAGATTCTGCATCGGACCTTTTTCCGACATCCCGGCTTCGGTGGCGTTGACAGTGTATTGCGCCTGACCAAAGCGCAGGACGATGGCCTGCTGGTCCACCGGCACGACGTAGAATGCGTTGGCGAGGATCAGGAGGACGACTGCGGCGGCGATGCCGCTGATGACGAGAAGGCGTTGCATGATTATTGCCCCTTCGGCGTCTGACGGCCGCGCAGCTGGTCGAGCGGCAGGATCGGAACGGCCCCGGCCTTGTTGTCCATGATGATCTGGTCAGTACGACCGATCACCCTCTCCATTGTTTCCAGGAACATGCGTTCACGGGTCACGCGGGGAGCGAGCTTGTACTGTTCGTAGATAAGGTTGAAACGGTCGGCCTCACCCTTGGCTTCCGAGACGGTTGCAGCCTTGTAGCCTTCGGCTTCCTGCAGCATGGCCTTCGCCTTGCCTTCCGCGGTAGGCACCACATTGTTGCGATAGGCGATGGCGTCTGCTTCACGCTTGGCCTTGTTCTGTTCGGCGCTCGACACCTCGCGCTGAACGCTGGCGACTTCTTCCGGAGCCGACGCGCGTGCAATGGCGATCGAGATAACCTCGACGCCGGCCTTGTAGGAATTCAGCGTGTCCTGCATCAGCGAGCGCACGCGGGTCTGAACGCCGGTAAGGTCGCCCGTGGTGATCGGCTCAAACGCCGACGTGCCGACGACTTCACGCATCGCGCTCTCGCCGATCTGTTCGATCAGGATGTTGCGGTTGGTGTCCTTATCCTTGTCGACGACGTTGAACAGGTAGTCGCGTGGTTCGGCTATGCGCCAGTTGATGGTGAAGTCGATGTCGACGATGTTTTCGTCGCCCGTCAGCATCAGGTTGGCCTGGGCCTCGCCGCCGATGCGCGTACGCAGCTCGGTGTTCACCTGCACGATCTCGTGCCGCTCGATCGGGCTCGGCAGGCGAATGCGGAAGCCCGGCTCTTCGTAGCGATGGAACGTACCGAAGCGCAGCACGACGGCGCGCTCCTGCTCGTTGACCTGGTAGATGCCCGTAAAAAGCCAGCCAACGACTGCGATGGCGAGAAGGATGATCAGTCCGGTTGCGCCAAAGCCGCGGGCGCGGCCAGGGCCGCCTGTGCCGCCTGAGCCACTTCCGGACCCGCCGCCGTCCTTGCGACGGAAACGCTCCTGCATACGGCGCAGGGTTTCTTCCAGATCGGGACGATCCTTGCCGCCGCCGGGGCCGCCACCGGGCTTGTTACCGGAGCCGCCGGGACCACCAGCGCCACCGCCGGGCTTGCCCCACGGGCTCTCGCCGCCGCCCTTGCCGTCGCCGCCGGAGGAACCGCCGCCGCCCCAGGGGCCGCCGCCGCCGCCCTTGTTGTCGTTCCAGGGCATTAGCCCCTCCTCTTGCGCACATGTCTGGGAGATTTGTGTCGTCTACTAGTTGAGCCTGCATTAAAGCCGGTTCAAGGGCGCGCTTTAAGAGACTTTCCCCCAAGGCGCGACCAGTTTCCCCCATGACGAAGCCGTGAATTCGCCTGACGAAGACTTTGAAAGGCTTATTGGCCGTAATCAGCATTACTTGGATGGCCGAAAGACCACCTCCTTGGCGGCTTTCTTGCACCCCAGGTTTCATGCTCGCGACCCCATCAACCATGACCATGACCTCGAATACGCCCGGCGTTACGGTCGTGATCGCGGCCTGGCGCGCGGCGGGAACCCTCGGACGGGCAGTCACCTCGGCGCTTGCGCAACCCGAAACGGCCGAAGTTGTCGTTGTGGACGATGCCTCGGGCGACGATGGTGCAACCCTGGCTGCGGCCAGGGCGGCGGACGATGGATCCGGGCGGTTGATGGTGCTGGCCCAGGCGAAGAATGCAGGGCCAGCGGCGGCGCGCAACGTCGCCCTCGCGGCGAGCAAGGCGGCGTGGATTGCCGTTCTGGACTCGGACGATTTCATGGAGCCGGGGCGTCTGGCCAAGCTGATGGCGCTGTCCGAAGCGGGCTATGACCTGATCGCTGATGATCTTATGCAGACGCCGGAAGGACAGCCGGCGTCGGCGGGCAAGCCGTTGTGGTTCCGTGACGACGCAACACCGATCGACGTCAGTTTCGGCTTTTTCATCGACAGCAACATCACCAGGCCCTCGCGCATGCGGCGGGAGCTCGGTTTCCTGAAGCCGCTGGTGCGCCGTGCCTTTCTCGAGCGGCATGGCCTGGTCTATGACGCGAGCATGCGGCTGGGCGAAGACTATGATCTCTACGCCCGGGCGCTGAGCCTCGGCGCAAGGATGCGACTGATCCCATGGACCGGTTATGTCAGCGTGATGCGCGGAAATTCGCTGTCGCTCAACCACGGCCGGACCGAGCTCGCGGCGCTGGAAGCCTGCGACGATCGCCTGCTGGCGTCCGGGCGGTTGTCGCCAACGGATGCAAAACTGGTCGAACAACATAGATTCTCGACGCGCTCGCGCCTTGTGTGGATCGACTTCATGACAGCCGTGAAAGGCGGAAAGCCGTTCCGCGCTCTTGACGTTGTACTGAAAGATACCCGGCAGACGCCGTACGTGCTGCGAGGACTTGTCCGCATGGTGGCGGGACGCTTTGGCGACGGGAAAAAAGTCTGATAGCAGGGCGCTCGTTCAACCAACCGAGCCAGCATGCCCTCGCCTCTCGAAAATCAGGTTCGCGCAGCCCTTGATGGCGTGAAAGATCCCGTGACCGGCAAGGGCCTTGTCGCGTCGGGGCGCGTGACCGGGCTGGTAGCTCGCGCCGATGGCAAGGTCGGGTTCGTGATCGAGACGGGTGTCGGGGCGGCGGACGAGCCGTTGCGCAAGGCGGCCGAAGATGTTGTCGCACGCCTTGCCGGGGTGAGCGCTGTGACGGCGGTGCTGACAGCGGAGGCTGCGACGGGCGCGCGGAGTGTTCCAGCAGCGCGGCCTGCGCCACAGCCGCCAGCGCGTGAAGAGATTGCACGGCCGGCGCGGGGCATCATCGCGGTGGCCTCGGCCAAGGGGGGGGTCGGCAAGTCGACGGTCGCGGTGAACCTCGCGGTCGCGGCGGCGCGCAGCGGGCTGCGCGTGGGCCTGCTGGATGTCGATGTGTTCGGGCCGTCGCTGCCGACGATGCTGGGTACGGTTGGTGTGCGACCCGAGGTAAAAGGCAAGCGCATGCAGCCGGTGATGGCGCACGGGCTAGCGACGATGTCGATTGGCTATCTGGTCGATCCCGATCAGGCGGTGGTGTGGCGCGGCCCTATGGTCATGTCGGCGGTCAACCAGCTGATCACGGATACGGACTGGGGCGAGCTTGATCTGCTTTTTATCGACACGCCGCCGGGCACCGGAGAAGTGCAGCTCACACTCGTACAGAAACTGCCGCTGGATGGCGCCGTGATCGTCTCGACGCCGCAGGAGGTGGCGCTGGCCGATGTGCGGCGCGGCGTCGGCATGTTCCGCAAGACGCAGGTGCCGGTGTTGGGCGTGATCGAGAACATGGCGTGGTTTGAGCAGCCGGATGGATCGCGCGCCTATATCTTCGGGAAGCAAGGCGCCGAGCGAACGGCGGAAGAACTGAAAGTGCCATTCCTCGGCGCGTTGCCGATCCTGCCCGTGCTGCGCGAGGGCGGGGATGCCGGCGTGCCGGCGGCGACGGGCGACAGCAATGCGGCGGAGGCGTTCCGTCTGTTGGCCGAAGCGGTCAACGAAGCGCTGGGCGCGGCGCCGAGCAAGCCAGCGCCGAAGATCATTTTCGAGTAGGCGGCGATGCGATGGATGCTGGCTTGTCTTTGGCTTGTGCTGGCCGGATGCCAGACACAAACGCTGCCGGTCGCGGCATCAGCCTGTACCCTGCCCGCGCCGACAATCCTGGAGCAGAGCGGTGATCCGCATGGCGCAGATGGGCGGCTATTGCAGATATGGGATGTCGCGAACGATCCGGTGTTGTGGTCGAATGCCGATCCCGCAGATGGCGCGTACGCAGACTTCCGCGCGAAACTGACACGAAGCGGCGAGGCAACCGATCCGCTGAAGCTGCTGGCGGCCAGCCCATCGCAGGCCAACGGGCTGGTAACTGCCAACGCGGCCAGCTGGATCAGGCCGGCGGGGTGTCTCGAAAAGCTGATGGTTGGCATTCAGCACGCGCGGCGCGACATCTTCGTAGCGCCGACTGAGTTTGCGAACGTCGTGATGCGATCCGCGGATGCAGCGCGGCTGCGTATCTATTTCTTCACGATCAATCAGGATGGCATCGGGCGGATGTCGCCACTGACCAACCCCGCGCTGGTGGATCACGCGCAGGGATGGAACGTAATGCTGGTGATGCACACGCATGCATTCCATCCCGGCAATGCGCTGCTCAACGGCATCGTCAGCCCGAGCATTCCGGACGCGGATTTCCAGTACAATTTTGCCGAAGAGGCAGGTCTTGAGCAAGCGTGGATCACCAATGGGGTGAGCACGGTGCGGATACCGGCGGCAGAGTTTGGCCGCTTCCAGCGCGAATAGATCTAGAGAATCTGGCAGGCTTCTTCAAAGGCAAGGCGCGGCAGGCGGGGGAACAGGTTCTCCTCCGTGCCGTGGCCAATATTGCAAATGAAGTTCGCGCGCAGGGCCGTTCCTTTGAAGAACGCATCGTTGACGCCCTGTGGATTGAACCCAGACATCGGGCCGCAATCAAGGCCGAGCGAGCGGGCGGCGAACATCAAGTAAGCCGCCTGCAGCGAGCCATTCCGGAACGCGGTCTCCTGCGCGATCTCCTGTTTGGCAAACCACACGGCTGATTCCGGCTTGTGCGGAAACAGGAAAGGGATCTTCTCGGCGAAGTTCAGGTCATGGGCCATGATGACGTTGACGGGCGCGGCCAGTGTCTTGGCGCGATTGCCGCTCGACATGTGGGGCGCGAGACGGGCGCGGGCTTCGGGCGTGGTGAGGAAGACGAAACGCGCCGGATTGCAGTTGGAGGCGGTCGGCCCCCACTTTGCCAACTCGTACATCTCCCGCACCAGCGCCTCGGCGATCTCGCCGGGCTCGAATGCATTATGGGTACGCGCCGCACGAAAAAGCCGGTCCAGCGCGGCGGCGGGCAGCGCGATGTGGGAGCGTTCGGTCATGGTGGGCCTGTCGGTTGGCGAAAATTGGTTGGCGCCGGGCGAGGCTATGCCATGTTCGGCCAGAGACAAGGCAAGATGCAACAAGGCGGTGATGCGGATGCCCGACGACACGATCATGTTGCCCTGCCGGCCCGAGCCGATCCCGGTGCCGGCTTCGAAGACCGCAGTGATCGTGATCGACATGCAGAACGCTTATGCGTCGAAGGGCGGCTATCTCGATCTCGCGGGCTTCGACATTTCGGGCGCCAAGCGCGTGATTGAGAATACCAGAGCTGTGCTGGAGGTGGCGCGCGCGGCGGGCATGACGGTGATCTTCTTCCAGAACGGATGGGACTGCGACTATGTCGAGGCCGGTGGGCCGGGCTCGCCCAACTATCACAAGTCGAACGCGTTGAAGACGATGCGGGCGCAGCCCGAACTGATGGGCAAGCTGCTGGCGCGCGGCGGCTGGGACTATGCACTTGTGGACGAGCTGGCGCCGCAGCCGGGCGATATCTGCTTGCACAAGACGCGCTATTCCGGCTTCTTCAATTCGCAGCTCGACAGTGTGTTGCGCTCACGCGGCATCCGCCATCTGGTGTTCACCGGCATCGCCACCAATGTGTGCGTCGAGAGTACGTTGCGCGATGGATTCTTCCTCGAATATTTCGGCGTCGTCCTGGAGGACGCCACGCATCAGGCCGGGCCCGAGTTCGTTCAGAAAGCCGCGATCTACAACATCGAGACGTTTTTCGGATGGGTCAGCAGCGTGGCGGACTTCAAGGGCGCGTTCGGGCAGGTTGAAGCAAAGCGCAAGGGTTAGCGGATGGCGCAAGCGTCAGGGATAGGTCTCACCTTCATCGCCGATGACGCTCGCCTGCAGCACCTCTGCCAGTTGCCTTGCAATGCGCCTCAGCTGACAGGCAGCGTTGCTTACAAACTCTTCCGTTCCGACGAAGGAGACTTGCTCGTCATCCCAACGGAAGACGCGTCGCCAGCTATCGGCATGCGGGAGAAAAACTTCGGCGTCACCGCCAGTATTGCGCAGGGTGAAGACCTGGCCTGTCTCGGGCAGTGTCACGGCATAGTCGCCATCGGCCAGGCGGACGTGCGCGAGGCTATCCACCGCATCGATCCACTCTGCGAGCGTGATGGCGCCGCCGCCCTCGCCGCCTTTCCTGTTGCGCGTGATGCGGATCATGTAGGCCATGAACAATCCCGTTTCGCCCGAACACGCCTTAACTGATTGCTCGAGGAGCCGTCCATGCCCAAGAAAATCGTCCTGCCACCCGGTTCGCACACGCCGATCGCGCCATTCTCGCCAGGCACGTATGCCGACGGGATCGTGTATGTCTCGGGCACGCTGGCCTTCGACAGTGACAACAAGATCACACATGTTGGCGACGCCGCGGGACAGACGCGGCATATCCTCGAGACCATCAAGAGCGTGATCGAGACGGCGGGCGGCACGATGGACGACGTCACCATGAACAACATCATGCTGAAGTCTTGGGACGACTATGCCGCGATGAACAAGGTCTATGCCGAGTATTTCCCGGGCGAGAAGCCGGCGCGCTGGTGCATCGTGTGCGGCCTCGTGCGCCCGGACGCGCTGGTCGAGATCGGATCGATCGCGCATATCGGGAAGAAGTAGCACGTGGCCACGACTACCGACGGTCTCTGGTACGACCTGATCCCCGGCCCCGCTGGAGCGCCTACCATTCTGCTGTCGGCGGGCCTTGGCGGATCTGCGAACTTCTGGGCGCCGCAGATGGAGGTGCTGAAATCGCATTTCAGTGTGCTGCTCTACGATCATCGCGGGACGGGTCGCAGCGTGCGCCAACTCACCACGCCGCATTCGGTGGACGCCATGGCGGCGGACATGCGCATCGTGATGGACACAGCGAAAGTGAAGACAGCGCATGTGATGGGTCATGCAGCCGGCGGCCTTGCGGGACTTGTGCTCGCGCTGAAATCGCCAAAGCGCGTCGGCAAGCTGGTGGTGGTAAATGGCTGGTCACGGCCCGATCCCCACATTGCGCGTTGCTTCGAGGCGCGGATGGCCCTTCTGAGGAAGTCCGGCAAGCGGGCCTATGTGCGGGCGCAACCGCTGTTTCTCTATCCTGCGAAGTGGATCTCGGAGAACACCGACAGGATCGACGCCGAGGAGGAGCATATGGTGAAGGGTTTCCCCTCGATCGAGGTGATGCTCTCCAGGATCGGGGCGCTGCTGACTTTCGATATCGATGCGAAGCTGCCGAAGATTGCGGCGCCGGTGCTGCTCTGTGCGTCGCATGACGACATGCTGGCGCCCTACACTTGTTCCCAGCGCTTGGCGGAGCGCTTGCCCAACGCCACACTCGACATCTGCCCCTGGGGTGGTCACGCCATGAGTGTGACCGATCCGGTCGTCTTCAACAGCGCGGTAATAGACTGGCTCACAGACCCGAAAGGCTGATCAGATGACGAGCAAAATGGAAGTCGGCGTCTTCATTCCGATCGGCAACAATGGCTGGCTGATCTCCACGACGTCTCCGCAGTACAAGCCATCGTTCGAGCTGAACAAGACAGTGACGCAGGCGGCCGACAGGTACGGCTTCGACTTCGCGCTCTCGATGATCAAGCTGCGCGGCTTCGGCGGCAAGTCGGAATTCTGGGAATACAATCTCGAAAGCTTCACGCTGATGGCGGGGCTCGCAGCGGTGACCGAGCGGATCAAGATTTTCGCCACCGCGCCGACGCTGATCTTTCCACCCGCGATGGTGGCGCGGATGGCGGCAACGATCGACTCGATCGCGCCGGGGCGGTTCGGCATCAACCTGATCACCGGTTGGCAGAAGGCCGAGTACGACCAGATGGGCCTATGGCCGGGGGACAAGCACTACAAGGACCGGTACAATGTGCTCGCCGAGTACGCGACCGTGTTGCGCGAACTGCTCGACACGGGCCGCTCTGATTTCAAGGGCGAGTATTACCAGATGGAGGATTGTCTGGTCCGGCCGAACGCCGCGGGCGTCAAGCTGATCTGCGCGGGATCGTCCGACGAAGGGCTGGCGTTCACGGCGAAGTATGCCGACTATGCTTTCGCGCTCGGCAAGGGCGTCAACACGCCGACCGCCTTTGCGCCGGTCAACGCACGTCTGGAAACGGCGGTTGCGAAGACAGGCCGCGATGTCGGCTCCTACCTCCTTATGATGGTGATCGCGGACGAGACCGACGAGAAGGCGATGGCAAAGTGGCAGCTCTATCGCGAAGGCGAGGACAAGGGCGCCACGAAATGGCTCGCCAACCAGGCAGCGCCCAATGCGAAGGGCGGCGCCAATACGAACACGACGCAGCTGGCGGCAGCGGAAAGTGCGGTCAATCTCAACATGGGCACGCTGGTTGGCAGTTATGAATCAGTCGCGCGCATGCTCGACGAGGTGGCATCCGTGCCCGGGACATCGGGCGTGCTGCTGACGTTCGATGACTTCGTGCTGGGCGTCGAGAATTTCGGCCGCCACATCCAGCCGAAAATGAAGTGCAGGCAGCACATCAGGTCGGCCTCAACGCCCTGATCGCGTGCTCTGTTGTTAACCTTTGTGAATGCGGTCGCGCGGGCAGCAACAGGTAAATTGCGGTTTCAGCAGTTGAAATCCCTTGCGCTCCGCTGCGCGCGACTTAACGTTTTGTTTACGGCGACGTTCGTTCCAGAGCTCGCATTAACGGATGTGTTAACGCACTGGGACGGAGGTATGGGAGGTGTGGCCCGGAGAGTGCATCTCTTCACGGGCAAGGACGGGAGTAGCGTATGGGCCATACGGTTCGACTGCGCGGCGCCTTTTGGCCCCAGGATCACTGGGGCCGTGTAACCAACGCCGCGATCGCGCGCGAACAGATCGCTCAACCTGCTCTTGAGGCTGCCGACGAAGTTGCCGATGCGGCGCTCGAGCGGTTTGGCGAGCAGCTCCATTCCGTTTACCTCTCCGGCCCGGCAGCGCGTGGGCGCCCGGGCGGCGTGGCCGTTTTCGTTCTTCTCCGCATGGGCGCTGCGCATACCCGCAGCAAGGCCGATGGCTGGGAACATGCGATAGCCGCGCAACTGCGCCGCCGTCATCCGCGCGTCGGCCGCATCGCGATTGCCGTGTTCAGCTGGAAAGATGTGTTCACCACCGATGGCGCCTTCTCGCCTGCCCGTTTCCGTCTTGCGGTCAACTCCGTCTGCGTTGCCGGTCGCAACATGACGCGCATGCTTGCGCCGCAACGCCTCGACGCCGCCGTCATGAATGGCGACATCCTGAATTTTCGCTCGCGCATGTTGAATGCCGCTGGACGTCTCGGCGCAGCCAAGTCTCCCGACCGGGTCCGCGCGGCTGCGATGGATGCGGGCCACGCCGTTCTCGCGGCTGGCTTCGCGCTGATCCTCGAGCGTGAGCAGACCTACACCGAAGACCTCGACCTGCGCCGCGACATGTTTGCGCTGAATTATCCCAATCGCACCCGCGACGTGGAACAGGCGTATACGATGGCCACACGCCCTTCGCCCGACGCCATGAAGGCCTTGGTCTTCGTGGATGCCGCGTGCCGGTGGATGACGCCGCTCACGGATGCATGGCTCAACGCCAACAACCCGCAGCGCGCCGACCGCCTGAAGGCATAGTCACCTAGCTTCTTGCCCCGACCTTGCCGCTTGGGCGCCTTGCCGCGCGCCCATGTGTTTCGCCTTGCCCTCGCGGCGGAAGCGCTTTGCGCTGCCCCCCTCATTCTCCATGTCAAAGCCCCGATGGACGGCTCGATCGCGCGCTTCTATCAGGAAGCAAGAAGCGGTCGCGGGAGGATCGGATGAAGACGGCATTGCTTGGCGTCGTATCAGCCATTGTGCTTGGCGCATGTGCGGGCATGGGGGCGCCGCCTGTTCCGACAGCCAAGGCGCTTGCACCGCCGGTTGCTATGACAGGCAAGGAAACACCGTCCAGCTTCACACGCGCCGAGCATGATACAGTCCGCACCGAGCGCAACTTCACCGACACGCGCGATTTCGATTTCGCCTCGCGCGGCTTTGTCGCGACGCGGAAGGATCCGCTGATCACCAATGCTGCCGGCCAGACGGTGTGGAATCTCGCTGCGTTCGACTTCCTCAAGGATGCATCGTCCGAGACGGTGAACCCCAGCCTATGGCGCCAGGCTCAACTGATGGCGAAGCACGGCTTGTTCAAGGTCAGCGACCGCATCTGGCAGGTGCGTGGTTTTGATCTCGCCAATATCACCTTCGTGAAGGGTGACACAGGCTGGATCGTCATCGACACGCTGGGCTCCACCGAGACAGCGAAGGCCGCCTTCGATCTCGTCACTGAACAGCTCGGTGCGCGTCCCATCGAAGCCGTGATCTATACCCATTCCCACAGCGACCATTTCGCCGGCACAGCCGGCATCGTGAAGCTGGAAGACGTGAAAGCCGGCAAGATCGCCGTGATTGCGCCGAAGGGTTTTCTTGAGGCTGCCGTGGGTGAGAACGTCATCGCGGGGCCTGCCATGCAGCGGCGCGCCATGTTCCAGTTCGGCATCCCGCTGACCAAGGGCGCCGACGGCCTCGTCAACGCCGGCATTGGCCCCGGCATCGCGGCTGGTTCTGCTTCGCTGATCCCTCCGACGAAGGAGATCGCAGCAACCGGCGAGACGATGACCATCGATGGCGTAAAGCTGGTGTTCCAGTTCACCCCGGGCACGGAAGCGCCTGCGGAAATGAACATCGACTTCCCTGACTGGAAGATCGTCGACATGGCCGAGAACGCCAATGCGACCCAGCACAACATTCTGACGCCGCGCGGGGCGGTAGTGCGCGACGCCAAGGTCTGGGCCGAAGGCCTCACCCGGGCGCTGCGCATGTTTGGCGACAGCGACACCCTGATCACCAGCCATGGCTGGCCGCGCTTTGGCAATGACGTGATCCGGGATTATCTCGGCAAGCATCGCGACGCCTACGCTTACCTGCATGACCAGACCGTGCGCCTGATGAACCTGGGTCTGAATGGCGACGAGATCGCAGCCAAGCTGAAACTGCCGCCAGAGCTCGACCGCGAATGGTATGACCGACCCTATTATGGCTCGCTCAGCTTCAACGCCCGCGCGGTCTACCAGTTCTACATGGGCTGGTACGACGCCAACCCCTCGAACCTCGCGCCGATGCCGCCGGTCGACACAGGCACGCGCTATGTCGAGGCGATGGGCGGTGCAGCGCATGTCTACACGATGGCACAGGCGTCCTACGACAAGGGTGATTATGCGTGGGCCGCCGAGCTGCTCAATCACGTCATCATGGCAGACAACACCAACGCCGCCGCGAAGGACCTGCTGGCGCGCTGCTACGATCAGCTCGGCTGGCAGGCGGAGCCATCGACATGGCGCAACATCTATCTCACGGGCGCGAAGGAGCTGCGCGAGGGCGTCAGCCCGCCACGCGGTACGCCGCAGGCCCAGCTGGCCTCGCTCGCCAACCTGCCGCTCGGCCAGTTGATCGACCTTCTCTCCGTGCGGCTGAACCCCGAGAAGTCAGCCGGCCAGAGCTTGAAGCTCGCCTTCGTGCTGAGCGATAGCGGTGAGCAGACCTTCATCAGCATTGCCAATGGCGTGCTGGTGCACGAGGAGATCGCAGCCCCTATGCCGGTGGATGCAACACTCACGCTGACGCGCGCCGATTTCCTCGGCGGGATTTTCGGCGGCCAGCCCCTTCCCCCGAAGATCGCCAGCGGCGCGGCGAAGCTGACAGGCAATCCGCAAGCGATGCTGAAGCTCGGCCAGTGGATGGATCCGCCGAACCCGGTGTTTCCGATCGTCAGCCGGTAGGGTTGCACGCAGCAAGACAAACCGACGTCCCCGTCCTTCTGCCGGAACGGTCGTCGCCGCATGAAGACAGTCTGGTTTGCCCGTTCTGACGCCAGCTTCGGGGAGAAACAGTCTTTTTGTCGAGCGACGGATTCACGCGCCCCGTGAACCGATCCGGCGCTACGCCGCCTGTCGGTCCGGAAGGATCCCGGCATCCCATTCAAACTCGGGATAGTAGCGATCCATCATGCGCGACACGTAGGCGACAAGCCGCGGGTAGCTGATGGCGGCATTGCGCACGGGCGTATCGAAGAACGGCGTCATCGTTCCGGCGAGCGCTGCGAAGATGAAGGCGTCGGCCCCGCAGGGTTCATCCCCCATCAGGTAGGTCTTGTCCCCGATGAACACGTCAAGCGCCTCGAGGGTGCGTGCGGCGAGCAGCACGATCTCGGCATGCGCGTGGCGGCCCATGCCGCGCGCGAGGAAGTTGCCCCGAACGCTTGCCATCACACCGTCGATGAAAGCGTCGCGCTGCTCGGCGGGCATCTGGTTGAAGAAGAGCGCAGGACCCTTGGCGAAATTCTCGGGCACCATCCAGCGGAAATACGCCATCGCCTGCGCCAGTTCGCGATCGACCATCACTTCGATGGCGAGCGCCGTCGCGCGCTCGAGCGATGAGAGGTGCGCATCGAAGTCGATGCCGTATTCGCGTTCGATATGCATGCGGATGAAGGCGCTGTCGCCGATCAGCCTGCCGCCATCGTCGATGAAGGGCACCTGCCCCT
>CANJXY010000027.1 GCA_947478925.1 Hyphomonadaceae bacterium | reverse complement strand
TTCTCCTGGTATCGCGGTGAACAGAAAGGCTGTGCCGGCAAGAATGCCGACGAAGGCAATCGCGATGGCGATCGGACGGCGCACGGTCGCGTCATAGACGGCGGCATAGCCGCTGCGGAGGCCAGAGAACGCCTGGTCCACGCGGTAGCCGAAGCCCTTTTTCTTCTTCTCGGATGCGTCGTGCGGCGGAAGCAGCTTGGAAGCCATCATCGGTGAGATGGTCAGCGCCACCAGCATCGAAAACGCGATGGCGGCAGCAATAGCGATCGCGAATTCGGTGAACAGGCGGCCGACCTGGCCCTGCATGAAGGTGATCGGGACGAACACGGCGATGAGCACCAGTGTGGTGGCGACCACGGCAAAGCCCACTTGCCGCGTGCCGCGAAAGGCAGCGACCAGCGGCGTCTCACCGAGCTCTTCGATACGGCGGTGGATGTTCTCGAGTACAACGATGGCGTCGTCGACCACAAGGCCGATGGCCATGACCAGCGCAAGCAGCGTCAGCATGTTGACCGAGAGACCCAGCGCCTGAAGCACGGTGAAGGATGCAATCAGTGAAATCGGAACAGTGACGGCGGGAATGATCGTCGCCTTGAACGAGCCAAGGAACAAGAAAATCACGCCGACGACGAGCGCGACGGCAATGCCGAGCGTGATGAACACCTCGTTGATGGCGGCGTTGACGAACGTCGAGCCGTCGAAATTGACCACCAGGTTCATGTCGTCAGGCAGCGATTTGATTACTTCGGCGGCGCGCGCGCGCGCCTCCTTGGCCACTTGCACCACGTTGGCAGTCGATTGCTTGACGATGCCGATGCCGACGGCGTCGAGACCGTTGGCGCGGAAGGTGCTTCGATCTTCTTCGGCCCCAAACTCCACGCGCGCCACGTCGCCGAGGCGAACGGCGACGCCGTCAGGGCCCTTGGAGATGACCAGTTGTTTGAATTCGTCCGGCGTGCGGAACGGACGGTCGATCCGGTTGGTGAAGACAAGATCGGCCGAGGTCAGAGACCCGGCGGGTGTTTCCACGTTCTCGGTCCGTACGGCGCGTTCGATGTCGCCAACCGTCAGACCGCGCGCGGCCATCGCGCGACGGTCGAGCCAGACCCGCATGGCGGGCGTGCGTTGGCCGCCTATCTGCACGCGCGCAACGCCATCGATCGAAGAAAAACGGTCAACAAGATTGCGTTCCGCATAGTCGGTCAGCTCAAGCGGTGAGCGCTTGTCGCTGGCGATGCGCATCCACAGTACAGTCTCTTCCGATGCGTCGGCCTTTTGCACGTCTGGCGGATCGGCTTCTTGCGGCAGCTGGCGGAGAACGCCGCCAACCCGGTCCCGGATGTCGTTGGCGGCCGAGTCCATATTGCGAGAGATGTCGAACTCGATCGAAATGATCGACTGGCCGTCCTGGCTCGACGAGTTTATGTAGCGGATGCCTTCAACGCCGGCGATGCGATCCTCGATCACCTCGGTGATGCGGGATTCCACAACGTTGGCGGATGCGCCCGCATAGGTCGTGCGGATCGAGACGATCGGTGGATCGATATCGGGATATTCGCGCAGGGCGAGGCGGGTGAAGGACACGATACCCACGGCCACCAGCAGGAAGCCGATGACGGTGGCGAACACCGGGCGCTTGATCGAGACGTCCGAAAGCAGCATGGCGCGGTTCTCCCAGCGCTATAGGGCAGTGCTATTGGGCGAGGCCGGACTTGTCCGAAGCGCCTGGTCCGGCAGCGACGCGGGCTGGGCCCGAGCCGCCTGAAGTCTCGGCCGAACGGACACGCACAGCGCCGCCGGGGCGGACCTTGAGCACGCCGTCCGTGATCACGACGTCGCCGGATTTTAGTCCGGAGAGAACTTCTACCACACCACGCTCGCGCGCGCCGAGCGTTACTTCGGTCTTGTTCGCCGTGGCAGGTTGTTTCGACTGGTCGACAACGTAGACGAAATTCTTGGAACCTTCGGCGATTACCGAAATCTCTGAAATTGCGAGCGACGTGCGCGGCTTGGACACCAGCTGCACGCTCATCGACGTACCGGCTTTCAGCGCGCCGTCACCGTTGGGCAGGGTGGCGCGTACTTTGACGGACAGGGAGACCGGGTCGATCGCATTGTCGATCGACGTCAGCTTGCCGACGAAGTTGCGGCCGGGAATGTCCTTGGTCACAGCGGTGATCTCGAGCCCGGCGCGAAGGTCGTTCAGGTAGATCGAGGGCACGCCGAATTCGAGGCGCATCTGGGTGTCGTCGATCAGTGTCGCGACGGTCTGGCCTGGCGACACAAAGGCGCCAGTGGATATCTGACGGAAGCCGAGGACGCCGGAGAAGGGGGCCACGAGCACGCGGTCGCGCAGGCGGGCCTGGACGCCGCCGACGGAGGCGGCAGCGGCTTCGTAGGCGGATTTGCTACGTTCGAGTTCAAGCTGTGCCACAGCGTCGGCTGCGGCGAGGCGCTGATTGCGTTCGTAAATCTGGCGCGCGTTGGCTTCGGTTGCGCGGGCGGATTGCAGCGCGGCGCTCTCTTCCTCGTTGACGAGGGTCATCAGCACCTTGCCCTTGGCGACGCGCTGTCCGTCCTCGAAAAAGACGCCGGTCACGCGGTCGGCGGCGTTGGCCGAGAGGACGACACGCTCGCGCGGCTCCAGCGTGCCGAGAGCCTCGATGCGGGACGAGAAGACGCGGGATTCGGCGGCGACCGCCTCAACCTGTGCGGGCGGGGCGCCGCGACCGCCGCCGGGACCGCCAGCCCCCCCCGGCCCTCCAGGGCCACCGGGTCCGCGAGGTGCGCCGCCGCCAGCCATCGCGGCTGTGCCGTGTGCGCCGCTACCGCTGTTCAGGGCAACGTAGGCGATGCCGCCGACGGCCAAAACGGCCACAGCTGCAACGCCCGCGATTATCTTGCCCTTGGTCAGCGCCATGAAACCTTGAACTCCACCACCACATTACACTTACACCATCCGAGCAGCCATCCTGCCGGCCGCCGAAAGGCTGGGAACTCATACGCCCGCCGAACACGTTTCCGTCTGCGGCCCGCCGACGCGGCCAGCCCGAAACCGATGACGTTTCCGCGATGAAGCGGTGCGCCACGCGCTGGAACCGAGGCTGAATGAACCCTTGAGATCTGACCATAGACGCCTTGGCTTGAAATTCGGTCAACGCGCCAAGGTCAACGCCTTGAAAACTATGCTTCAACTCGCCGTGAGGCGCGGCAAATTCGCGTTCGTGGCGCCCGTCGTGGCGGCGGCGATTAGGCGGGCTAGCGTTGCCGTGGCCAGTGGCGCGGGAAATCGGTTGACAGCTGCAGGGCCTCCGGACGATGCCGCGTGTATTGCCTGGTGACGCTGTGACGGGTCACGGCCAGGGGGGAAACATGCACTGTTCTTTAGGAAGATCGGCTTTTAGAGCCCTGCTGTTGGCATCGACGACCATGGCGCTGGCAGGCGTCGCGCGAGCGCAGGCGGGCCCGCCTCCTGATGATGCTTCCCCCGATTCCGACGTGGTTATCGTTGTCGGATCGCAGATCGTCGGTGCGCAGCCAACGGAAACGTTGTCCGTCGTGGTGGTCGGCGAAAAGGAACTCAATGCCATCGCGGCATCGTCTGGCGATGATCTGTTCCGCTCGATTCCCCAGCTGGGCGATGTTTCGTTCAACACCAGCCGCACGATCGGCAGCCTGAATGACGCGCGTGGTGATACGGCGTCGATTAACCTGAGAGCGCTGGGAACCGGCAACACGCTGGTGCTGCTCAACGGGCGCCGGATGGTCAACCACCCTGGAACGCAGGCCGAAAACCTCGTGCCCGTCGTCACGGTCAACACCAACTCCATTCCAACGACTGGGATCACGCGGATCGAAGTCCTGCTTGATGGCGCCTCGGCCATCTATGGCGCGGACGCGGTGGCGGGTGTGGTCAACACCGTCCTGAAGGATGACCTTGAGGGCTTCGCGCTCGATCTTACCTATGGCAACGAGAACGGCGCATCGGCGGAAGAGTTCACGGCCGCGATGCAGCTGGGCCTCAAGTCCGATGATGGCGCCACCCGCCTGTCGGTGCTGGGCTCCTACTTCACGCGCGCTCCGATCTTCGCCCGCGACCGGGATTTCACGGCGAACGCCGATCTGCGTTCGAGACTGTCAGCTGCATGGGCAGCGGACCCGACGGCGTCGGGAGGGTTCAACAACACCTCGCTGACCTCGGCTTGGGGCGCGTTCGACCGCTTTACGGCGGGAAACCTTACCGTAAGCGCGATTCCGATCAGCAACGCGGCCGGCCAGTTTCACACCCAGCCAACGGCCCTGGGCGGATGTGCCGTGGCGTTCACGGCGGACACCTGTCTTGGTACGACATCCACGCGGCCGCAGGGCACGCGCTATAACGTCAATCAGGACACCACGGTGACCAACGGGGTCGACCGCTACAACCTGTTTGCGTTCCTCAACCAGGACATCGGCGGCGGGCTCGAGCTATTTGCCGAAGCTGGTGTTTATCTTGCGGACTCGGTCGGTTATCGCGAAGCGGCGCCAATGTTGGCGGCAGCGCCCGTCGTCATCCCCGCGACCAACTACTACAATCCCTTTGGCCCGATCGGTTCGCCCAACCGGCTCGCCAACACCAACGCGCCGGCCGGCGGCCTTGCGCTGACGTTGACCTCCTACCGCCCCATCGATGCCGGTCCGCGCAAGACGGAAGTCGAGAATCTGTCGACACGCGCTCTCGTCGGGCTGCGCGGCGACATCGCGGGCTGGGACTGGGAGTCCGCGCTGCTCTACACCATGGCCGCGACCGAGGATCGCGAGAACCGCATCTCCAATACGCTGTTCCAGCAACAGCTCGCGCTCTCGACGCCCGATGCGTACAACCCGTTCAATGGCGGCTGCGTTGTCGACATAGCAGCCGGTGACTGCACGCCTGGCAATGCCGTGGCCATCGCTGCGATCACCGTTCCAGTTTCCCGTCGCAACAAAACGTCGCTCGCCTCGTGGGATTTCAAGCTGTCGCGTCCCGATCTCGTCACGCTGTGGGCCGGCGACGTCGGCGCCGCAATCGGCATCGAGGCGCGACGCGAGACATTCCTTGATGATCGCGACCCACGCCAGGACGGCAAGATCAACTTCACTGACATCATCAGCGGTCTCACGACCAACGATCTGCAGGGCAATTCGGGATCGCGCGATACGCGGGGCGATCGCACGGTGCAGTCGGGCTATGTCGAGTTGCAGGTGCCGATGGTCTCGGAAGACATGAATATTCCGCTGGTAGAGAAGATCGACCTGCAGCTGGCCGCGCGTTACGAGACCTTCGACACGTTTGGGGAGCTCACAAAGCCGAAGGTCGCGCTATCGTGGCGGCCGTTCGACTTCCTTTTGTTCCGCTCAGCGTGGTCCGAAGGGTTTCGCGCGCCAAACTTGCAACAGCAATATGAAAGCGGCCTGCAGCGTTCGAACAACCGTACGGATTTCATCCGCTGCGAAGCGGCCGTTCGGCAGGCCGTCGCCAACGGGACGCCGGTTCCGACCTTCACGACCAGCTGCCCAACCGTCATTGGTTCAGTGCAGGCCGTTACGTCCAATCGCGCGGGCAATGCCGGGTTACGACCGGAGGAATCGACCAACCTCTCTTATGGTCTTGTGTTCGAGAGCACCTTCATCCCCCAAGTGTGGGGCAAGGTGACGTTGACCGCAGACTGGTGGCGGATCCAGCAGGAGAACGTCGTCGGCATTTTCGGCGACGACAACCAGATCCTGCTCGACTACGTGCAGCGCCTCAGCGGCGGCTCAAACCCGGCCGTCGTTCGCGCTGCGCCCGACGCGGGCGATATCGCAGCCTTTGCAGGCACAGGGCTGACGCCCGTCGGCGACATCCTGTTCGTCGACGACAACTACCTCAATCTCGACAAGCGGACCGTGCAGGGCCTCGATCTCGGGCTTTACTACGATCTGTTCGAGACGCCCGTGGGCGACTTCTCTTTCCGGATCAACGCAGCCTATCTCGACAAGTTCTTCCAGGGCGTGTCGCCGAACGGCGCCATCATCAACGCCGCAGCGGCAGCAGGCAGCATTCCTAACGTTTTGCGCGTGGCCGGGCAGGGCGACCTTGTCCGCGACTTCGGTCGCCCCGAATGGCGCTATACAGCCTCGCTCAGCTGGAACAAGGATGCCTGGGGCGCCGGCTGGTTCACGTCGTATGTCGGGGACGTTTACGACGATTTCAATTTGTTGAGCGGCCAGCCGTGGATCATCGACGAATTCCAGACGCACAACCTCTATGTGCAGTACGAGTTCGATCACGAGAGTGGCGCGCCCATGCGCGTGCGGATCGGCGCGCGCAACCTGTTCGACGAAGTTCCGCCGCTGGCCGACACAAATTTTGGATATCTCGGCGACCTGCACAATCCGCAGGGTCGCTTCGTCTATGTGAACGTGCGCAAGACGTTCTAGGTTGCCCGACTATTTAGCGAAGTAGTCGATCAGTGCGTCGGCCGCTGTCGCGCCGAGCTTGCGGGCGTCGGCGGTCGGGATCTGGTCCCAAAGCTCGACAGTGATGCCCGGAGCTTTGAGTGCTTCGAGCGCCCAGCTCTTTGAGGTGCCGCCATTGGGATTGTGGTTGTAGTTCCACTCGGGCGGCGCGCTCAGTTTTGAGTCGAACGCCTGCTTGAGGAAGGGCAGGAGCGCGATCGTCGGCGAAGCGCTTTCCAGTGGTGGTGCGTAGATGACTGTCTTGTCGGTCGAGTGGAAGTCCATCATCGACACGACACGACGACCGCCGGCCGCCGCCACGATCCATTGCGAGAGCGCCGTCGTTTCCGGCTGCGAGAACGTGCCCCAGTCGCGATTGAGATCGATGCCGCCGGCGTTGAGGCGCCAGTTACCGGCATCAACTCCATCGGGGTTGGGCATTGGCGCGATGACGATGCGATAGCGATTGCGGAAAGCGAGAGCCTTGTCGTCGCCGCGCTTAAGAAGGCGCTCGAGGAATCCACGATAGGCATCCTGTCCGCTGGTCTCGGGCGGATGCTGGCGCGTGAGCACGACGATTGCCTCGAGCGAGCCTCCGCCGACGAAGCCGACCAGAGGCCGGCCTTCCAGCGACTCGCCGTACTTCATCTCGGTGAAGCCAAATCCGCCGAGGACGGCGCGCGTCCAGTCGAGATTGTCGCTTGAAGGAGACATCGGCTGGCCCGCGATCCAGTTGGCGCCGGCCGTGAGATCGACCTTCAGCGTCGCGCGCGACTTTTTCTCGTTCAGCGTCACCTGGCTGTCTGCAAGCTTCCGCCAGCTATGGCCGTCGGCGCTGACATATGGGGCGTAGCGGTGATTGTAGTCCGTGTAGTCCAGGGTGACGGTCGCTTCGCGCGCATCTTCGGTGGTGATGCGGAAGGCAAACCATGGGCTGGGGTTGATACTCTCGACATAGGCGGGCTCATGATCGACGGAGACGACCACCGATCCGTCTGGACCGATAATGCAGTCATGTCGGCCTGCTTCCGCAAAGTCGATGTCGACTGTGAGGCCAGAGCCGGAACAGATGGCTCTGGGTGCCGGGCCAAAACTTGGCAGGGACGGCAGGGCGGGAATGTACTGACACGCGCTGGCGACGATGGGCAGCGTCGCCAGTGCACCAAGTCGAACAAGCCCCCCGGCGTTGATCATTTGTCAGTTCCGTTCTCGGCTTCGGCGATGCGATGGCCGAGCAGCTGGTTGGGGAAGGAATAGTTTCCTTCAGCGCAGGCGTACTCGTAAACAGGGCCAGGTATAGCGTTGAAGGCGACCTCGGCGCGGATCGGAGTTTCGAAGATCGTGGGCTCGTTGATCTCGAACGAATAGACCATCTGCTTGTCACTGATACGACGAAACCGTTCGGTCAGATGCATGCTCTCCGGCGCGCCACGGAAGGCGAGATCGGGACGGAAGTTGGTGGTCTCGATCACCAGCGTGTCACCCTCGTAACGGCCGAGCGAGTCACCCATCCACGGACGGATCACGCCGGGACGGTGCTTTCCGTTGAGCGGGATGATCCGGACGTCGTGAATCATTTCGACAAGGATCACGACATAGTCCGGTGTCTGGATGATCTGGTAATTGTTGTTATACCCCACCGGCATCATCGGCGGACCGAGCAGCGATCCGTAATCGCGCAGGCAACGCTCAGCGAGCGTCATGCTCTCGGGATGATCGCCGCGGGCGTAGCCGATGCCGAGTGGAAGCTGGGCGATGCGGTCGGCGCGAGCGGCTTTCGCCGCCGGGGTGAGGTCCGGGAGTTTGCCGTTGGCGGGGGACACGACAAACGACGTCCTGTGTTCGTCGCCGATCACCATTTCATCTTCAGCTTCGGCCGCCTCCGCCGGCGTCATCACCAGACGGTCGCCGAAACTCGAATCGCGTTCGAGATTGGTGGAGGTTGCGTGAGACCAATAGCCGGCAAGATCCGGCCGCGTATCCGCATTGGCCTGCGCGTGCGCTACGGAAACGAGAGGCGCGACCGCGAGTGCAATGACAAAGAGGACAGGCTGAACCAGATTCATGTCGGGGAGAGTGCCTGTCGCATACCGGGCGGTAAAGGGCGTCGGGTCCGGGACGATGAGCAAAACTGTTCGTTTCGGACAGATGCGTGTCTTCGCGGCTCCGCGTAATGAAAGTCGGGCATTCCGGAGGTCGCACCATGAACATGAACAGCGTTGCGTTATTTGCTGCCTGGGCGGCTCTGGCAGGGGCGCTGATTCCCGTCATGGCGGCGTTGCAGGGAACGCTGGGGCGGACGATCCAGTCGCCGCTGCATGCCTCGCTGATCGCGGTGGGGATTTCGTTCGTAGCGGTCGGGTGCGTGTTCGCAGCTTTCAGGCCCGCCATGCCAGCGGGAAACCTGTTCGCGTCTGTCCCGCCGCTGGCGTGGTTCGGCGGAGCGGCAATGGCGTTCTATGCGATCAGTGCGACCTTCGTCACGCCGAACTTCGGGGTCGGGAATTTTGTGATGTGCGTGGTGGTCGCCCAGTTGGTGATGTCGACCTTGATCGATCAGTTCGGGCTGTTCGGCGCGCCGGTTCATCTGGTCGATTTGAAGCGGGCAGCTGGGCTTGCGCTTCTGGCGGGCGGCGCGGCGCTGGTGGCGCTCAAATAGCCGGGGTGAGCTGCAGGGGGTCGTAGTAGAAACGCTCGCGGCGAATGCGGTCGCCGTCCCAGTGCTGCATCGCGACTTCGTCGAGCGTGCGCTTACCGAGGCTGGGTGTGCTCAGTTCGAAAATCCAGTTGATGAAGACCGCGTTGCCGTTGATTGCAAAACGTTCGACCTTGCGGACGGGGATACTCCCATAGCGGACCATCAGGTCCATCTCGTGGGCGAGCAGGGCGCTGCGGCCGCAGCGCGGCGCGTCCTGATTTTCCTGTACGGTGGCGTCTTCGTGATAGAAGTGCGCGATCGCGCCGACATAGTCCTGCTGCTCGACGCGGCGGATGAAAGATCGCACCAGCGTCACAGGCGGGCCCACCTTACCGCTGGCGTACTCCACCATCGGGACGGTTCGCATGGGCGCGAGGAACAATTCCGTCGTCATGTACGTAACCGGCTTTGCAGACCACAAGGACTGCCCAGCTGTTTTTCCACAGCTGCGGTTAACGCAGGGTGTGCAAACGTTAAACTATGCGTTCGCACTGCCGACTGGCGAAATTCTTCAGGATTTCAGCGCTTTGGCGGCACGACGGGTAGGGATGAGGAGAGCCCGCCGTCGACGGGGAGGACCTGGCCGTTGACGTAGGATGCGTCGTCGGAGGCCAGGAACAGGGCGACTTTTGCGATTTCCTCGGGCTGGCCGGCACGGCGCATGGCGTTGAGTTGGCCGATCTTGTCGTCGGTGCCCTTCTCGCGCGCGCGGTCGAAGATGGGCTGGGTCATGCCGGTTTCGATGAGGCCGGGCGCGACGCCGTTCACGCGGACGCCGGTGCCGGCGAGTTGGTTGGCGGCGAGTGAGACGAGCGAGATGACGCCGGCTTTCGAGGCGGAGTAGGCCGGCGATCCTGCGCCGTTGCGGATGCCGGCGACGCTGGCGGTGCAGACGATTGCGCCTTTGCCCTGCTTGATCATGTGCGGTGCGCCGAGCTGGATGGCGAGCATCGGGCCGATGAGGTTGACCTGCAGGATATTGAGCCACTGGTCTTCGGTCTGTTCGAACAGGCTGGGCGTGCCACCGGAGATGCCGGCGTTGGCGTAGATGATGTCGAGCTTGCCGTTCGTGCTGAGCGCGAGGTCGATCAGCTTCTGCACGTCGGCCTGGTTGCCGGCGTTCATTTCAATGGCGATCGCCTTTCCACCGGCCTTGGTGATGTCGGCGACCGTGTCTTGGACCGTGGCGGCCTTATCGGCGGCGATCACCGAGGCGCCTTCGGCGGCGAACAGTTTCGCTGAGGCGCGGCCGATGCCGGAGGCAGCGCCTGTGACGATGACGGATTTGCCGGTGAAGCGGGCCATTTGGGTTTCCTCGTTTTTACAAGGATGTCTTGGGACGGGGGGGACGGGGCGTCAACCGGGCAGGCAGTTGCGGTCCCTGCCGCTGTGTTGAGTGGATTGAGGAGCGGGCCTGCATCAGGTCGTATCTAGCTTCGCAGTACGCGTGTAATTCCGGAAGCGCGCGAAGTGCCTGAGCCGGAGACCCCGGGCCGCGCATTTGGACGCCCGATGCGTATCGCCCATGGGCCACGCTCTGCTCTCTGACGCGCTTCGGCGGGAATGACGGCAGAGAGGGATGCGTGCGGGGAGAGGGCATTGGGCGCTTCCACTCCGGAGGCCGGTGAGGCCGCCCTCGTCCTTCGAGACGATCGCTTTGCGATCCCTGAGGATGAGGGCTTCGGCCGCTAGTCTGTGGTGGCGAGGATTTCCTTCCCTCTTACGCCAACCAGCCTCATCCTGAGGGATCGACGTAAAGCGGCGTTGGTCTCGAAGGATGACTGAGGGGGCCTCAGTCCCGTTCGTCAGTCCGTTCAGGTCTTTGGGCGCAGCTTGCGTGAGCCAATCACGGAGGCGTTCTCACAAAACGGTCCGAAAATCGGCCGGGCCCAGTGGGAGGGTTGGGAAAGAGATCCTGAGTTTCCTACGGTTCGAGATGACAGGTAGAGAATGATCACGTTATATCGTAGATCGATAAAGGCAGACATTCCGACGGGGAGACCACAATGCGGGCAATCTTTGGCGCGGCAGTGATGCTCGCGGTGCTGGGCGCTTGTACGCCTGCAGCGCCGGCGGGGCCGACAGCGGAGGAGATTGCGAAGAACAGCTCCGATCTCGTGGCGTATCTGGATAGTGAGTATGAAGAGGAGTTGCAGCTCAGCCCGGAGTCGATGACGCAGCAGGGGCGTAAGGAGAAATACGGCGAGCTGGACGATCGCAGCGAGAAGGCGGCAGACGAAGAGCTGGCCTGGCGCAAGCAAAGCGTCGCGGACATGAAGGCAAAATTCAAGCCTGAGACTTTGAGCGAGGATGCGCGGCTGTCCTACGAGGTCTGGGACCTGGAGCTGACGCGCGACGAAAAGGCCAACCAGTTCCGCCGCCATGGCTACATTTTCGGGCGCAACGGCGCGCATACGGGCATCGTCAACTTCCTGATCAACGAGCACCGCATAGACGAGAAGTCCGACCTTGAGGCCTACATCTCGCGCGTGGGCGCGATTGCGACGGCACTGGACCAGCTGATCGCACGGGCGACCTTGAACGCCGAGGCCGGAAACCGCATGCCGGGCTTTGCCTATGACCAGACGGCCTCCGAGATTGCGCGCGTGACAAGCGGCGCGCCATTCAAGGCGCCGATCGATCCGATGAAGACGCTGAAGGACAAGGTGAAGTCGGGAACGGATTCAGCCCTGTTCGCGGACGGCAAGGCGAAGATCAAAGCGCTGGCCGAGGGTGGAAAGTTGAAGCCCGAAGAGGCGGTGGCGATGACCGAGCAGCTGCGGCTCGCCATGGTGGACAAGATGCTGCCTGCCTATGAGCGGCTCGCGGCGTGGATCGTGAAGGACAAGCCGAATGCTTCGCCCGAAGCGCATGGCGTGGGCGCGCAACCTGAGGGCGCGGCTTACTACAATTCACGACTCTATCTCTCCACCACGACGGACATGACGGCGGACGAGATCCACGAGTTGGGTCTCAAGGAAGTCGCGCGTATCCGGGGCGAGATGGAGGTGATCAAGGACCAAGTGGGCTTCAAGGGCTCGCTGGAAGACTTCTTTGAGTACATGCGAACGGCCAAGCAGTTCTACCTTCCGAACAACGACCAGGGGGCGGAGCAGTATCTGGCGCTGGCGCGGGGCTATCTCGACGCGATGGAGAAGAAGCTGCCGGAATATTTCGGCAAGCTGCCTAAGGCGAAACTGCTGGTGAAGCGTGTCGAGGCGTTCCGGGAAGAGCCCGGCGGGGCCCAGCATTATGAAGCGGCGACGCCCGATGGGTCGCGACCGGGCACGTTCTACGCCCACCTGTCGGACATGAGCGCGGAGCCAACCTACCTGCTCGAAGACATTGCGTATCATGAGGGCCTGCCCGGCCATCACATGCAGATCTCGATCCAGCAGGAGCTCGAGAAAGAGACGGGGCCGGACCGGCTGCCGAAATTCCGCACGCAGTATTTCTATGGGGCGTATGTGGAAGGATGGGGGCTCTATTCCGAAGCGCTTGCGAAGGAGATGGGCTTCCTGCAGGACCCGTACAATGACTACGGCCGGTTGTCGGGAGAGATCTGGCGCGCGATCCGGCTTGTGCTCGATACGGGCATCCACGCGAAGGGCTGGAGCGAGGAGGAGGCGGTGAAGTATTTCACCGAGAATTCCTCGATCCCGAAAGCAGCGATCGCATCCGAAGTGCGCCGCTACATCACCACGCCCGGACAGGCGACGTCGTACAAGATCGGCATGATCCGGTTGCAGCAGATGCGCGACAAGGCGCGGAAGGAGCTGGGCGTCAAGTTCAGCTATCCGGCTTTCCACGATCAGATTCTCGGCGGCGGTGCTCTGCCCATGCCAGTGCTTGAGCGGAAGATCGATCGTTGGATCGAGAGCCAGAAAAAGGCGGCGACCTGAGGTGACTGATACGGCGTTGAGCCCGATCTCGTCCTTAGAGACGATCGCTTCGCAGTACCTTACGATGATATCCCACTGCTGACTGTAGAATTGACGTCATCCTGTGGAGGCCAGAGGCCGTCTCGAAGGACGCGGGCGGGCTTGCCGGACGAATGGATTGGAGAGCGTGTCGATGAGAGTTCTGTTGGCTTCCGCATTCGCTACGCTGCTCGTGGCCTGTGGCCCGACACCCTCGATGCCTGTTGCGCCGACGGCGGAGGCGATCAAGGCAGAGAGCGAGAAGCTCACCCAATATCTCAACGCAGCGTATGAAGAAGAGCTCGCGATGAATCCGCTGCAGCTCACCTCGATGGGGCGCAAGGAGAAGTATGACGAGCTGGGCGATTTCTCCGAGGCGGAAAATCTGAAGTTGCTCGAGTGGCGGCGCCAGAGCGTGGCCGGCATGAAGGCGCAGGTCAGCCGCGACAAGCTGAACGACGACGCGAAGACATCGTGGGATATCTGGGACTCGGAATTGAAGCGCGCGGAGCTGCAGCAGAAGTGGCTGCGCTTCAGCTACGTGTTCGGCTATGGCGGACCGCATACCGACCTGCCGAACTTCCTGATCACCTATCACAAGGTGGATGAGCCTGCGGACATGGACGCGCTGATCGCGCGGATCGGCAAGCTGGGCGCAGCGCTGGACCAGTCAACGGAGCGGGCGAAGCTGGCGGCGGCGGATGGGATAAGGACGCCGAAGTTCGGCTATGACCGCACAATGCAGGAGGCAGCGAACATCATCACAGGCGCACCGTTCGGGAAGGGACCGGACTCACCCTTGTGGGAGGATGTGAAAGGCAAGATCGCGGCGCTGAAAACAGCAGGCAAGGCGACGCCGGAGCAGGAGGAGGCGTGGCTGGCGGCCGCCAGGACTGCGCTGGTCGACCAGATGAAGCCGGCTTACGCGCGGCTGATCGCATGGATGAAAGCGGATCAGGTCAATGCGCAATCCGGCAAGGTGGGCGCGCTGACGTTGCCGAAAGGCGCGGACTGGTACAACGCGTCACTGGAAATCCAGACGACGACCAAGATGACGGCGGAGGAAATCCATCAGCTCGGTCTCTCCGAGGTGACGCGCATTCATGCGGAGATGGAGGCGATCAAGGACAAGGTCGGCTTCAAGGGCGACCTGAAGGCGTTCTTCGAGTTCATGCGGACGGACAAGCAGTTCTACCTGCCTGACACGGATGCGGGGCGCGCGGCCTACCTCAAGAAGGCCGAGGGTTATCTCGATGCGATGAAGGTTAAGCTGCCGCAGTATTTCGGCCGGCTGCCGAAAGCGCCGCTCATTGTGAAGCGGGTTGAGGCGTTTCGCGAAGTGCGGGGCGGGGCGGCGCACTACTACGCACCGACGCCGGACGGGAAACAGCCGGGCATTTTCTATGCACACCTGTCGGACATGAGTGCGGTGTCGCTGTGGGCGCTGGAGAGCCTTGCCTATCACGAGGGCGTGCCGGGCCATCACATGCAGATCGCGATCCAGAACGAGCTGACTGACATTCCCACGTTCAGAACGCAGTACGGATACTCGGCGTTTGCGGAAGGCTGGGGTCTCTATGCCGAGGAACTCGGCAAGGAGATGGGGATGTTCACGGACCCGTACAACGATTTCGGGCGGCTTAACTCGGAGCTGTGGCGCGCGGTGCGGCTGGTGCTTGACACTGGGCTGCATGCCAAGGGCTGGACAGAAGACGAGGCCGTCGCCTGGGCAATGGCTAACTCGGCACGGCCCGAGAGCTCAATCAAGAGCGAGGTGAAGCGGTTCCTGCTGTGGCCGGGGCAGGCGACAACCTACAAGATCGGGATGCTCACGATCCAGAAGCTGCGCGATGAAGCGAAGGCGGCGTTGGGCGACAAGTTCGACTGGAAGACATTCCACGACACGGTGATCGATGGGGGCTCCATGCCGCTGCCGATCCTCGAGAACCGTGTACGTGCGTGGATTGCAGAACAGAAAAAGGTCTGAGGAGAGTTGGATGCGTAACTGGGTAGCAGCCGGCCTGTTGGCCGTTGTGGTGGCATGTTCTCCTGCCGAACCTGCAAAGCCTGCCGCGCCGACGGCGGCGGACATCGCGACGACGACCGCGGACATCAACAAATGGTTCGACGAACAGTACGAGCAGGAACTGCAGATGAGCCCGATCGGGCTCACGGTGCAGGGCCGCAAGGACCATTACGGCGAGCTCGATGACATGAGCGAGGCCGCGACGGACAAGCATCTCGACTGGCGGCGCAAGAGCGTTGCGGAGATGAGGGCGAAATTCGATCCGAAGAAACTTGATGAAGAAGCGCACACGTCGTTCGATGTCTGGGCGCTGGCGCTGGATACCGAAGAGAAGGGCGCGAAGTTTCGCCGCTCGCCATATGTGTTCGTGAAAGATGGTCCGCACGTCTTCCTGCCGCAGGTCTTCATGAACTTCCACAGTGTGGAAGAAAAGAGCGACATGGAGGCGTATATCTCGCGCCTCAACGCAGTGAAGCGTGCGATGGGGCAGATCCTCGATCAGGCGAAGGCGGCTGCGGACGCGGGCAACCACGCGCCGCGCTTTGCCTACACGCAGGCGATCCAGGAATCGAAGAACGTCATTTCCGGCGCGCCGTTTGGCCGCGGCAAGGACACGCCGCTATGGGCCGACGCCAAAGCAAAGGTGAAGGCGCTGGTCGACGGCAAGAAGGTGACGGCCGAGGAGGGGAAGGCCCTGCAGGCGGATGCTGAGAAAGCGCTCAAAGAAAGCGTGAAGCCGGCTTATGACGCCGTGATTGCGTGGCTGACCGAGGACGTGAAGAACACGCCGGAACAGGCGCAGGGCGCATCGCAGCTGATGAAGGATGGTGCGGCTTTCTACGAGACCGCGCTGGAGACCCAGACTACGACGACCATGAGCGCGGATGAAATCCACCAGCTGGGCCTGAGCGAGGTCGCGCGTATTCACGGCGAGATGGAGAAGATCAAGGACCAGGTCGGCTTCAAGGGGACGCTGCCGGAGTTCTTCACCTTCGTGCGCACATCGCCGCAATTCCAGCTGCCCAACAATGACAAGGGCCGCGCCGAATACATCAAGATGTCGGAAGACTTCCTGAGCGGCATGGAAGCCAAGCTGCCGGAGTATTTCGGCATGCTGCCGAAGGCAAAGCTCATCGTGAAGCGGGTCGAGCCGTTCCGCGAGGAGCCAGGTGGCGCGCAGCACTATTTCCCGGGCACGGCGGACGGTTCGCGGCCGGGCGTGTTCTACGCCCACCTGTCGGACATGAAGTCGATGCCGACCTTCTCGCTTGAGGCGATCGCCTACCACGAGGGTGTCCCGGGCCATCACCTGCAGATCTCGATCGCGCAGGAGCTGGCCGGCATTCCAAAGTTCCGCACGCAGTACGGCTATACGGCCTACCAGGAGGGCTGGGGGCTCTACTCTGAAGCGCTGGCCAAGGACATGGGCTTCTACAAGGATCCGTATTCAGACTTCGGCCGCCTGTCGGCCGAGATCTGGCGTGCGATCCGGCTCGTTGTGGACACGGGTATCCATTCGAAGGGCTGGAGCGAAGAGCAGGCGGTGAAATACTTCCTCGACAACGGCCCGACACCGGAAGGCGCCGTGCGCTCCGAGATTCGCCGCTACATCGTTTGGCCCGGTCAGGCGACCTGCTACAAGATCGGCATGATCAAGATCCAGGAGCTTCGGGCGCTGGCGCAGAAGGAGCTTGGCGACACGTTCACCTATGCCGGCTTCCACGACACCGTGCTCGGCGGTGGTGCTCTGCCCCTGCCAGTGCTGGAAGCGCGTGTGAGGCGCTGGATCGACCACACCAAGACCAAGGCTTAGGAACAGCTGATGCGTTTGTGGATCTCCGCTGCGGTTGCGGCAGTTGTGATGGGCTGCACGCCAGCCACCCCGCCTGCTCCGACTGCGGAGGAGATCGCGAAGACAAGTGCTGAACTAACTGTGTGGTTCGACGCCAGATTCGAAGAACAAGTGCAGATGAGTCCGCTTTCCCTGACCATGCTTGGGCGCAAGGAGCAGTACGACAAGCTGAACGATTTCAGCGACGCGCAGGCTGATCGCCAGCTGGCCTGGCGGCGCGCGAGCGTTGCCGAGATGAAGCAGAAGTTCGACCCGGCGAAGCTGGACATTGAATCCAGAACTTCGTTCGACCTGTGGGTGCAGCAGCTGGACATGGACGAGAAGGCCAACAAGTTCCGTGACTTCGGCTATGTCTTCATCAAGGACGGACCGCACGCCTTCCTGCCCAACTTTATGATGAGCTTCCACGAAGTGTCGGAAAAATCCGACATGGACGCCTACGTTTCGCGCCTCAACGGCTTCGGCCTGGCGATGGACCAGACGTTGGAGCATGCAAAAAAAGCCGCCAGCCTCGGGCATCGCCCGCCGCGCTTCGCCTATGTTCAGGCATTACAGGAATCGAAGAACATCATCACGGGCGCGCCGTTCGGGAAAGGCGAGGACTCGCCGCTGTGGGCCAACGCCAAAGGCAAGATCAAGAAGTTGCAGCACGATGGCAAGGTGACGGCAGCTGAGGTCAAGGTGTTGGAGGATGGCACCTCGAAGGCGCTGATCGAAACCGTCAAACCGGCCTATGCCCGGCTGATCGCCTGGCTGACCGAGGACGAGGCAAAGGCGACGGCCGAGTCTCAGGGCGTGGGCGCGCAGCCGGATGGCGCGGCGTTCTACAACATGATGCTGGAACAGCAGACCACCACGACCATGACAGCTGACGAAATCCACGAGCTGGGGCTCAAGGAAGTCGCGCGCATTCGTGGCGAGATGGAGCAGATCCGCGCGGCGGTAGGCTTCAAGGGCGACCTGCCCGCGATGTTCAAGTTCATGCGTGAAGACAAGCAGTTCTATCAACCAGACACGGATGTTGGCCGCGCGGCCTACCTGAAGCAGGCCGAGGATTATCTGGCCGGGATGACGGCGAAGCTGCCCGAGTACTTCGGACGCCTCCCGAAGGCGCCGCTTGTCGTTAAGCGCGTTGAAGCGTTCAGGGAAGAGAAGGGCGGCGTGCAGCACTATTATCCGGGCACGCCCGATGGATCGCGTCCGGGCATCTACTACGCGCACCTGTCGGACATGGCGGCGATGCCGATGTGGGATCTCGAGAACACGACGTACCACGAAGGCCTGCCGGGCCATCACATGCAGATCTCGATCGCGCAGGAGCTGACCGGCATTCCGAAGTTCCGCACGCAGACGGGCTATACCGCTTATGCGGAAGGCTGGGGGCTCTACACCGAGCTGCTCGCCAAGGAGATGGGGTTCTACACGGACCCCTATTCCGATATGGGCCGGCTGAACGCCGAGATGTGGCGCGCCGTGCGGCTGGTGATCGACACCGGCATCCATTCCAAGGGCTGGGGCGAAGAGCAGGCCGTGAAATACTTCATAGACAACAGCCCGACGCCGGAAGCGGCCATCCGCGCCGAGATCCGCCGGTACTTCGTCTGGCCCGGCCAGGCGACGTCGTACAAGATCGGGATGCTGAAGATCCTCGAGCTCCGGGCGTTGGCGCAAAAGGAGCTTGGGCCTAAATTCACTATGGCCGGCTTCCACGATACGGTGCTGGCGGGCGGCGCGTTGCCGCTGCCGATCCTCCAGACGCGCGTGAATCAGTGGATCGAAAGGGTGAAGGCGGGATGAGGCTTCTGTTTATCGCCGGACTGTTTGTATTGGTTGGATGCGGCGGCTCTCCGCTGACCGGCGATGCCAAGGCCGTGCACGATCTGTGCGTCGCCAATGGCGGCGTGGCGTCCTACTGCGACTGCACGACCAAGGAGCTGCAGGCGAAGATGACGCCCGAGCTGTTTGCGCAGGTGGCAAAGGGCGAGACGGGAGGCGATCCCGCGACAACGCTGGACGTGATGATGGCGGCGGACAAGGCCTGCAAGAAGCCGTAGCTCAGGCTGGCGCGGTTGCGGCTATTCCGCAGCAAAGGGCGCCGGTTTGGCCGCTTGCGTTTTCAGATGTTTGCGAGTGAGGCCGGGCGTCCCGGCCTGTTCGGGGTGCGCCGCGAGATAGGCCTGCTTCAGCTCGGCGGAGCGGGAGTGGTTGCCATCTGGCGACCAGCCGGGCTTGTTGATGAAGCGGGCGACCCAGCGCCAGGGACGCGGGCCATCCGTCCAGCAATCTTGCAGGAGTGCGCCGAGCTGGCCGTAGGCGACAACGATCGGATTGTGCGTCGCCAGCAGCTTCACGGTGCCGTAGATGGGTTTGTCATAGTCGAGCTCGGGAACGAAGGAGCCGAACATCCGGTCCCAGATGATGAAGACCCCCGCAAAGTTCGCGTCGAGATAGCGCGGGTTGGTGGCATGGTGCACGCGGTGGTGGCTCGGCGTGTTCATCACAGCTTCGAACCATTTCGGCATCCGGCCGATGGCTTCTGTGTGAATCCAGTACTGGTAGACGAGGTTGATGCCGGCCGCGAAAGCGATGAAGGCGGGATGGAAGCCAAGCAGCACCAGCGGCGCCGCGATGATGACGAGGCCGGTGAGCGGTCCGAACCAGGGCTGGCGCAGCGCGGTGGTGAGATTGTAGTGCTGCGAGGAATGATGGGTGTGATGCTCGATCCACCACCAGCGCACGACATGCGCGAAACGGTGCTTCCAGTAATAGATCAGGTCATACGCCACGAAGACGATCAAGAAACTCCACCACGTCACCGGGAATTCGAAAGCGCGATAGGGCCAGAAAGTCATCAGCATCCACAGGCCGACGGTAGCCGTGATCGTATCCACAACGGCGCTGCCCGTGCCCATGATGAGTGAGGTGATCGCGTCCTTCGTCTCGTAGCGGCCCTTGGCGCGGCCGGTCTTCACCGCCCACCATTCGAGGGTGACGGTGAGGAGGAAGAAGGGGATCGCGAAGATCGTCGGCTTGATGAAATCCATGGCCGGGAGGAATCGCACGGGGCGGCCGCGATGTGAAGCGGGCGCCTGAACGGTACGGCCTTTTTGGGTGGCGCTAGGTTGCCGCGATACTGGTAATCATCTCGTCCGGCGCAAATGCTGCGCCATCATGTCGCCAGCGTTGAACGGCGACTGCCTCTGGCGTCACGTGGAGCAGCAGGAAGCCTGCGCCCGCCCCGCGTTCGCGGGAGCTGGCGAGGGACGGGGCGGTGAGGGTATGTATGGCGGAGGCGGGGTCCTGCGACAGGAAATAGCCGTGGACGTGGCCGCACAGGATGATGGACCGGGATGGGGGCTTCAGCAGGGCGAGGGCTCTGGCGGAGCGGCGGGTACGCGACCTGACCAGCGCCTCGGAGGGCGTGAAGGGGGGGTGGTGGCAAGCGAGGAAGCGCCAGCCAGTGGGGGCGCCTTGTTCTAGTTTCGCCTGCGCTGCGGCAACATGTTCCAGGTCGAAGACGCCTTGCGACCAGTCGCGGCGTAGCTGGAAGGAACGGGCGGTGTTGGTCGACGCGACTGCGGCCAGTCCATCGCCGCCGGTCCAGAAGCCATCGAGACCAAGCCGGCCGAAGCGTCCGAAAGGGCTAAAGGCACGCGCATGAAGGGCATAGACCGGCGTGTCGTGATTGCCCGGCGCGGCGACAATTGGAACGGTTATATGGCCGAGCCAGTTGCCAGCCTGCAGGAATTCGCGACGCCGGCCAGCCTGCGTGAGATCGCCGGTGAGGGCGATGCAGTCGGGTTTGAGCGTTTCGATGGCGGTGAGAGCGGCATCAAGACACGCGGGCGATGCGTCACCGAAATGGATGTCGGTGATGTGCATGATACGGAGAGAATGAGTTGCGTCGGGCATGTACTCAGGCGCGCTGAGTTGCTTCAGATGTCGCATCGCGCGGTATGGCGAGAACAGGCAGTGCGTCTCGATCGAGCGTTACGATATTGGCGCGCGAGATGCGCATGGGTTCGCCATCAAGGACGACCAGAGGACGGCGACTGGGGAGCTTGATGTCGACCTGTTGTGCGCGGGCGATCCTAAGGCGCGGAGAAGCGCGCCAGCCGCCGGATAGGAAGGCGGCGCCAAAAAACAGCATCTGCCACACCGAGCGTATCCTGAGCGAGGCGATTTCGAGATGGTGGCCGTGCTCCTCTCCACCCGGAGCGAGAATGCGCTCAAGGCCGCCGACGGCGATGACCAGTGAGTGAGCATTGCGCCATTTCATCCCATCAAGACGCCAGCCGATCCGGCAGTGAAGCGACGGGCCAATGTTTTGGAGGAGGGCGCCAGCTGCCTGCCAGATGCGATGAAACTTATGCTGCGAACGAACGGCCTCGCGCAGGCGGGTCATCGGGCCGGGGAAACCGAAGGCAGCAGACAAGAAGAAGCTCTCGCCGCCGATGCGGCCAACGTCGAGCAAGCGCGGCCTGAGCATCGGCAGTTCGGTTGTGGCGCGGGCGAGGTCACCGTGGCCGAAGATGATCTTCGGTAAGACGTTCATGGTGCCGCCGGGCATCAGGATGACCGGAATGCCTGTGACTACTGCACGGGCGGCAGCATTGCGCGCCGTGCCGTCGCCGCCGACGACAATCACTGCCGAAGGCCTGTCATTGAATGCCTTGTCAAAGGCCGCGTCCAGTCCAGAGGGAGCAACCGACAGGACGTCAAACGTAGCGTCCGGAAGGGCGGCCTTGAGACCTTTCTGATCGAACCTGGAGCTGCTGCCGGCGCCGTTGTTGACGACGACGACATAGCTCGAGTGCTGCGATTTTTGCGGGGGTGTGGCGTCCCTTGATATGGCGGGCGAGTTGGAAGCAATGACATCCTCGGCGACCGGCGCGTCATTCACGCCCGACTGTGTTGCATAGCGCTGTTCGCTGGCGGTCGGCGTCACTTCCATTTGCATCCCGCAATAGCGTCCCTGCGCACAATGCAGTCAACCGGCTCCACCCATCCGTCTGCTTGCGCCGACAGAAGCGGAATGCTCGGGACGTGTTCAAGTTCCCTGTGCGGGTTGACCTTAGGGGCCGCTCAGCGTGATTGTGCGCTACAGCGGCTGGGACAAGCCGCAAGGGAGAGAACATGCGCAAGTGGACGGTGGCCGCGCTCGCGGCGGTTTCGGCTGTGGCTCTGGGCGTCGGATTGCTCGTGCCAGGGGCAATGGCGCAACAGCAGCCGGCCGGGAAACAACAGGCAGGTCAGGCAGCTGTGCAGGGAAGCGCAGCCAACCCACTGGCGGAGGGCGCCACCGAAGTCTTCGCCACCATGCGCGATGGCGTGAAGCTGGCAGGCAATCTCTACCTGCCCCAAGGCAAAGGCCCGTTCCCCTGCATCGTGGTGCGCACGCCGTACGGCAAGGACGAGATGTACAAGGATCCGCGGGGCGCTGAAGGCTACCAGAAGGCCGGCTACGCATTCCTGGTTCAGGACACGCGCGGCAAGGGCCACTCGGAAGGTTTCTACCAGGCATTCGTGAACGATCGCGATGATGGTTATGATACGATCGAGTGGATGGCGAAGCAGAGCTGGTGCAACGGCAAGGTCGGCATCACCGGTCCGTCGGCCATGGGCATCACGGGCAATCTTGCAGCCATCGCCAACCCACCGCACCTGACCGCGGCGTTCGTCGTGGTGGCGCCGACATCGTTGAAGAACGCGAGCTTCATCGGCGGCGCATTCAAGCAGAAGGATTCGGGGGACTGGAGCCGCGACCAGGGCGTCGCCGAGGACGTTATCGCGAAGAACGCAGCCAGCTACCCTGCGAGCGCGGAATACGCGGCGTTGGATATCCAGCGTAATGCGGATTTCATTGATATTCCGATCTACAATCTCGGCGGCTGGTACGACATTTTCAACGAGGGCAATGTCCGCAACTTCATGTACCTGCAGCACCATGGCTCCAAGGGCGCGCGCGGCAACCAGAAGCTGGAGATGGGGCCATTCGGGCATGGCGAACTTTCGGGGGACCTCGAGTACCCGGACAGCGGCGGCCTGCGAGGCAACCCCACGGAAATCCGATGGTTCGATTACTGGCTGAAGGGCATCGACAACGGGATCATGAATGAGCCGCCGGTGAAGGCCTACATGATGGCCTCGGCGCGGAAGGGCGCGGTTTCGAGCAAGAACCGCTGGATGACATTCGGCGACTGGCCACCTGCGCCGGCGGCGGTGGACTATTTCCTCGGCATGGATGGCGCGCTGACGACGAAGCGGCCGACGGCGGCGTCTGCGTCGAAGACGTACGCTTTCGATCCGAAGAACCCGGTGCAGTCGATCGGCGGGGCGAATCTGACGTTTGATCGCGGGCCGATGGATCAGCGGCCGATCGGCAAGCGGCCCGACTATCTCCGCTTCGAGACGCCGGTGCTGGACAAGGACGTCGCCATTGCGGGGCCCGTAAGCGTGGACCTGTGGGCCTCCACAGACGGACCCGATACGGACTTCATGGTCAAGCTGGTCGACGTCTATCCCGATGGCTACGAGGCTATCGTGCTCGATAGCGCGATCCGAACGCGCTATCGGGACGGGCGCAATGCAGACGACATCAAGATGATGGTTCCGGGCGCGCCGACGAAGCTGAAAATCGACCTTTGGGACACGATGATCACGTTCGAGAAGGGTCACAGGATCGCGGTGCATGTCACGAGCTCGAACTCGCCGCGCTTCGACACCAACCCCAACACAGGCGCGAACCCCGGGCCGGGCGTGAAGACACGGGTGGCGAAGAACAGCGTCTACATGGATGCAGATCATCCGAGCGCCGTGAAGCTTCCTATTCTTTATCTCCCGCAATAGGAGGCGCGCGTGACAGAGGGGCGGACGTTTGATGTGATCGTCTATGGTGCGACCGGTTTCACCGGTCGCCTCGTGGCGGAGCACATGCTGGCGACGTATGGCGTGGGGCGCGACGTGCGCTGGGCGATGGCGGGGCGCAGCAAGGTCAAGCTTGAAAGCGTCCGCAGCGAGATCGGCGCACCGGACGACCTACCACTGGTGATCGCCGATGCGTCCGATCCGGCATCGGTCGCGGCGATGGCAAAGGCCACGAAGGCGATCATCACGACCGTGGGGCCGTATCAGCTTTACGGTGAGCCGCTTGTTGCTGCGTGTGCAGATGCAGGCACGGACTATGTCGACCTGTGCGGCGAGCCGGCGTGGATGGCGGCGATGATCGCGAAGTACGACGCCAGGGCGAAGGCTTCCGGCGCGCGCATCGTGTTCTCGTGCGGCTTCGATTCCATTCCGTTCGATCTCGGCGTGACGTACCTGCAGGCCGAGGCGAAAGCGCGTCTTGGCGTACCGCTGAAGCGTGTGCGCGGCAGGGTTCGCAAGATGAAGGGCGGCTTCTCGGGCGGCACGATTGCAAGCCTGATGGCGACGCTGGAATCATCGAAACGTGACCCGTCGATGGTAAAGACGTTGGCCGACCCGTTTGCGCTGACCCCTGGTTTTAAAGGGCCCGCGCAGCCTTCGGGCGAGACGGTGGAGCGCGATGATGCGGCGGGGCAGTGGGCTGCGCCGTTCATCATGGCAACGATCAACACCAAGAATGTGCATCGCTCAAACCATCTGCTGGGCCGGGCGTGGGGCGATGATTTTGTCTATGACGAGATGATGCTTACGGGTGATGGCGCCGACGGCGCGAAGCGCGCCAGAGGCGTGCAGCGGTCAGGAGGCATCCAGAACGCCCTGCTCAGCTTTGCCCCGACACGGGCGCTGCTGCGCCAGTTCGCGTTACCGAAGCCGGGGCAGGGGCCGTCGAAGGAAGCGCGCGAGACGGGTTTCTACGAGGTCGGATTTTATGGCGAAGCGGCGGACGGGCGGCTGCTGCGCGCGAGCGTGAAAGGTGACAAGGATCCCGGCTATGGCTCGACGTCCAAGATGATCTCGGAGAGTGCGCTGTGCCTCGTGAAGGATGTCAGTCGTGACGAGGCAGCGGGTGGCGTATGGACGCCGGGTGCAGCCCTCGGGCGAAAGTTGATTGCGCGGCTCGAGGCGAATGCCGGGATGCGGTTCACGCTCGAGAACTGACGAATTGACGTGATCGGTCGCAGCGCCTCCAGGCGAAAGCCGCGTCGTGGCGATCGTAGGTGAGTGTCTTCGTCGTCGGGCTCAACGCGAGCGGCGAGCATCACGGCTCGTTGCGCCTTCCGAGGTGTGGTCCACCTCAAGCGCGGCAGTTCCCTCGAGCGACGTTTTCCGGGTGACGGCGACGACGCGGCCTTCGCCGAACGGATCGCGCTCGCAGCGATGGCGATACGGGTGAGCGCGGATTCGGCCGTGCAGTCTTTTCTCCCAATCGCTGAGACGCGGCCAAACGTGCCTGGAATGGGGTAAGGCGTGGTCTGCGAAGGCGGCGCAACTTTGCCGGGAACCGGAGTTGTGTTGAAGGTCGAAGCCTCCGTCCGCGCCGTCGTATCCGCATAACGGCCCGGCACAGCGAGCCGCTTTCCATCTTTGACGCAGCCGGATCGCCGAATGCCGCCAGGGTGATCATGTCAGGGCAAAGGGCGAACAGGGTGTGTTGTAGGTTCGCCCCACGGAGAGATGCCCGTGAAGTTCCCGGAAACGACGACGGCGACCCTCCGTCATGGAAGGTCGCCGCCCCGTACTCAACGCTACTCTACTCACTCTACGCTGCCCCCCGCCACGGGCCTAACTCTTACACGCGGGCCATGGCGACCGTTTGTGGCCGCCTCGGAGATCAGGGACCTTTTCCAGTTGTGACGAAGGTAGCCGAATTGCCTATCGCTGAAGCCGATCCGACGATCATTCCGGTGCCGTTGGTGGTGATCGAGCCGGTCGAGAGGACGTTGCCCGCGTTGGTCTGGCTAACTGCGCCGGAGAGCGAGGCGTCGCCACATTGGGAGCAGACGTAACCGGTGAAGCCGTTGCCGATCGCGGTAGAGGCGAGCACGACGCCGCCGCCGTTTGTCGATGCACCGTTGAACTGCGCGTTGGCCGCGACGCCGCCCGTGTTGATCTGAGCGACATCGACGATCATGTCGGAGCCGACATTGGTCGCGAGCGTGGAGTTACCGACGCCGTAGGACGAAGCGCTCGCTGTGCCTGAGAAGCTGCCCAATGTGACGCGTGTATCAGCTTTCACGTCGGTCGCCGAAGTCTGGCGGCCACGGATATTCGCATAGCCCCATTCATTGTTGATCGCAGCGGAGTTTGCGGCGGCGGTTGTCGCGGCCGCCACATCCCAGGCGCGGTACTGGTAGACGTCGGTGGTAGCTTCCGAAGCCGACCCCCAGGACTGCTGGTCGTATTTCGCGTCGACCGTTGAGGTGGTGGAAGCGGAGCTCCAGGCGTTCACTGCAGAGGATGCGCCGACGACGGTGCGGCCCGTGCAGCACGCGTCGACATCGGTGACGGCGCGGACGGAGTTGGTGGCGAATTGCTCGACGTCGCCGTCAAGGTTGCCATGGCCAGCAGCGGTCGCAAGGTTGTTGGAGGCAGCGCTCGATGCGGCCGAGATTGTGCGGGCATTGCCGGTTTCGACTGTCGTGTAAGCGTTGACATCGCCGCCGCGCGCGGACTGATACGACTTGAACTTCAGGGTGCCGTTTTCGCCTTGCGCCTGGCCGGAGTTGGCCTGAGCGGTTGAGACGGCCAAGGCGTCAGCGTGCAACGTACCGGCGCGGAGCTTGGCGGTGGACGAGGTTGTGCCCATCATCTGCTGCATGCTCTCGGCATCGAGGCCGCCGGTGATGTTGGCGCCGGAGACGGAGTTTCCGGCGGCGGTCGCTACAGCGCTGGCTGAGCGGGCATCGGCCTGCGAGACAACTTTCATATCAGCGACGACGTCGCCCCAATGGATTTGTCCGTTGAGGGCGGTCGAAGTCTGGGCCAGCGTCGGTGCAGCGAGCACGATGACAAGGCCGGCGGTTGCGGCAAGGCGGATGATCAGCGTCATGATGGGTTCTCCCCCGACCCGTCGCGTTACGATTTACGGCCGCGCAGCGTGGCTTTGACGCCTTCGTCACGGTTCGCGTTCCAGCGGTTCGGATCGGCGCGTTTGCCGGCATCGGCAGGGAACGTTCCGTCCGGTTGAGCAATGGCAGAGCCGGTTACGGATTGCGCCGCCTTCATGCTGGAGGCGTCTTCCGCGAGGGCAGCGCAAGGATCGGAGTTGGCCACGCCGTAAAGGTTGGCGGTCATTTCGAGAACGGCCCGCTCGATGGTCGAGCGGACGGCGAGCTGGATCGGCTCCATGGCCCGTTCACCGACACCAATGTCGAAGACGTTGCCGTTGGCGAAGTCGAAAATGCCGGCGGAGATTTCGCGGCCGATGATCTGCTTCTGGTAGGAGATCACATCCTCGACCACGAGGGTCTTCGTGTTCACCAGGCGCAGATCGACGCCGACGTTGATGACAAACAGCTTGAAGCCGGCATGGCCTTTCATGTCGGCGGCGTCGAGGTCGCCTACGAAGGCGTCAGCGCCGAGCGAACGGATATTTGAATTGAGTTCGGTGATCCCACCGACGAAGTAGTAGTCCGAACCCGGGATTTCGCCGGCCATGATCTGGCGGAATTCGGGCGAGTCATGCGCGACGGCTGCCGAGTCAGATCCGATCAGCTTGTTGTTGGCGTACTTCAGTTCGAGTTCGGACACCGATGTATCGAAGCGCTCGACCAACTTCGCGCCGGCTTTCGAAAAGGCGGACATCGCCATGAGAGACGCGCCTTGCGTGACCTTGCGGCCGCCTTCGACGTCTTCCTTGCCAGTATAGTCAAGTACGCGGCCGACCGCGATGCGCGGGGCGGGTTTTCCTGTCGAACGCGCATAATTGGCCATGCAGACCAGCGCGGTTGAGTACGGCGTGGGGTTCGCCGTGACCGGCGCGCTCCCGATCGGACTGGCGTAGAGGCCCTGATCGTTAGCGAACGGTGTCACGCACCCCGCGAGCGCGAGCATGCTGGCGCCAGCAGCGGCGAGTTTGATGCGCAGGTTCATGGCAGATCGAGCTTTCCGTTCAGGACGGTCGTTTGGTCGCCGTTGTTGATCTGGGTGGAGTTGACGATGACGGTATTCCAGCTGCCCTGCGTGACGACGTTTAGCTGGTTGCCGACAGCCGAGCCGGACGCGTAACCGGCGCCGGCGGTTGCCTGGGACCACCCGCCGGCCGAAGCGGACGAGGTAGAAAGGGACGACTGGTCCATGCCGGTCATGATGCGGCCGTCGAGGATGACGCGATTGCCCAAAGCGTCGCGAGTGTTGGCGTCGAAAGCGGCCTGCTCTTCGCCATAGCCGTATCCGTAGGGGCGTTCGAACTCGCCTGAGACCTGCGCCGCTGGGCTGGGCGGCTGGGCGACGGCCGGCATGGCGAGGAGAAAGATCGTGCCGCCCACGAGCAGGGCGCCGGTCAACGCGCCGAGCGAGGCGAAGACGAGGATGCCGGGGCCTTTGCGTTTGAACGACATCGTAAGATGCATCCCGCTGGTTGAGTTGAAGCGGTGGTTTGCAACCGGTGTGCCAGACATGGGCGAACAGAACCGGCGCTCGCCCGACGCGGGAAAGGCCTCCGACGTCCGTCGTGCGACGCGAAAATTTTGTGCCACTAGTGAATTCTGTGTCAGGCTGACACAGAATGCCCCTGCTAACGCGAACCGTGCGGCCGCGTTAAGGCCGATGTGTCAGCGATGTTCCAGTGCTTCAGGGACGCGCCTATCATGTCGTCAGCACCCTGCGGGTCGCCCTCCCGCCAAAGTGCGAGACCCCGCGCTATGGGC
>CANJXY010000026.1 GCA_947478925.1 Hyphomonadaceae bacterium | reverse complement strand
TATTCGATGCCTTCGCGGATGGGCAGGGCGAGGCTCTTCGCGCGGTCGCGGAACGGGATCTTGCCATCGGCGGGTTCGACGATGAAGGACGAGCGCGCCTCGCCGCGCACGCTCATCAGGCCGATGCCGGGGTCGGTCCAGAAAGCATTGTAGCCAGCGCCGCTGTTGGCGTCCTTGTAGGCGCCCTGCGACGGATCCGTCGGTGCATTGGCAGCCTTGTTGCGCTCGATGGTCGCGGTTGCCAGCGCATCGGCTTCGGTCTTGGAGACGACGAGCTGGGAGAAGGTCTGCGGACGCTCGAGGCGGGTGCCAGACGCATTGGTCCAGACGCCATCGAAGCTGGGGCGGGTGGATGTGGCGGAAGATTGCGCGAGGGCCGGGGCGGCGGACAGGGCGATCAGCGACGTCAGAATCAGGGACCGTGAAAATACCACCATGTTCTTCTCCCGATTTTGCACCGAGCATAGCCGAGGGCGCCCAGCGCCGCGACCATTTCGTTGTGGATGTTGGTTCGGTGGGCGCTGGTGTCAAAAATGAGGTGTGGGAAACTAGCTTGGCCAGAGATGAGTAAAGGGAAAATTAACTCCTTCATCAAGGTATAGTGGTTGCGACGGGGCTTGGCTCCTAGATATGGTGCTCAGCTCGTGTCGGGGATGGCTGGAGATTCTGATGACTGACGTTGCGAAAATACCTTCGGAATCAACGGCCGCGGTCGCGGCCGCCCGCGCTGGGATCCTGACGTCGTCGCACTCCTACAAGCCGTTCCGCTATCCTTGGGCTTATGACTTCTGGAAGCGCCAGCAGCAGATCCACTGGATGCCGGAAGAAGTTCCGCTCGGCGAGGATTGCAAGGACTGGGCGGCTAAGCTGAACGACTCAGAGCGCGCGCTGCTAACGCAGATCTTCCGCTTCTTCACGCAGTCGGACGTGGAAGTGAACGACAACTATATGGAACGCTACAGCCGCGTTTTTCGCCCGACCGAAATCAAGATGATGCTGGCCTCGTTCTCCAACATGGAAACGATCCATATCGCGGCCTATGCGCTGCTGCTCGAGACTATCGGTATGCCCGACTCTGAGTTCTCGGCCTTCAACCAGTACAAGGAGATGAAGGACAAGCACGACTACATGCAGAAGTTCGGCGTCGAGACGGATGCAGACATCCTGCGCACGGTCGCGATGTTTGGCGCCTTCACCGAGGGCCTGCAGCTGTTTGCGTCCTTCGCGATGCTGATGAATTTCCCGCGCTTCAACAAGATGAAGGGCATGGGGCAGATCGTGTCGTGGTCGGTGCGTGATGAATCGCTGCACTGCGAGGGTATGATCCGCGTGTTCCACACGTTGGCAGCCGAGACGGGCGCGCTGACGGATGAAGTGAAGAACGACATCATCGAGTGCTGCCGCACCGTCGTGAAGATGGAGGATGCATTTATCGATCTCGCCTTCTCGATGGGCCCGGTGCAGGGCATGACCGCGCAGGACATCAAGAACTACATTCGCTACATCGCCGACTGGCGCCTGGGTCAGCTCAAACTGCCGGCGATCTATGGCGTGAAAGAGCACCCGATTCCGTGGCTGTCAGAGATCCTCAACGGGGTCGAGCACGCCAACTTCTTCGAACAGCGCGCGACCGAGTATTCCAAGGGTGCGACGGGCGGCGAATGGCACGGCTCGGACGGCGTTTGGACGCAGTTCGACAGGATGAAGAAATCGGTCGCGGCGGAGTAGAGCCGGAGCCGTTTTCCGACAGTGATTTCCCGTCAGAGATGAGGGGCGACCTGCTGCGCGACGGCGCGGATCCACGTCAGGATTTAGCCAATGCAGAAGACGGCGAGTGTCGCAACGAAGGCGAAAACGCAAGGCCTTGCGACAGGGGGCATGATGGCGCCGAGCTAGGCGACCCCGGTTAGGCTGGGACAGGCTGCGGCGACGAGAAAAGTGTCGTCCGTCGCCGCCTGTCCGAGCTGCTTGCCGGCGATAAGCCCGACGCGGAGGCAGAGGCCGATGTCGGCGGCATTCTGGGTTTTGGCCACATTCGGAGGAATTGTCCCTTTGACCTGGACCGGTTCTCCTACGGCCGGGCGAAGCGTGCCAGCATTTGCGATGGGGTCACCCGAATCCCTCTACGCGCGAACCTGCTGGGCGGCCTTGTTCGTGCATGATTTTCAGGGATTAACGCCGATTGCCATATTCGTGGACGGTCGCAACCTTATATGAAGTCCAGTCGTTTAGACTGATCAATCCTGTTGCCCTGGGAGACCTCAATGTCCTCACCCTCAAGCACGTCCGGTAACGGCTCGCCCGGCAAGACCGATTTTGATACACTCAAGACCGACATGAAAGCGCTGCGCGAAGATCTCGCCACGCTGCTTAAAGACACCGGCTCACTTGCCGCCCAACAGGCCAAGGCCGCCGCCGATCGCGGCAAGGAACTGGCTTCGGATGCCGGCGAAAAGGCTGTGGAATACCGCGATGTCGTCGCCGACAAGGTGAAGGAGCATCCGCTTGCGGCCGTCGGCATTGCGCTCGCGGCCGGCTACATCATCGCCGCGCTGACCAGCCGTAAATAGGCAGCGCGGCCCGGCCCTAGGGCCATTGGGGACGCATCGTGTTCGACAAGTTCTTCGACCGCGCCAAGGACGTCGCCATCGTAGCGGTCGTGGCGGGATTCCTGGCTATCGCAGGTTTGCTGTCCCTGACGGGCGCGGCCGCTTGGCAGCTGTCGCTCTACATGACCTGGCCGGCGGCGCTTGCGGTTACCGGCGTGGGCCTGCTGGCGGTCGCGGCCATCGCGCTGTGGATCGGCACGCATTCGACTTCGAAAAAACCGGAACCGCAGCCGGCGCACGACGAGGTCGATCCGACAGCCATGGCGCTGGCCATGCTGGAGCTGCCAGTGGAAGTGACCAAGCGGATCATCGCCGAGCGCCCCATCGCTGCGCTGGTTGTGGTTTCCAGCCTCGGCCTGCTGATCGCACGCAAGCCGCAAGCGGCTCTGAAGATCTTCGACCGAGTCGTCGAGCAGTTCGGCAAGTTTGAATAGCGGGCGCCGCCCTTACAAAGCTCACGACTGCCTCGTGACTCTTGCACTTGTCACGTGGCTGTGAAGACAGTCCCCGCAGTAGACGCAGGGGATTCGGCCGATGTCACAGCAGGGCAAGTCGGGCAAGGCACCAAGCCTGGGTGAACGAGCACGGTACATGTTCGACAAGAGCATGTCGGCAGGGCCGATCGCGCTGATCGGCTGGCTGGGCGTGGTGTCGCTGGTGATCATCGCCTTAGCCAGCCTGATCCTGGTCGTGGCGGGGATCGCGCCCGAGGGAGGTGAGCCACGCAACTTCATCGAGGCGGCGTGGGAATCGCTAATGCGCACGCTGGACAGCGGCACGATGGGCGGGGACGAGGGCTGGGGCTACCGGGTCGTCATGCTGGGCGTGACGCTTGCCGGCATCTTCGTCGTGTCGGCGCTGATCGGCGTTCTAAGCTCGGGCCTCGAGGCCAAAATCGCTGAGCTGCGCAAGGGGCGCTCGCGTGTGCTGGAGAAGGGCCACACCATCATCCTCAACTGGTCGCCGTCGATCGTGGACATCGTCTCGGAGCTGGCGGTCGCAAACATCGGTCGCAAGGGATCGCGTGTGGTGATCCTGGCAGATCGTGACAAGGTCGAGATGGAGGACGAGATCGCGGCCAAGGAGCCGAAGCTGCACGGCATGCGCATAATCATCCGTAGCGGCGATCCCTGCGCGTTGAACGATCTCGCTATCGTCAATCCGGATACGGCGAAGTCGATCATCGTGCTGGCGCCGGAGGGAAACGACCCCGATGCGCAGGTGATCAAGACGGTGCTGGCCATCACCAATGGGCCGGGGCGACGGGCCGAGCCCTATGACATCGTCGCGGAGATACGCGAAGCGCGTAACGCCGAGCTGGCGCGGACCGTGGGCGGCGACGAAGTGCAGGTCGTGCTCGCCGACGACCTGATCTCGCGCATTCTCGTGCAGTCGACGCGGCAGTCCGGACTGAGTGCCGTGTTCTCGGAATTGCTAGGGTTCGAGGGCAGCGAGATCTACACGGCGAAGGCCGACAACGTGATCGGCATGACGTTCGGCGATGCGCTGGGCGCGTTCGATCGTGGCACGCTGATCGGGTTCTGTGACGACAAGACGGTTCAAGTGAACCCTGGCATGGATCGCGTGATGAAGCCTGGCGATCGCGTCGTGGTGATCGCGGACGATGCGTCCGCAATTCGTGCACGGCCAAAGGATCGTGGCGCGGTGGACGCGAGCGCGCTGTCAGCGCAACGAGCGGTCAAGGAAGGCCCCGAGCGTATCCTGATGCTGGGGTGGAATCGGCGTGGGCCATCGATTGCCTACGAGCTGTCGCGCTTCGTGCTGCCCGGGTCGTCGCTGCACGTCGTGGCGGACTCCGTGCCGCTCGAAGCCGAGGCGACGCGGCTCAACGGACGGTTCCCGAATCTGGCCATCACACATGAGCTGGCGGATGCGACGCGGGCGGAGGCATTGAAGTCGCTCGACATCGCGAACTACGACCACATCATCGTGCTCGGCTATACGGACAGCATGTCGGCGCAGTCGGCTGACACGCGCACGCTGGTGACACTGCTGCAGATCCGCAAGCTGGCGGACACGGCGGGCAAGTACATCAACGTGGTCAGCGAGATGGCGGATTCGCGCAACAGGGCGCTGGCGGAAGTGACGCGCGCGGACGACTTCGTGGTCAGCAACCAGCTGGTCAGCCTCATGCTGGCCCAGGCCTCCGAGAATCGCTTCCTGTCGGCGATCTTCGCCGAGCTGCTCGATGAAAAAGGGTCGGAAGTCTATATCCGGCCAGCGTCAGACTATGTGGCGCTCGAGCGGCCGGTGAGTTTTTACACCATCATCGAGGCGGCGCGCCGGCGCGGCGAAGTCGCCATCGGCTTCAAGCATGGGGTGACGGATCGCGGCGCACGCAACATGGGCGGGGTGGTAGTGAACCCGCCCAAACAGGAGATGCGGACGTACAAGGCAGGGGATTCGGTTGTGGTGATCGCGCGCGACTAGCGGACGGATCCCGTCGCCATCGGATCGATGCGGAGCGCCTGCAGCGCTGCGGCCAATGTCGAATAATGGCCGAGCCCTTCGCAGGACGTGATGCTCGCGTGCGGCGACAGCTGTGCGGCAAGGGCGCTGGCCATTGCAGGCGGCGTCCAGGTGTCTTCGGTCCCCTGCCAGATCTTTACGTCGCAGCGGATGTCACGGATCAGGTGGGCCCAGGGCCGGACGAAGGCCGACATCTCACTGCGATAGGCGGCGTGACGCGGACCGAGGCAGAGCTTCATGCCTTCACGCAAGGCGCGCGAGGCTGCCGGGGTCTGCATCAGGTCCTGCTCGGCGTGCGGGGCGCCGCTCAGCATCGTTTTGAGGAGGAAGGACGGGTTCGCGCGAAGCATCATCGCCTGAGCGCCGCCGAGCATGCGGAGGACAAAATCGCCGCGCATGGCGGCCTTGAAGATCGGGCCACCGGCCATCGCCGGCAGGAAGTCGCCCAGCTCAAGCGGGGCGGCGGGCGAGGCGAGGATTAGCCTGCCGACCCGATGGGGTCTCGCGGCCGCAATACGAAGCGCGGCCATCGCGCCAAGCGAAAAGCCGATCAGAACGGCCGGCGCCTCGCTGCCCGCCGTTGCGACATCGAAAGACGCCAGAACGGTGTGCTCATAGCTGCCGCCTGCGCCCGCGAGCCGGTCGAGGGGCGTTGCCAGTCCGGCCAGGGATGCCGGAGCAAACGCCGCCAACTCCGCCGGGGAGCCGGGGAGGCCGTGACAGTAGATGACACGAGGCGCGGCCGCATTCATGGGCGGACCGTGCGGAAAGACAGTCAGCGATCCAATGCGGCGAAACCTCTCACAGATCGCCGCACGGGGTGGCGAGGTGGCGAGGAGCGCGTTGACGAGCGAGCGTCGGGGATTTAGGTGTCCCCAATGACGGGGAACCTCTTGCCTTCACAGGCTATCGACAAAGCAACCGAGCTCTATGACGCGGCGGTGGCGCGATTACGCGCGGCCCTCGAAGCGTTTGTGACAAGGGGCGAGACGCCCGACCCGGCGGCGCGGATGCGGGGTGATTTCTGCTATCCCGAGCTGCGGCTTGCCTACGATCCGGATGGGCCGGTGCCGCCGCTGTCGCGCGCTTTTGCCAAGCTGTCGGAGCCAGGGCTCTACGTCAGCACGATCACCCAGCCGAAATTCTTCCGCGACTATTTCCTCGAACAGCTGGAACAGATCGCGGCGGACTTCGTGGTCCAGCTCGACGTCGTCGTGTCGAAGTCTGAAATCCCGTATCCCTACGTGCTGGAGCACGCCAACAATATCGACGCCGAGGCCCTGCCGCCGGCCGAGTTCGCGCGCTGGTTTCCGACGCCTAGCCTGGGCGACATTGGCGATGAAGTCATCGACGCCGAGATTCAGGATGGCGGTATCTTCAACACCGATGGCGTGCGGCCGCTCGCCCTGTTCGATGCGCCGCGCGTCGATTTCTCGCTGCAGCGCCTGAAGCACTATACCGGCACGCCGTTCGAGCATGTGCAACGCTACATCCTGTTCACGAACTATCATCGCTATGTCGATCACTTCGTCGAGTGGTCGATCGAGCGGCTGAAGCAGCCGGGTCCGTACAAGAAGCTGTCGGCGCCAGGGGGCATTATCATCGATGCGAAGACGAAGGATGGCGCGGCCAAGGTGAATGACGGGCCTTGGCGCAAGCACCAGATGCCGGCCTATCACCTGATGGCGGACGATCGTTCCGGCATTACGCTGGTGAACATCGGGGTGGGTCCATCGAATGCCAAGACGATCACGGATCACCTGGCTGTCCTGCGGCCCGAGTGCTGGATCATGGTCGGCCACTGCGGTGGCCTGCGCCACTCGCAGCGCATCGGCGACTATGTGTTGGCGCACGCCTACCTGCGCGACGACCACGTGCTCGACAGCGTTCTGCCACGCGACATTCCGGTGCCGCCGATCGCTGAAGTGCAGGTCGCCCTGCAGGAAGCGGCTGAAAAGGTCACTGGCGAGAGCGGCGAGGGGCTGAAGCAGCGCCTGCGTACGGGCACGGTCGTGACCACTGACGACCGTAACTGGGAGCTGCGCTTTACCGACAGCTCCAAGCGTTTCAACAAGTCACGTGCCATCGCGATCGACATGGAAAGTGCGACGATTGCGGCCAATGGCTATCGCATGCGCGTGCCCTATGGCGTGCTGCTGTGCGTGTCGGACAAGCCGCTGCACGGCGAGATCAAGCTCGCTGGGGCCGCGAACCGCTTCTATGAGCGCGCTATCGGCGAGCATATCCGCATCGGCATCGAGACGCTGGAGAGCCTGGCGCTCGCTGGTGGAGATGCGTTGCACTCGCGGAAGCTGCGGTCCTTCTACGAACCGCCCTTCCGGTAGGTAAGGGTTCGATACCTCGGAGTAGACTTTGATCAGGGGTTTCCCCCGAGACCGAATCTCCGGCACGGTTGTAGTGGCAACCGACAGTATCGTTAAGGTCACTCATGATGTGCGCCTCTGTCCGGCCGCTCATGGCTGAGGACCTCCAATGACCGAAGACCCCTCGGCCCAACCGGCCGAAGCTCAACATGCAGTCGCGGGCACGGGGGGGCCGATGTCGCCGCCGGGTCTGTCGTGGGCTTTGTTCGAATTCGCACGCAATCCGTACTTCATGCTGATCGTGACGTACGTTTTCCCGCCGTACTTCGCGCAATACATCGTCGGTGATCCCATTCAGGGCCAGGCGACAGTAGCCGATGCGACGGCGTGGGCCGGCATCATTGGCGCCCTGACGGCGCCGGTGCTGGGCGCGATGATGGACAAGGGCGGGCGCCGCAAGCCGTTGATGGCAGTGTTCGTCGCAATGCTGGTGGTGAGCGGCCTATCGCTGTGGTTCTCGACGCCGGGGAGCGTCGATTCCGCGGGCGTGTTTCATCCGCCCACGGATGGGCTGGGCGTCTATGGCACCATGACGCTGCTGGTGCTGGGCTTCGTCGGATATTCGTATTCGGAGATGATGCACAACGCGATGCTGCGCGGGGCAGGGCGGGCAGATGCGCTATCGCAGATTTCAGGCGCAGGCATCGGACTTGGCCAGCTATCATCGGCGCTTTGCCTGATCGGGCTTGTGATCATCGTGCTTGCGGTTCCGGCGCTCGGCGACTCTCGCACAGGGTATCTCCTGCAGCGCGGGGCAGGGCCATTCGTTGCACTGTGGCTGCTCGCTTTCGTCATTCCGTTCTTCCTCTACGTGCCCGACGGCGCGCCGCACGGCGGAACGTGGACTGCCGCCGCGCGTCGGACCTTTTCGAAAGATGGCAAGCTCAATCCGCTTGCGGCGGTGACCGGTGTGTTCGGTTACGTCCGCGGGATGTTCCAAGCGTATCCCGAGCCGATGAAGTACATGGCGGCGTGCCTTGTCTTCAAGGACGGGATCATTGCCTTGCTGGCGCTTGGCGGCGTGTTGTCTTCGGGCGTGCTCGGCTGGAATGTGGTGGAGAACGCGCTCTATGGCATCTGGGCGTCCATCTTCGCGGCGATAGGCGGGCTCTGGCTCGCTGGCGTGATGGACAGAGCGTATGGGCCGCGTAAAGCCATCATGATCCAGCTCGGGTTGTTGGTCATTGTTATGACGATCGCGCTGGGGACAACGCCGCAGTCTATCCTCTACGGCCTGATCCCGGCCTCGCAGGTCGTGCACGGTGCGGGCGTATTCGACACCTTGGCAGACGTCTTCTATCTCTCGGTCATTGCCGTCGTCGCGATGCTTGCAGCCGCGAATATCTCGACGAGCCGTTACATGGTGGTGGTGCTGGCGCCGAAGGACCGGGTGGCCGAATTCTACGGCCTGTTCGCGATGTCGAGCACGGCGACAGTGTGGCTGGGGCCGCTGCTGACCGGGTGGGCGACGCGGACGTTCAACGACCAACGCATAGGCTTCTCGCCGGTGATCCTGCTGCTGGCCGTCGGGTTGGGGCTGATGTTCACGCTGATGCCCGAGACAGGTGCACGGGGCAAGCTAGCGGTCGAGACGCCACCCGCAGGCTAGACCGCGCTGGCAGGCCCGGGGTCTAGTTGCCGCCCTTAGAGGTCGCTTCCTTGCCGGTGACGGTCGCCATCACGTCGGTGAAGTGGTTGGGGGCATCGCCCACCATCGGCGTGGCGTGGCATTTGTCGACGCACGAGTATGAGTATGTGCCGCCCGCGCGGACGATGGTCATGCCATCTTCCGGTTCGCCGCCGACGACTAGTTGGCTCGTGTAGATCGTGTTGCCGGCGCGATCGAGGACGGTGAGGTTGGTGGAACCAAAGGCCTTGCCGGTAACCAGCAGCGTGCGAGCATCAGCAACGGAGACATCGGCGACCGTCGCATTTCCGATGACAACCGAGTTGGCGGGGGAGGCGAGCTTCAGTGTGACGGTCTGATCGACCTTGACGGTGAAGGGGTCTGCGCCCGCGGCCGGCGCGAGAGCCATGCAGAGAGCGACGGCGGCGAAAAATTTCTTCGTCATGGCGTGTCGCTCCTGCGGACCAGTCTTCTGAAGATAGGCGGCAAGCCTGAATCAATGGCTAAAACGCTCCCGCCTGCTTGCGTATGACTCGCGCGCGCGATTCCTTAGTATGGGGGCGCCTCTCCAAAGCTAGAGTCTTAGCAGTCTGTTCAAAGTATTGAACGGCAAGTCAACAAACGTAGTTAAGCAGCAGTGAATACGAATACATGCAAATTTCTAGTCTGCTTTACGTGATCTCAATCCAGTCCATGTAGAACTCAACATACCTACTGCGGGTGATGGTACTTCGCTGTGGGGCCTGAAAAACCATGCAAAGCGGAGAAGCAAACATGAAAAACGTCATGAAATTCCTGAAAAACAAATCCGGCGCGACCGCGATCGAATACGGCCTGATCGCCGCTCTGATCGCCGTTGCCGTCATCGGTGGCGTTAGCCAGCTCGGCCAGTCGGCCAACTCGACGTTCAACCAAGTCTCGGCCGCGATGTAATCCGGCGCCGGCTTAGAAGCTGGCGTGAGACTTAAGATTGGAAGCCGCGGACCCTCGGTCCGCGGCTTCTTCTTTTTGCGAATACTTGTTTTGGTCAAGAATTCCTTCAGCGAATTCTGTCAAGTTACTCCGATAACAAGACAAGATGGGTGGATGGATGATCACGTCGCTGCTCTGCCTGGCGTTTCCGCTGCTGCTGATCTACGCCGCCTGGCATGACGTCTCGACGATGACGATTCCGAACTGGGTATCGATCTCGCTCGCCGCTGTCTTCGTTCCCGCAGCTTTCGCCGCCGGTCTCTCGCCCGAACAGATCGGCTGGCATCTCGTTTTTGGCGCGGCCGTGCTGATCGGATGCGCTGTGCTCTTCTACCTCAACGTGTTCGGCGGGGGCGATGCAAAGGTGATCGCGGCAGCCTCGCTGTGGACCGGCCTCGGCGCTAGCGCACCGTTCGTGCTGGGCATGGCGATGGCGGGCGGCGCGCTGGCCGGCTTGCTGATCGTGTTGCGCCGCATGCACATCAAGACCGACAAGCCGTGGCTGTCGCGTCTGCTGTTGCCCGAAGAGGGCGCCCCTTACGCCGTAGCAATCGCATTTGGCGCGTTGATGGCGGCCCCGGCTTCTCCCGTGCTTGCAGCGGGTATGGCGGGCGTTTCCGCCTGATCCAGGATGTCCCTCTGACGCGGCGAAACGCTGTCTTCCCGTCAGGATGGTTAACGGAATTCGCCTTTCGTTAACGCGGAGGAGTCTTCCACTTTAACTCTCCCTTAGAGCCCACGTGGAAGTCTGCCGGTCTTAAGATCGGGCCCCCCAGGCCTGGTGGGACTGACGGAGGGCATTCATGTCGCCTATGCGACTGATCATTCTGCTCGTTGCAGCAGCAGCAGCGATTGGCGCCGTTTTCCTCGTGCGTACCGTGCAAACGCCGAGCCAGGCGACGGCAGCGGAGACGCCGGCAGCGGTCGCAGCGCCTGTTGAAGTTCCCAAGAAGCTCATCCTGGTCGCCAACACGGCGATCCCCGTAGGCAAGTTCGTCGCGCTCGATGATCTGCGCTGGCAGGAATGGCCGGCCGATGCGCCGATGGACTCCTTCATCGACAAGGAAAAGCAAGCCGACGCACTCGAGAAGATGGTCGGAGCGGTGGCGCGGCAAGAACTCGTGGTCGGTGAGCCGGTGACCGGCGCCAAGCTGGTGCAACCTGGTACGTCGGGTTTTATGTCGGTGATGCTGACGCCGGGTATGCGCGCCGTTTCGGTGCAGATCGAGGCGGAGACTGCGGCAGGTGGCTTCATCCAGCCCAACGACCGCGTCGACGTGATCGTGACGCGCAGCGTGCAGAGCAAGACCGGCGGTTCGTCCAACGGCCTCGAAGGCATTCGCTCGGACATGATCCTCGCCAACATCCGCGTGCTCGCGATCGACGCCATCTATGGCGCACCTCTGGCCGACGGCGCCGAGGCAGCGAAAGCCGGGCAGGGCGCCGCGATCATCGGGTCGCGCGCGACGCTCGAGTTGACCGAGCGCGACGCCACGCTGCTGAACACTGCGCGCAAGGCCGGCGACATCTCGCTGACGCTGCGCTCCATCGCCGACATTGCAGCGCCAGCGGGCGCGACGGGTCAGGGCCGCGTCTATCGTGATGGCGTGGCGCAGGAGTCCGAAGGCGTAAAGGTCTTCCGCTACGGGAACGAAACCGTCTCTACGGCGACGGCAGGTTGAGGGTATCCATGTCAGCCAACCGCAAACTCCTGCTTCTGAGCCTCGCGGCCGCTCTGTCGCTTACGCCGACAGCGAACGCACAACAGCCATCGACCAGTCTTGCTGGTGAACCCGCAAAACGCGTCACCCTGCCTGAGGCGACCGCCCCGGATTCAACCGAGGTGCTGACGCTCACGGTCAACAAGTCATACATGCTCGAATTCGACACAGACATCGACGATGTCATCATCGCCAATGACAAGATCGCAAACGTCGTAGCGCGCGATCGCCGCCGCGTGGCCGTGATGGGTGTCTCGCCCGGCGAGAGCAACATCGTGTTCCTCGATCGCTCGGGCAAGAAGATCAAGACGCTCGAAATCTCTGTGACAGACGGCGTGGCGGGCATGGACCAGCTGCGGACGCTTATCAAACGCCATATTCCCGGATCGAAGGTTCAGGTTGAATCGGTGAACGGCCGCATCATCCTGTCGGGCTCAGTGCCGAACTTGTCGGGCTCGGATCGCGTGCTGCAACTGGCGCGCACTTACGCCAAGGACGACGCAAGCGTCATCAACATGATGGCCATTGCCGGCAAGGATCAGGTGACGCTGAAAGTGCGCGTCGTTGAGATGCAGCGCTCGGTCATCAAGCAAATGGGCATCAACCTGTCCGGCTCGATCGGCTTCGGCCAGCTGACCGGCACGTCGTTCGACAACACAGTGTCGCTCGCGTCTTCGACAGCCTTCCCTATCGCGGGCACGTCGCTGGGCGGCCTCGTCGCCAACCTCGGCTACAAAAACACGGTCGCCGGTGCGACACAGAGTACGGTCGGCGCCAAGATCAACGCGCTTGAGCGCGTGGGCATAGTGCGCACGCTGGCCGAGCCGAACCTGGCCGCGATCTCGGGCGAAGCCGGACGCTTCCTCGTCGGCGGCGAATTCCCGGTTCCGGTCGCGCAGGATCAAGGCAAGATCTCGATCGAGTTCAAACCTTATGGCGTAGGCCTAGGCTACACGCCAATCGTTCTCTCCGAAGGCCGCATCTCGCTGCAGATGTCTGTCGAAGTCTCCGAACTTACGACGCAGGGCGGCTTCCAGTCCGACTCGGTTGCGGGCACGGACCCGACGACGGGCCAGGCTGTGTCAGGCCAGAGCATCACCATTCCCGCGCTGAAAGTACGCCGCGCCGAGACGACTGTCGAAATTCCTTCGGGCGGTAGTCTCGTGATCGCCGGCCTGATTCAGGAGTCGACCCGGCAGAGCCTGGACAACCTTCCGGGCGTGAAAGACATCCCCGTACTCGGCTCGCTTTTCCGCAGCCGCGATTTCCAGAACGACGAAACCGAGCTCGTGGTGATCGTGACGCCCTATCTCGTGGATCCGACCGATCCGCAGGGCTTCCGCGATCCGGACCGCGGCTATGTCACCGCCACCGACGCGCGCACCGTCCTGTTCGGCAAGCTGAACGATGTCTACGCCGTGCCGGGCTCTGCGGCGTCCAAGACGCCTGCGCCCAACGGCGCGAGCGGCTTCATTATCGATTGAGGGCACAAGACCATGGCAACACGTTCTCACATCGCTTTCGTCGCCCTGCCGCTGCTCGCGCTCGGCGCCTGCGCACAAACGCAGGAGCAGATCAGCTTCTCCAACCGTATGCACACACAGATCGTGGCGGAAGAAACGACGGCCGAGCTGAAGATAGAAACGGTGGTTTCCGGCGAGAAGCTCGGCTCGTTCGAGCGCGACGCAGTCAAGACCTTCGCCACATCTTATCAGCAGGAAGGCCATGGTTCGGTTATCATCTCGCGCCCCAGCAACGGGCCGGATGATATTTCGGCGATGCGCGCGGCGGCCGATGCCCGCGCCGTCATGCTGGCCGAGGGTGTCGACGCGAGCGCGATCGCGGAAGGCACCTATGACGGCACGGGCGCACGCTCCGCGCCGCTGATCATCAGCTATCGCACCTACAACGCCACGGTGCCTAACTGCCCGGACATGTCCCACTGGGATTTCTCGGACACCTATACCAACTCAGCTCTGCCATCGTTTGGGTGTGCAGTGGCAGTGAACTTGGCGGCGATGATCGCCAATCCGTCCGATCTGGTCGGCGCGCAAACGATGGATCCGGCTGACGCCGCGCGCCGCTCTGTCGTGCTTACGAAGTATCGTGCGGGCGAGAAGACGTCGGCCGACCGGAATACGGACGCTAGCGGCACCATCTCCAAAGCCGTTAATTGAGGTATGACACGATGAGCGGACCTCACGACAAATTTGACGGCGAACTCGACGAGCTCGAGCACGATTTCGAACTCGATATGGACACACCGATCGGAGCCTCCTTTGCTGCGGCGCTGCGCGATCCGGATGGCGCGCTGCCGCCGCTGGACGACGCCGATTTTGGCATGGACGACGACGCTTTCCTTGCGCCGCCGCCACCGGCGCCGGTCGCAAAGCACGTCGCCGCACCCCCGAGCACGACTACATTCGAGGAAGAGTTCGGAGGCGAGGAATTCGGCGACGAGGAATTTGCAGACGACGGCTTTGCGAGCATTGATCAGGCGATTGCAGCTCCGTCGCCGCGCGCGCCAGCCGCTGAACCTGCTGGATCACAAGCCTGGCTGCAGCCCAAGCTGGGCGCGCCGGTCGTGGAAGACCTGCCGCCGATTGCGACGCAGGAAGCTGAGCCCGTCGCTGAAGACGTTGCAGGGCAGGGCCTGGGTTATGACTACGCGTTCGGCGTAGCCCATGATGGCGGCGACCGCACAATCCCACGCATCACGATGCATGCTTTCTGCACGCGCGCCAATTCACTTAGCCTGATGCGGTCGATCCTCAACGATCGCCGCATGAAGAACGTGTCAATGGACGTGTTTGAAGGCGGCGTAGCCGCTGCGATGCAGTACTACGTCAACGAGACGACGCCGAACCTGCTCGTCATCGAAGGCGCCGGCGATCCGCGCCAGCTGCTTGCTGATCTCGATTCGCTGGCCGAGTATTGCGACGAAAACATCAAGGTGATGGTGCTTGGCCAGACCAATGATATCCGCCTCTATCGCGAGCTGATGCGGCGTGGCGTCTCGGAATACCTTGTTGCGCCGATTGATCCTGTGCAGCTGATCCGCTCGATCGCGACGCTCTTCGCGGACCCCGAAGCCCCATTCACCGGCAAGTCGGTCGCCGTGACCGGTGTGAAGGGCGGCGTTGGCGCTTCTACGCTGGCGCACAACCTCGCCTGGGCGCTGTCCGAACGTTGCAAGGTCAACGCGACGCTGGTCGACCTCGATCTCAACTTCGGCACAACGGGTCTCGATTTCAACCAGGACACGCAGGCAACAATCGCCGACGCCCTTATGTCGCCCGATCGCTTCGACGACGCCGTCATGGGGCGCCTAATCACCAAGGCGACCGACAGGCTGTCGCTGTTCACGGCGCCGGCGACACTGGATCGCACCTACAACCTTGACCCCGAAACCTATATCCGCGTGCTCGACCAGGTGCGTAGCTCCGTTCCATTCATGGTACTCGACCTTCCGCACATCTGGAGTGACTGGTTCAAGTCGACCGTCATCCACTCGGACGAGCTGATCGTCGTGGCGCAGCCGGACCTCGCCTCGCTACGCAACGGCAAGAACCTGATCGACTTCCTCAAAGCTGCACGCCCCAACGACAATCCGCCAAAGCTGGTGCTGAACATGGTCGGCCTGCCAAAGCGGCCGGAGATTCCGCCCAAGGATTTTGGCCAGGCCATCGGCATCGACCCGACGCTGATCCTGCCGTTCGACGCGCAGCTCTTCGGTACCGCAGCCAACAACGGGCAGATGGTGTTTGATGTCGCGCCGGATTCGAAAGTAGCGCAGGGCCTCGACCAGCTGGCAGCGCAACTGACCGGCAAGGAACCGCAGGTCGTCAAACCCTCGCTGTTCAAGAAATTGATGGGCAAGTAGAATGTCATCAATGTTCGGCAAGCGTTCGACATTTGGCGGCGCTGGCAGCGCGCCACCGCCCCAACCGGCCGCAGACACTCGACCCGCTAACACGCCGCCGGCCCCAAAGCCGGCGGTGTCGACTCTTGCCGATGACGCACCGCCGCCGCCTCCGCCGAAAGCCGCAGCCCCCAAGCCGCCATCCTCAGGCCCCACCGTCACCAGCAAATCATCGTCAAAGAGCGCGCCGCCGCCTCCCCCCAAGGAGAAGATCGCGCAGGTCGATAACCGCTCGGACGAATATTACCGGACCAAGACGGAAGTCTTCAACGCGCTGATCGATACTATCGATCTTTCGCAGCTGGCGCAGCTCGACCAGGAAAGCGCGCGCGAAGAGATCCGCGACATCGTGATCGAGATCGTCTCGATCAAGAACGTGGTGATGAGCGTCGCCGAGCAGGAAACCCTGCTTGAGGATATTTGTAACGACGTTCTGGGTTATGGCCCGCTCGAACCTCTGCTGGCGCGCGACGACATCGCCGATATCATGGTCAACGGCGCGGGTACGACCTACATCGAGGTGCAAGGCAAGATCCAACGTACCAACATCCGCTTCCGCGATAACGCGCAGCTGATGAACATCTGCCAACGCATTGTGAGTCAGGTCGGTCGCCGCGTTGATGAAAGCTCGCCGATCTGCGACGCGCGCCTGGCCGATGGATCGCGTGTCAACGTCATCGCCCCGCCGCTCGCGATCGACGGTCCCGCGCTCACCATCCGGAAGTTCAAGAAGGACAAGCTCAAGATCCAGGATCTCGTGAACTTCGGCTCCATATCGGAACCAGGCGCCGAACTGCTGCGCATCATCGGTGCATGCCGCTGCAATACGCTAATCTCCGGCGGTACGGGTTCAGGCAAGACGACATTGCTGAACACGCTGACGGCGTTTATCGCGCCGGGCGAGCGCGTCATCACCTGTGAGGACGCAGCCGAACTTCAGCTACAGCAGCCACACGTTGTGCGTCTGGAAACGCGTCCGCCAAACCTGGAAGGGCAGGGTCGCGTCACGATGACAGACCTGGTGAAGAACTGCCTGCGTATGCGTCCTGACCGGATCATCGTGGGTGAGGTTCGTGGACCTGAAGCGTTCGACCTTCTGCAGGCGATGAACACGGGCCACGACGGCTCGATGGGCACGCTCCACGCCAACACGCCGCGCGAAGGTCTCTCGCGCCTTGAATCCATGATCACCATGGGTGGATTCACGCTGCCCCAGCGCACCATCCGCGAGATGATCGTTGGCTCGATCGACATCGTGATCCAGGCCTCGCGTCTGCGCGATGGTACGCGGAAAATCGTTTCGATCACCGAAGTGATGGGTCTCGAGGGCGACGTGATCGTGACGCAGGACGTCATGCGCTACGAGATCGACGGCGAAGACAAGGACGGCAAGCTGAAAGGCTCGCACCGCGGCACCGGCATCGGCCGTCCGCGCTTCTGGGAGCGCGCCAAATACTTCAACATGGAAGGCGATTTGGCGAGAGCGCTTGATGCGCTGGAAGAAGGTGGCAAATGACGCCTGAAATCATGACCTATGCGATTGCGGGCCTGGCCTTTATCGCAATTACGGCACTGGGGTTTGCGTTTGCTGGCGGCGATCGCGGCAAACAATCGAAACGCCTGAAGTCGATCAGCGATGGCGCCCGGGTGCGCGTCGGTGATTCTGGCGCGGTCGCGCGCCGCAAGCAGATGGATGCCACGACAAAGGCACTGCGCGATCGTGAGGAAGCCAATCGCAAACGTCGGACGGTGGGCCGTTCGATCGAGGACCGGATCAAGCAGTCGGGCCTCAGTATCACGATGCCGATGTTCTGGATCGGATCGGGGATTTGCGCCGTGGTCGGCGGTGTGGGCATGCTCGTCGGCGCCGGGTTCAATCAAGGCGTGATGCTGCTGGTGCCGCTAGGCATGGCGTTCGCATCTGGTTTCGGCCTGCCGCGCTGGTTTCTCGGCATGGCGATCGCGCGGCGCCAGAAGAAATTCGTTGGTCAGTTCGCCGACGCCATCGATGTGATCGTGCGTGGCGTGAAATCGGGCTTGCCGCTCAATGAATGCCTCCGGATGATCGCGAAGGAAAGCCCGCAGCCGCTGGCCGCCGAGTTCCAGGTTGTGTGCGATGCCATCGCGATGGGCGTGCCGGTCGATCAGGCGTTGCATAAGATGTATCAGCGCACGCCGATCCAGGAAGTGAACTTCTTCAACATCGTGCTGAACATCCAGCAGAAGGCAGGCGGCAACCTGTCGGAAGCGTTGGGCAACCTGTCCGGCGTGCTGCGTTCTCGCAAGTTGCTGCGTGAGAAGATCAAGGCCTTCTCGTCCGAAGCGAAAGCATCGGCGATGATCATCGGTTCGTTGCCGATCATCGTGATGCTGCTCGTCTACATGACGACCCCGGCTTACATCATGTCGCTGTTCACGTCGGATTTCGGTCACCTGCTGCTGCTGATCGCTGCGGGCCTGATGGGCGCGGGTATCTACATCATGCGCTCGATGATCAACTTCAACTTCTAGGCCGGGAGCAGCGCCATGGACATCAACTGGGTCCAGTTCCTCACCGATCCCGTGACGCTCGCGTCTGCGCTCGCTTGTGTGGCGACGTTCGCGACCGTGATGACATTGGCGGCGCCAGCGTTTAACAACGACAAGCTGACGAGCCGGCTGAAGTCTGTGGCGAACCGCCGCGAAGAACTGCGCAAGCGCAGCCGCGCCGCGCTCGAGGGCGGCGAGAAGAAGTCGATCCGCGTCAAGGACACCAGCGCCTTCAAGAAGATCGTCGATAAGCTCGACCTCGTGAAGATGCTGGAGGATCCCGGCGTCCTCAAGAAGCTCATCCAGGCGGGCCTGCGCGGGCCGCGCCCGATCTCGATCTTCTACTTCTGCCGTTTCGCACTGCCGATCATTTGCGGCATCGGGGCATTTGTCTACATCTGGTTCGTCAACGACCATGGCCTGCAGTTGCAGATGAAGGCGGGCGTGGTTGTGGTCGGTTTCGCCGTCGGCTTCTATGGCCCGAACCTCTATCTCGCGAACCTCATCACCAAGCGGCGCACGTCGATCATGCGCGCCTTCCCTGACTCGCTGGACATGATGCTGATCTGCGTCGAGTCCGGCATGTCGATCGAGCAGGCCTTCGCGCGCGTTGGCGAGGAGATCGGTTCGGCGTCGGCGGAACTGGCCGAGGAACTGGCGCTCACCACGGCCGAGCTGTCTTACCTCTCTGACCGTCGTCAGGCGTATTACAACCTTGCCGAGCGTACCAACCACCCAGGCGTCAAGGGTGTCGCCATGGCGCTGGTCCAGGCGGAAAAATACGGAACGCCGATGGGTTCGGCCCTGCGCGTGATGGCCAAGGAGAACCGCGAGATGCGGGTCACCGAGGCGGAGAAGAAGGCTGCGGCGCTTCCCGCGAAGCTCACCGTCCCGATGATCGTGTTCTTTCTGCCCGTGCTGTTCATCGTCATCCTCGGACCGGCCTTCATCAAGATCGACTCGATGGGCCTCGGTAAACCGACAGGCGTAGTCGACGCGAAAAATCCACCTAAGAAGTAGGGCCTGGCCTGACTGGAATCGAAAAGCGCGCGGTGGTTGCCGCGCGCTTTTTTCCTTTGGGGCTGGTTGAGCCTACGGCTTCGGCTTCAGCGCGATCAGCACGTTGCCGGGGGTCTGGCCGAACGAGCCGTAGCCCGAGTTGATGAAGAGCATTCCAGCGCCTGCCGAGATCGAGTGCGAATCGATCGATCCGCCCTTACCCGCAACGTCCTTGTTGAGAGGCGTGAAGTTACGGACGGTGTCGATCGTGTTTATGACATGGCCGTCCGAACCATCGAGGATTATGACTTCACCGCCCAGGGTCGCTCCCACCACCGCGCCGTCAAGTACCAGCGGCGCTGCCGAGAAGCCGAAGCGGGAGGTGCACCCGGCAACGGCCGTGGCGCGCGTGCCCGCACAGTTCGCCTTGGCCGCGTAGGACCACAGCGGTTTGCCGGTCGCGATGTCGAACGTGTAGACGCCGGCCTCCGACTTGTAGGTCGGATCCGGCGAAAGGATCGGATCGTTGATCGGGACGATCATGGTGCCGCCCTGCGCCGCGATGCCCCAGTGGACGCCGCCAAGAGCTGTACCTGCGCCCATGCGATGGCTCCACAGCACCGCACCGGTGCTGGCGTCGAGCGCCCAGGCGTGGCCCGACTTCTGGCCGGCCAGAATAACGTCCTTGCCGCCAGCCGTCGCGATGATAGCGCCAGCGCCGAAGTCATAGTCGCGGCCGTCGCCGCCGAAGAGTACGGGGCAGTTGGGCCCGTTCTTTCCCGATTCCACATCGCACGACATGTTCCACACGTCGGCCGACATGGCTTGGAATTTCCACGTCACGGCGCCGGTGTCAGCGTTGAGTGCGATCACGGAGTCTGATGTGTCGGTGCCGGGGTGTGAGGTGTTCTCGCCTGTGGTGACGATGATGGTGTTGCGCTTGGCGTCATAGACCGGGACGGACCAGATCGGTGCGCCCGAGGGGCCTTTCTGTTTCACGCCGACCGAGTTGACCTGACCATTGTAAGTCGGTTCCGGCATTGTGTGGTATTCCCACGCATGGCTACCGTCTTTTGCATTGAGCGCCACGACGGAGCCATGGCCGGTGCAGCATTCCGTGCGCGGGTTCATGCCGGCGGCGACGCCGGACGCCGACAGCGGCACGATCACTTTGTCCTTGGCGAAGATCACCCCGCCTCGCACAGCGCCACCGCTGCCGTCCACGGGTTGGCCGCTGGCTTTCCAGACGAGCGCGCCGTTCGATGCATCGACGACATGAATGTCACGGCCGATGGAGAGCGCGACGACGCGACGTCCGCCGATCTCGCCGATGGCCGGCGTGTTGCGCGAGTTGGCGGGGTAGGACCACTTCACGCAGCCGGATGCGGCATCAACCGCCAGCAGTTTCTGTCCGCCGGTGACGAAGATGGTGCCGTCGCTGAGGATGGACGCGCCCGTGCCGGCGCCTTGGCCCGGAAAGGCAATCGACCAGGCGACATCGAGATTGGCGAGCTGTGCCTTGCTGAGGCCGGCCTGCGCGGCAGTGAGGCTGCGTGTCTGGTTGGCGTCGATGCCAAATCCGGACGAGACAATGCTGGCCGACGCAGAGACGGCGCGCTTGTCAGCGGTGCACATCAGCCCGTCCGTCCATGCGGCGGATGCCACGGTCTGACCTGCGGTGAGCCAGGCGATCAGGTCTGTCTTCTCCTTCTCGTTAAGGCTAGCCGCCATGGGCGCCATGACGCCTGTGGTGATGACTTCGCGGATGCGCGTGGGCGTCATCTGCTTGATGGCCGAGAGGGCGGCCGCGCGCGTGGCGCCGGGGTTGTCGTGGCACATGGCGCACGACTTGTTGTAGACGCCAGCGCCCGGATGGTCCGGCGGCGTCTGGCCGACAGCGGCAGGCGCAATGGCCGGAATTGAGAGCGCCGCGATGGCCACTAGACCCGCGCTGGCGCCGAGGCCAAGCAAGGTAGCGTGCAGGGACTTGCGCAGTTTCATTCCATCCTCCCGGGCCGTGGGCGTAGCCACGCACGTGCCGTCTTTCACCGGGTTAGACGGCCATTCCAGCGGCTGGGCAAGGGGCCGGGCGCACGGCAAGGCGCGGATGAACGCTCAACAGGTCGTGACGCGGCGCGGCAAGGTTCAGCGGGTGGTCTGGCGAGCGATGAAGCCCGCGATGGCCGCGATCAAGTCCGTCGTGGCCTCCGAAGGGCGATGGCCGAAAGCGTGGGGTTGGCCGGGGTAGAAGAGGTAGTCGACGCGGCCGCCGCGCGCCTGCCACGCATGCAGCAGGTCAAAGGTCATGTCCTGCGGGATGTTGGAATCATCGCCCGGCTGCACGACCAGAATAGGCGGCAGGCTCTTCGCTTCGCCCGATGTGACGATGCGCGGAATTGAGGCGTCCCACATGGCGCCATCGCTCGGGAAGTATTTCTCGGTCAACTCGGCCAGTCGCGCGATACCGGCACGCTTGGCATAGCGATAGCGCGCGGCGGGATCGGAGACCGGCCACATCGCGACGACATAATCGACGCTTGCGGAGATGTCGTCATGCGCCGCAAACTTGCCCGAAGCATCGGCGATGGGAGTGCCTTTGTGTTGCGGCGCATCGGGGCGTAGCGCAGCGAGCAGTGCAAGGTGTCCGCCCGATGACGAGCCGATCAGGCCAATACGGTCCGGGTCAGCGCCCAGCGCCTTGGCATTAAGGCGGACATAGCGCACGGCGGCGGTGACATCGGCGCTGCCAGCGGGATGCTGGAATTGCGGTGACTGACGGAAGTCGATCGAGACGACGAGCACGCCACCCCTGGCGAGTTCGCTGGCGTAGAGCGCGTCACCTGTGCGGTCGAGCGATCCCCATGCTCCGCCATGTACATCGACCAGCACGGGCAGCGGCGCGGCGGATTTCGCCACGGGACGATAGATCGTGGCCTTGAGGTCGAGATCGGCGGGATGGCCCCAGACGACGTCTGTCTTGGTCACGGTCTGGGTCTCCGCTGCCGGCGGCGCCCGATCAGCAAGCGCAGGCGAGGCACAAGCCCAAAGCGTGATGACGAGCGAGAACAGAACCGATTTCATGCGCAGCTCCGTGTGAGGTTCAGCTCCGCCACCTCAGCGTGCGTGGTTCGATCGGATTGCTGAACGGGCGGCCCTCGGAACGGGCAGTGGCCCATTCCTTCTTGAGTATCCGATACCACTTCGCCTGCACATCGATATCGTCGATCCAAAGCATGTTCTGCTGGTAGGCGAGGCCCTTGTTCTGCAGGTTCACCATGTGGCCGTCCTGGCCGAGGAATTTCTGTGCGGCGGGGATCAGGACGGGCAGGGCGACGTCGAGGAAGGGCGCGTTGCTCCAGAAGGTGATCTGAGTGATGCGCGTCTTCTTCAGCGTGATCGGCGTTAGGCAGGTGAGCGTGAATATACGGCGCTTCTGCGCCTCCACGATCTCCCATCGAAAGCCGGGGATCTGGAAGACGATCTCGGTCGTGACCTCCGACCCCATCAGCATCTTGTAAGCCAGCGAGTTGCCCGACGGCTTGTGCCGCGCGAGCGCCCAGCCGCGTTCTGCGGGCTCGAAGGGTTTCTCCTTCAGACGCAGTCCCGTGCTGGGCGGACGCCACCACCACTGGTTATGCACGAAGGGCACGTGGGCTGGATCCATCAGGCCGACGACTGCGTCGTCCATGTGGGCGTTGAAAGTCTGGTGGACAATGAACTTCGGATTGAGGCCTTCGCCGATCTCGAAGGTCGGCGCCGGCGCGGCAGGCGCATCGCCGGAACGCGGATTGTCGGCGACGTAGACGAATATCATCCCGTTGATCTCGTGTACCGGATAGCGGCGCACGCGCACCTTATCGGTCGCGAAGTCTTCAGTGCTGGGCAGCGACGGCATCAGCTTGCAGCCGCCATCCGTGCCAAAGCGCCAGCCATGATAGGGGCATTCGATGGTCGGCTGGCCGTTGGTCTCCACCTGCCGCCCGGACGACAACGGCACCAGGCGGTGGGGGCAGATGTCCCGCAGTGCGAACGCCTCGCCTTTTTCAGTTCGGGCGAGCAGCACCGGCTGGCCGAGGATGATCCGGCGGAATTGAGTACCGGGGCTGAGAGTTTTCGATGCACAGGCGAAGTACCAGCTGTCAGTCAGCCAGCCTTCAGCGGTGACGCCGGCCGATTTGGTGAGGGTTCCGTCTGCCATTTAGGTCCAGAGCCTTGATTGGCAGGGACTATCCAATGTTTGCTGCCTCCAGTCGAGATGGACGGGGCGATCAGGATGGCGGGAAAGATCAAGTCGGAGACGTCCGCAAAGCCGAAAACGCCGAAAATGAGCGCCTCCGCGACGACTTCCGGCGCGTGTCTCTGTGGCGTCGTCGAGGTCGCGATCAAAGTGCCGGTGTTCTGGGCCTGGCATGATCATTCGGCCTCGACCCGTCTGGCGCACGGGTCGGCGTATGCGACCTATGTCGGCTGCTGGAGGAGTAACGTGCGGATCGTGCGCGGCGAAGGCTTGCTGTCGCGTTTTGCTGACACGGAGCGCGGACACGTACGTACCTTCTGTTCGCGCTGCGGATCGCCTGTGATGTTCGAGCGCGGGCGGTCGCCCAAAATGGTGAACCTGCCACGTGCGCTGTTCGCGGGACGCACGGGACGCGAGAGCAAGTATCACGTCGCCATCGATGAGATTCGGGACTGGGCCTATCTCGGCGCCCCGGTCGTGCCGCTGAAGGGCTATCCGGGCGTGGCGGTCGAGAAGGGCAAGCGGGTCGTCAGGCAGCCGTCAGCGAAAGGGCTGTTCGAACCTTGATGTCGTGCTTCAGGCTGCTTGCGTCGTGCGGACCGGGGTCAGCTCGCTGAAATTCTTGAGCAGCGTCTCACCATCGTCCTGCCGGATCAGATAGGCCGGATCGCGGCGACAGGCATCCTGCGTCACAGTCGAGCCTTTGATCGTGCGCTCAAGCCGGTGGGTAAAGACCTTCTGGATGACGCCTTCGATGAGGCGCCCGTTCCAGGTCCATGCCACGCGGGCGCCGGGGATCAGGTATTTCTTCTTCAGTTGTATCATGTACGAACCAGTTGCGACGCGTTGCGCCCCCACCAGAGCAGGACTCTTGTTGCTGAACTGTCGCATAAGCAAGGCGACAAAGTGCTCAGGGTGGAACTTGTCGCAGTTCTGCGGCGCATTTCACTGCAGTTGACGCGGATATGCTTTCCACGTGTTCCCACGCCGAAGCGTGCCGTTGCGGTATGAATCAATTGTAAGCGAGGAACCTGCAGCTGCGGGACGGAAGACCCGTTGGGAAAGCAGCCAAGGCGGTCGCGCGCTTCAAGCCGATCGGGGGCTCAGTTGCGGAAAAAGGAAACCCCACGGCTAAATTCGTACTCGCCATAGCCAAGCCGACGATGTTCGCAACGTCCGCTCTTGCACAGGTGACTTCGCAACCCGCCAGGCCGCCGGCCGTTGAAGACAAGTTCACTCAACATGACACGGATAGCGATGGCCCGCTGTTAGCCGCGGAAGTCGTGTCGGCCGATGCGAAAGTCATCCAAGCCGATTTCGGCACGTACGATGCTGACAAGAGCAAATCGCTGTCGAAGGAAGAGTTCGCGAAATGGGTGGAGGCGAAGACCTCACCGGCGGCCTCTGCGACGGGCTGATCACGGCCTGCAATGTCAGATGAGAAGCGCAAGGGTGTGAGAAGCCTCCACACCCTTCCGCATTTCCGGCGATCAGTGAACCATGAAGTTGACGGTGCGCGTCTCGGTGACGGGCGCTGCGGCGTCGGCAGTATCGCGACGCTCGAATTTTACTTTCGCAATCACGTCCTTCGTCAGCGGCTTCACTTCGACGACGTGATGTGTCGCGCCGTCCGGCATCGCCATGTCCGTCGCGCCGATCACCTGGATCTGCGCGGCATCGACCGGGGTCGCAGTCCAGTTGCCGGCGGGCAGGTGGACCTTCTCGGTCTTCGTGGTGTCCGTGTGGAACATGGCGCCGTCCGCAGTCTCCACGACATTCGCGTCGTCCGCGGCGTCGGCTGCCTTCATGGTGTCGTTCATCACCGGCGTCGTGGGCGCTGCAGCGGCTTCCGGCGCAGGCTCGGCAGGCTTGGCGGGTTCACCGCCACAGGCGGACAGGCCGAGGGCGGCAATGGCAAGCAGGACGGTTCGCATGAGGCATTCCTCCGATGAATCTTGTTGGTCCGTGTTACCCCCGGTCGCAGCGGCAGGCTAGGGATGCTGGAATGGCGGGCCGAACGAATTCCTGTCGTGGGTGATCGAATACCCAGGCGCGATGTCGTCTGACAGGGTGGCGGAGAGGCTGGAAAGCCGCCTGCCGCAACCTGTTGAAGACGAAGTCGCATGGTTCAGCGAAACCGACGATGACGAAGATGACGGTCCCGCAGGCTCGATCGAGGGTGACGAAGAGACCTGACCGCCTGAAACGAAAAGCGCGTGACCTGGGAAGGTCACGCGCCAGTTTCAGGGGGGCGTTCTTACAGCGCGACGAAATTGCCGTGGAAGCCAGGCGGGATCTGCACCGGGATCGTGATCGTTGCTTGCGGCGCGCCGGTGAAGTTGCGGGCGTCGAGGATGACGAAGTCCGTTGTTTTCTTCTCGGTGTCGATGACGAAGCCGACCAGCCAGCCTTCATCTTCCCCACTGTTGGCGTGAGCGGGCACGAAGACGAACTCGCCCGGCATTTTTCCTGCGCCGAAATCGTGCGTCTCGCGTGTGCCGGCTTCAAGGTCGTGCTTGAACAGACGCGAGTCGCCCAAAAAGGCGGGGTCGCGATCTTCGGGCAGGGCCATGGTGTAGGCATAGCGATAAGGTTTTCCCATCCGCCGCTCATCGGGCCGCGGGAATTCCTGCGACGTCGCATCGATCACCTTGCGGGTCACTTTCTTCGCCACCGGATCAATCGTCAGGCGCTCGAATGGCGTCCGCTTCGAGTCGGGCCCCACGGCGCCGTCGGCGAACATGTTGGCATGCACAGCCGCATCCATGATCACCTTGCCGTCCGTCGTCTCGTAAGCGTTGGCGGGATGGAAGATGTAGCACGGTTCCACGTCGCACCAGATGATGTCCGAGCCCTTGCCTTCTTTCGGCAGCAGGCCGATGCGCGCGTGGTGTTTCGGGTTCCAGCGATAAGGGAAGCTTTCGCCGCCCATGAGGGCCGCCATCGAGAACGTGACCGGCAGGTCCATGACGATGACGTATTTTTCGGTAATCATGCAGTCGTGGATCGACGGACCGTTCTGAACTTCGATCGGCTCGTTGCGGCGGATCTTGCCATCCTTGCCGAGCACCGTGTGCCAGATGGTGGTCTGGCTCTGGCCAGCATAGCAGATGGCGTGCATCTCGCCGGTGTCGGGATCGAGGTGCGGGTGGGCCGAGAACGCCTTGCCGAACGTGCCGTCGAAATCCGAGAATTTCCGCGTCTCGAGTTCTTCGGTGACTTCTGCCGGGTAACCGCCCGCTTCAACGATTGCGAGGATCTTGCCGGCATGGCCGACGACGTTCGTGTTGGGGCTGCCCCGGCCGCGCGGACCGGAGACCGCAGGCTCGTGCATGGCTTCACTGACGGCGGCGGAGCGGATCCAGCGATTGCGATACCACAGCGCCTTGCCGTCCTGGATGCGGACGCCGTGCAGCATGGCGTCGCCGACGAACCAGTGGTGCGTGGCGGGGTTCGGCATCTTGAGCGGATTGGGTCCATTGCGCAAATAGACGCCGTTGAGGGCGGCGGGAATCGTGCCGGTGACCTTCAGGCCGGTGATCGTGTTCTCTTCCTTCAGCGGCGTGTGGACGCCGGTGAGGTAAGGGTTGGGTCCTTTGGCGCGGCGCATCGAGCGGTTGATGCTGGCGACGCCCATGATTCCGGTGGTGACGATGCCGCGAATGGCGGTTTCGACGGGGCTGGTCATGGCGTTTGTCCCTGTTTCTTTTTCTGTGAGCACTTCGGCGGTCTGGCATTCTGGAAGCAGTGCGGTGGGTAGCTCGTATCGGGCGCGGCGTTTGGGCTGGTTGTGCCCGCTGCCGACTATGTTTACGCTGATAACATGCCAACGAATGATAACAGCGTCAACATCCAAAATTCAGCTGAGCGCTATCACCACGGCGACCTACGGTCGGCGCTGGTTGAAGAGGGCCTGAAACGGCTGGAAAGCGGGCCTGCGGAGGCGCTCAGCCTGCGCGAGGTGGCGCGCAATGTCGGCGTATCTGCGACAGCGGTTTACCGCCATTTTCCGGACAAGGCAGCGCTGCTGCGCGCGTTGACCGAGGTCGGGGGCGAGCGAATCGCGGAGTATTTCAAGGCCGCCATGGCCAAGGAGAGGACCGGCAAGGACGCGTTCAATGCCATGGGCCGCGCCTATGTACGCTTCGCGCTGGCCAATCCCGCGTTGTTCCGGCTGATGATGTCGCCTGCCGTCCGCGGCGGGGCGACGGGTGAGCCCGACTCCCAGGGCATGCAGATGCTCGTCGGTGCGCTCAACGATCTGAGCGGCGGCAAGATGTCGTCCGAAGAGAAGTACATCCGCCGGCTACAGTCATGGTCGGTCGTGCACGGCCTCGCCATGCTGATGCTCGACGGCCTGGTGCCGCACGATGACAAGCTCATCGACCAGGTGCTGGAATCGCGGATCGTCTGAGAGAGCTGCGCGCCTAAACGCGTCACGCGATGCTGTGGCGAAGCGCAGTGAGCATTTCATCTATCTTCAGCAACGGCGCCGTCTGACCGGCGTCGGCAACGCCGTGGAACACACAGTTCGAAAGCCGACGGGCCGTCTCGCGACCCGAGATGTATCGGCATGTCTCCGAAATGGAGCAGGCGGGCGCACTTGAGATCGTCAGCGTCGACAAGGTTCGCGGCGCCATCGAGCGGACCTATCGGTTGCGGCTTTTGGAAGTCCAGCTGGCGAAATCCGAATCTGCTGCGCTTATGCCTGAAGATCTGAGGCGAACGATGGCGACCGTCGCGACGGTGATGGCTTCGGAGTTTGATCAGGTCTTCGAAACAGCCCGATCGCCATGGAAGGGCGGACCGTCCCCTGTACAAGTTCCATTGTGGCTGGACGACGATGAGCTGTCGAAGCTGGCCGCGGCAATGCAGGCCCTCATTGCCCGCACCCAGAATAACAAGACCTAGCGTCGCAAACGTTACCTGCTCAGCCCGACCTTCTGTCTGCTGGTTTATCACGACACGTGATGGCCCGCGAGACGATGCTGTCGGAAAATCGACTGCAAGCTGTCGCGCGCGCGTCTATGTTCATGGCATGAACAGCTACCATCTCTTCGAGACGGCCATCGGCTGGGCTGGCGCCGCCTGGGGCGACGATGGCCTGATCGGCGCACACCTGCCGGAAGCCACCCCCGTTATTGCACGCGCCTCGTTTAAGCGACGCTTTCAGGATGCCGCGGAATCGGAACCGTCACCCGCAATTACAGCCGTCGTTGCCGACATCCAGGCCCTGCTGCGCGGTGAGAAGCGAGATCTCCTCAATGCCCAGATCGACATGAAGCGCGTCCCGGAATTTCACGCAAAGGTCTACACCATCGTCCGCGCTATCCCGCCCGGCGAGACCCTAACCTATGGCGAGGTCGCCGCGCATCTCGGCGACAAACGTCTCGCCCAGCAAGTCGGCGCAGCCCTTGGCAAGAAC
>CANJXY010000025.1 GCA_947478925.1 Hyphomonadaceae bacterium | reverse complement strand
GTTGAAGTTCTCGCGCGGGATCGCATCGTTGCGGCGGATGACGCCTTCGGCCTTGCCGAGGTCAACGATCACGTGGCCGTATTCGACGCGCTTCACCGTGCCGTTGATGATCTCGCCGACGCGGTCCTTGAAGTCGTTGTACTGGCGGTGACGCTCGGCTTCGCGAACCTTGCCCGTAATGACCTGTTTCGCCGTCTGGGCGGCGACGCGGCCGAATTCGAACGGCGGCAGTTCTTCGCGGAATTCATTACCGATTTCGGCGTCGGAATCCATTTTCTTGGCTTCGGCGAGCGTCAGCTGCGTGACCGGGTTCTCCACGGTCTCAACGATGGTCTGAACGCGCCACAGGCGGGTGTCGCCTGAATCCGGATTGATCTCGGCGCGGATATCGTGCTCGAGGCCGTAACGCGAGCGCGCGGCCTTCTGGATCGCCTCTTCCATCGCTTCAAGCACGATGCGCTTGTCGATGTTCTTCTCAGCCGCGACCGCGTTGGCGATCTGCAGGATTTCGAGCTTGTTTGCCGAAACTGGGCCGGTTGCCATTCCCTACTCCTTTTCGTCGGCGTCGAGGTCTTCATCCTCGTCGTCCGAGTCCGTTTCAAATTCTTCGTCGTCATCGACTTCAAGGTCGTCGAAATCTTCTTCCGTCTCTTCGCCAAGGCCGACGATCTCTTCCTCGTCATCCTCTTCTTCCACCGCAGCGGGCGTCTTGGCGCGGGCGGCCTGGATAAGCTTGTCGGTGAGCACCATGGTCGCCTTGGCCATGTCGGCGACGGCAAGATCCGCCTCGCCGCCATCCTTCAGCTTCAGCGCGACAATGCCATCCGCCTCGCTCACAATCGATCCATGGAAACGCTTGCGGCCATCAGCGCCTGGCGTCGCCAGCTCGACCTTCACTTCATGGCCGATCCATTTGGCAAAATCGCCGACCCGGGTCAGCGGCCGGTCGATGCCGGGGCTCGATACTTCGAGATGGTACTCTGTCGAGATCGGGTCTTCGGTTTCCAGTACGGGCGAGATCGCACGGCTGAACTTCGCACAGGCGGCAACCGTCATCGTGCCGTCGGGCCGCTCCGCCATGATCTGGAGCGTGGGCGTGTCCCCGCCCATAACACGCACGCGCACGATTTCGAGGCCGAGGCTGCTGGCCACGGGCTCGACCATGTCGAGAATGCGTATTTCGAGTTCGCTCAGCGCCCGCATAAGGGGTGCGTTTCCTTTGGTTTTGGCCTGAAAATGAGGCCGTAAATGCGAAGCGGCGGCCCAGTTCCCGGGGCCGCCGCTTCGATGTGAGAACTAGTTCGAGGGGGCATATAGGCGGTCCGCATGTGCCTGTCGAGCCCCTGTTTGGCGCGCTGTGCGATCTCGACAACCTTTCCGCACACGTCCATTCAGTGTCGAAATAAAAAGGGGAACGCCATGCAAATTGGAATCAAGCGTCATCTCATGCTGGCAGCGTCAGCCGCCGCGCTCGTGCTCACGGCCTGCGCGCCGGAAGCACCGAAGCCGGAGGCCGTTGTCACCCCGCCGCCCGCGCCGACCGTCGCCGATCCCGCCCAGACTTCGCTGACCATGGCGGCCGATCCGGCTGCCCTTGGCTTCGACAAGGCCGTGTTTGACAAGGCCAGGGCTGACCTCGAAGCCGACGTGAAATCCGGCAAGATCCCGGGCGCCGTACTGCTGGTCGCCAAGGGCGGACAGGTGGTCGACCTTGCCACGGTTGGAACCGAAGGCCCCGGCGATGCCGACCCGACCAGCGCCGAGACCATCTTCCGCGTCTATTCGATGTCGAAACCGATCGTCTCGATCGCAGCCATGCAGCTTGTCGAAGACGGCAAACTCGCCCTCGAAGACCCGATCTCGAAATATCTGCCCGCCTTTGCCAGTCCGAAAGTCCTCGACGGCAAGGGCAAGACGCACGCCGCCGCCCGCGAGATCACCGTGCGCGACCTGATGAGCCATGAGTCCGGCCTGATTTACGGGGTCTTCGACCAGGAGTCCGAACTCGGCAAGATGTACATGGCCGCGGGCGACACGCGCTTCGACTGGAAAGCCGAGGACCTCGCCAACGCCATCGCCGCCCTCCCCCTCGCCTTCGAGCCCGGCTCGGCCTGGCGCTATTCGCGCTCGACCGACGTGCTCGGCGCCGTGCTGGAAAAGGCCTCCGGCAAAACGCTTGATGCGCTGCTCGATGAGAAGATCTTCACCCCGCTCGGCATGAACGACACGCATTTCTATCTCGACGCGGACGAGTTCAACCGCCTCGCCGAGGCGCCCGCCACGCTGAAAGCGCCGCTCTCCACGCCGAAAGTGAAACAGCCGATGCTGTCGGGCGGCGGCGGTCTCAACGCCACGACGGAAGACTATTTCCGCTTCGTTGAAATGCTGCGCGGCAAGGGCGCCTATCGCGGCGTCCAGATCATCAAGCCGGAAACGCTGGACGCCATGCTGGTCGACCAGATCGGGCCGCAGGTTGATCGCAAGACGTGGTTCTACGGCCCACTCGGCGGCTTCGGCCTCGGCTTCGGCCTGTTGCCGATCGACATGAAGGATCCGGCCAAGGGCAACGTCTTCTCATGGTCGGGTTATGCCGGCACCAACATGTGGGTCGATCCGAAGAACGACATCACCATGGTGTTCATGATCCAGAACAACGAAGCGGCGGCTGACTATCCCCTGAAGCTGCGCGAGTGGGTCTATGGCGGCTACAAGGATCCAGCTGCAGCGCCTGCCGCCGTTCCGGCTCCGGCAGCGCCAGCGGCCCCGCACTAGGTCAACCGAAATGAAAAACGTGACAGGCCCGGCTTATCACCGGGCCTGTTTTCGTGTGCGCTACCAGACCTTCACGCGTTCGGCAGGCGCCAGGTAGAGTTTGTCGCCGGGCTTCACGTCGAATGCCGTGTACCACGCATCGAGATTGCGCACGGTGAGCGCACGATAAGGCGCGGGCGCATGGCCGTTGGTCAGCACCTGTCGCCGCATCGCCGCCTCGCGCGCCTTGTAGCGCCAGGTCTGGGCGAACGAGATGAAGAACTGCTGGTCACCGGTGACCCCGGCGACCGTAGGCCCCTCCTTGCCGCCGAGCGACGTGCGGTAAGCGTCGTACGCTGCTGCAAGACCCGCCACGTCCGCGATGTTCTCGCTCAGCGTCAGCTTGCCGTTGAGGGCCAGATCGGGAAACGGCTTGTACGCGTCATACTGCTTCGCCAGCGCGTCCCCCGACGCCGTGAAGTGCGCGAAGTCCTCACTCGTCCACCAGTTGCGCATCCGCCCCGTTGAATCGAACAGCGCACCGTTGTTATCGAACGAGTGGCTGATCTCGTGGCCGATGATCGCACCGATCGACGCATAGTTGACCGCGGCCGGCGCCTTCGGATCGAAGTGCGGTGGTTGCATTTCCGCCGCCGGGAAATTCAGCGCGTTGAGGATCGGCAGGTTCACCGCATTCACCAGCTGCGGGTTCATCACCCACTCGCCGCGATCCACCGGCTGACCGAGCCGCGCGATTTTCTGGTCGCTGTCGGAAAGGGCTGCGCGCTGGACGTTGCCGAATGCATCGGCAGGATCGACCTCGAGCCCCTCATAGCTCTTCCACCTGTCCGGATAGCCGATACCGACTTTCAGCACCGCGAGCTTTGCCTTGGCTTCCTTCTTCGTAGCCGGATCCATCCAGTCGAGCGCATCGATGCGCTTCTCGAAGGCAGCTGTTGTATTGGCCACCATCTCCTGAACTGCGGCCTTGGACGCGGGCGGGAAGTACTTGTCGGCGTAGAGATGCCCAACTGCTTCGCCGAGCGCGGCGTTGGTTGCGGCGACGCCGCGCTTCCAGCGCTCCTGAAGTTGCGGCGTGCCCGACAAGGTCTTGCCGTAGAAATCGAAGCGGGCGTCGACGAATGCCTTGGGCAACTGGTTGGAATTTCGGTCGATGTAGTGGAACGCGAGATACTCCTTCCACGTCGCAACCGGCGTTGCGGCGACCAACGCCGACTCTCCGGTCAATGCCGCAGGCTGCCAGGCGACGAAAGACATCTGACCTGCGAGCTTCGCCGTATCGAGGAAGGCCGCCCAGTCCATACCAGGGGCCTTTGCGTCGAGATCCGCACGCGTCCAGTGGTTGTTGCCCTTCGCCGGATCGCTTGTGTCGTCCACCGAAGCATGCGCGCCAGCGATTTTTGTCTCGAGATCGAAGATACGCTGCGCCTTTGCTTTGGCGTCCGCGACGCCGGCCAGTGTCAGCACTTTCTCGATATGCGCCTTGAACGCATCGCGCACGCCCGCCATGCGCGGCGAGTCGGCGAGATAGTAATCGCGGTCTGGCAGGCTCAACCCGCCCTGCATCAGGAAAGGCGCATAAGTATCCGGCTTGTCAAAATCGGCGGCGATCCAGAGACAGAACAGGCTGTCCGTCGTCAGCTGCGTGGCGTTCATCACGTCGCACTCGGCGCGCAGCGTCGAACCGAAATAAGAGGACAGGCCCTTCTTGTCCTGGATGGCGTCGATGCTGGCCAGCTCGGCCTTGAGCGGTTCAAGACCCTTCGCCTCGATGCCGGCTTCGTCCATGTAGGCCTTGTAGAAATCCGCGATCAGCGCCCCTTGCGATCCGGCCTCCGGACTGCCCTTGCCCGCCCCCTCGATCAGAGCCGCGACATCCTTGTCGACCTGCTCGGCGAGGATCGCGTTGCCTCCCCAGGTCGAGCGGTCGGTCGGGATCTCCGCCGACTTGTCCCAGGCGCCGTTGGCGTAGGCGAAGAAATCATCACCGGGCTTCACGGCTGTATCCATACCAGCCGCATCGATGCCGGACCCGAACGTCACCGGCGCTGGCGAGCAGGCAGCAAGCATAAGAGAGGAAGCGAAAAGCACGTGACGTTTCATCTGACGTCTCCAGAGAGGACCGTGGCGTCTCTCCACGGATTGCGCCGGCTTTTTAGACGCGCAGCGCCGCCAGCGCCAGCTGCAGCTGCCACCCTCCAAATGCGATGAATCATAAATGAGACGAATGAGAGGTTCGGCGCGCTACTTTTTGGCGACGAACTTCAATCCCGCCACGCCTATCGTCTGCCACGCAACATAGGCCCAGGTATTCAGCCCCTGCAGCGGCTCGGTCAGCATGACGCGCTCGGGCAACCGGTCGCTTCGGACGAATTCGACGCGGGCTCCCGAACGGCTGACATTCTTCACGATCACCGCCACGCGCTCCCCGCCCTGAAAGGTGAGCGTTCCCGGTTTGAAGGCGGGCGCACGCAGTTCACGCTGTCCTACGGCAAGGTCGGCCGGCACGAACGAAGCGGTCTCGGCGACCTTGCGGATGCGCTGAGCCAACGCTTGAGGATTCGAGGTCGATTTCTTGCCGAACAAGATTTTCCGCCCGTGAGCAAAGCTGTCGTGACGTCTCGCTCCGCAATCAGCATGCCGCCCCAACATGTTAACGATCGCTGCGACGGGTGACTGACCCATCAGCCTGCCATCAGTTTCGACAAGATTCCGGCGCGAAGCGTCCCGAACCGGGCCGTCTGACGCCCCGCGACCTGAGCCACTGTGTCTAATCGGTTGGCTCGGGATGTCGGGGTCGCGGCGCCGGGTCGGCCGGCGGCTCGCTTTTGACCTCGGTGTTCTTGGCTGGTGTCGGGAAAGGCTTGTTGCCCTCTCCCTCTGGCGGCGCGGGAGGGAGGTCGACCACCCGTTCGAGTTTGTCAGCCATGGAACCGCTCTCCTGATTGCCCGCTTCCAGCCCGGATGCGCGGACCCAGAACCCGCACGGGTGGCGGCTGTTCCAGCCCGATGACAGCACATGACGCCGTGCAACACTTTGGCGCCGCGCCAAACAACGCCCGCTTTCGAGGCCGCCGACGCCTCGATCGAGCTGCATTGCCAGGACATTGCAGCATCGCCTTCCGCGCGAGTCGGTTTGCGTACCGACTTTTGCTGCTGGTTGGGCGTTAGTTCGCACGGTGATGGAGAACAGGGCCGTGGAAGAAGAAAAGGCGATCGGCAGGTCTACGCCCGCCGTGAAGGCCCGCGGCGAAGCCGGCACGCCGCTCGTCAACGCCCTGCGCCTTGAGATTCTGGAGCTGCAGCAGCGGCTGAAGGAATGCGAGGAGGTGGCGTCGCGCCATGCCGTAATGCTCCGCGAGGGCGATCATCGCATCAAGAACAGCCTGCAGATCGTCGCCAGTCTCATGAGCCTGCAGGAAAAGAGCGAAATCACAGCCTCTGCGCAACAGGCGCTGCACAGCGCAGCCGCCCGCGTCCGCTCGGTCGCCGCCATCCACGATGCGCTGCAGGGCGCTGTCGGCGAAGACTCGGTCGACCTCGGCGCCGTGCTGCGCATCATGTGCGCTTCCCTCCAGACCATGGCCGGCGCCCAGGGACACATAACGGTCGCGATCGACGCCCCTTCCTTGCGAACGCGCGTCGCGCTGGCTCAGCCACTGGTGCTGGCCGTCAACGAACTCGTCGTCACCGCCCTGCGCCACGCCTTCCCCGACACCGAAAAGGGCTCCGTTCAGGTGACCCTCATGCGCGACGCGCGCGGCCTCTGCATAACTGTCATCGATGACGGGATCGGACTTCCCGACAATTACGACAGTGCCGGGCCGGGATACGGAATGAAACTGCTCGGCATGATGATCCGGCAGGTCGGCGGTGATCTGGAGGTCGACAGCAAGGCCGGCACGCGCTTCACGATCCGGGCGCCACTGCCCGCAGCGCCTCGGACGTGTTGAGCAGGCGGCGCTTGACGCCGGCCGGATCGCTGACAACCAGCGCGCTGCTGCCGATGCATTTCATTTCATAGATCGGCTCGTCATAGGCGCCGCACGGAACCGTCGCCATCAGCGAGAGAGGGTTCTCCGGCGGACGGAACCTGACCAGAGGAGGCTCGATCGCGCCGCCATCGCCCAGGGGATATCTCCGCTCTGGTTTGGTGACCTGATCGTCGCTGTCACCTGGTCGCGATGCGGAAGGCATGCCTCTCGCATGAACCGGTCCGGCGTCATGACAAATCAGCGGCGGATGCCCTAGCGTTCAAGCGCCGCGCGCAGCACGTCCGGATTATAAAGCGAGCGCGGCTCGTCGCGCTCGACGCGCTCTGCTGCGGTTTTGAGCGCGGTCCGAATGGCGCTCTCCCCTTCGGCGGACGGCGCGTCCATCCACATCGCAATCTTCTGGCTCGCAACCAGCAGGGCCGCGCGCACATCGGTCTGGTTCGCTGCGGTGAAACGCTCGTTGAGCCGCTCCAGGCGTTCGCGCGCCGCACGCGCCAGAAGGCGTCTCTCGTCGGGCGTATCCATGAAGCTTGCAATCACAAAGGCCTTGCGCGCGGCGATCATGTCCCTGCTTGCTGTGACAGGCTGGCGCGCGCCGGGCTCTGCACAGGGAACGAGGCCATCCATGTAGGAAACGACTTCCCGGAAGATTTTCTCACCCGGTTGCCGTCCATCGAACTCTTCGACGATCAGACCGTGAACCTTGGCGTCGAACTCGGGCGAGAGCCGGTCCTTGATCTGCTTGCCATCGCGCGTGGCGATATCCGGGATCGGCGCCGGGTCAAACGCACCATTCCCGCGCGTCTTCGAGAACAGGCTGCTGGTGACATCGGCCGTGCCCGGCGCCCCAGAAACGCCCTCGACAAAGAAGTCCGGATTGTTGCGGCCATTGAGATGGCAGGACGAACATGACAGCCCCATGCGCGCTGCCGCACCCCCGAGCAAGGCCGGAGACTCGAAGGCAAGCTGGCCGATGTCGACCGTGGAGAACGACGGTCCGTCGCCGATCATGATGCTGGACACAGGCTCGTGCGGATTGCGGCACGAAACAGGCTCGGTCGTCAGCGCCCTCACCTTGTCGGCTGCCGGCGCGATCCAGCGCAGCGCGCGCAGCGTGTCGCGGTTGAGCAGCAAATCAGTCGCCGGCGGCCCCGATGAGACGCACGCCGCAAGGACGAGCAGGAAACCGGCAGCAAAAAATCTCGGCACGTGTCCGTTCAGGAGTGACCGCCCGCGATCCACCGGCGCAGCTCCTCGGCTTCCTCGCAGCCGAACTTGCAGATGCCGTCGAGCTTCACGAGCTGCTGCCTCGCCTTCGCCATCTGGCCCGTCTCGACATAGTATTCGCCGAGATATTCGTTTGCGCCCCGATGATCTGGCGCGAGCTTGAGAGCGGCCGAATAATAGCTCACCGCAACGTCGTAGTTGTGCAGCTTTCGGTTGGCGAACCCTTGATAGGTCAGGACGTCGGGATGCGGTCCGAGCGCCAGCGCCGCATCCTTCAGCGACCACAAGGCATCTTCATAATGGCCTTCATTGATGAGGCCGAATGCCTGAAGGTAAGCCGCATCGCCATCTTTCGCGGAGGCAAAGTGGACGAGGTCGCCCGACAGCTGCAGCGGATTGGCCGGGTTGGCGACATACATGTCGATCCGTGCGAGCGAAGTGTCGATCGCCTTGGCTTCCGGGCAGGTCATGGCGCATGTCGCCTTGGCAGCCTCGAGCGCGGTCTTCTGTTCGGCCGCCTTGGCCGGATCGCCCAGCTTGGCCTCGATTGCGCCGAGCCAGCCCCGTGCCTGGATATGGTTGGCGTCGTACTTGACGGTGTTGCGCAGATACTTCCGTGCGCTCTCGAAATCCTGCTGCCCGATCTGCGACAGCGACATCATGAAATTGGTGCTGGGATCCTTCGGCGCGGCGCGCAGCACATCCCCGAACGCCTTTTCGGCCTGCTTGAAATTGCTCGCCTTGAGTTGCTCGAGACCCTGCGCATATCGCTTGGCCGGGTCCACCCCCGAGCTGCTTGCCGATGGGGCTCCGCCGCCGCCACCGCCACCGCCGCCGGCGGCAAGCGCAGGTGTCGCAACGAGCGCAGCCACAGCTGCGGCGATCAGCATGAGATCACGAGTTTTCATGAGCGATCCTCCCAAGGGACTGGGCAGAGCCTACACCGACGGCTTTGCTGCGCCAGATAAAAAAGCCGCTCGCGGCACACGAAGGCCCACCAAATGAGAGGAAATGAGTTTACGCGCGCGTGAGATCAGTCGCCGGCCTGAAGCCGGTGGAGCGTCGCGACCAGTTCAACAATGTCGCGCGCCTGAGCCGCACTGGCTGAGTGGTCCAGTGCGCCCGATCGATCGCGAACGCCAACGGTGAGGTCGTCATCCTCGAGCGCAACGCCACGCAAAGCTTCGCCTGCGCTGGCGCGAAGGAAGGTCTTTATCTCGTCGCGACTGCCGCCGACGATGACCGGATCGGCGGCATCGTTGCGTAACTTTACGCCGGGATACCTTGCTGCCAGTTCTTCAAACCGCGCACGTTCCAGAGGCGGAATCACGAGAAAAGTTCCGCCCTTCGCGAGCACAAGTGAGATTTTGTAGCGTCCGCCCGCCGCATCTTGGGCATCGTCGACCTGCGCAAGATAAAGATTCCGCCCCACCGGCGAGACTGCCGCGATGACCGGCTCGTCGTCCGCGTCCGGATCGATCATCGCATAGCTGCGCGTTTGCTGGTCCCATTCGAGCCGGATGCAGTCGGCGGACGACTTGATTGTATAGGGTGGACGCGCCAACGCTTCACAATAATCGCCGGTCGGGACGATCCGCTTGGCGATCCGTTCCGCCTGTGGCGCAAGATCGACGTCGGACGCATACCCGCAGGCCGTCAGCATCGCCGTCAGCAAGCCAGCGATCAGGATGCGGAGCATCTGTCCCTCCTCCAGGCCAGGGCCAGCGTTATCCAGCCTATGGGCGGAATGAAGGCGTAGGCGTCATCACCGGATGGCAAAGCTGCGAGAGGCTTGCCTCACGCACGTAACTTGATGGAGTTGCCGTCAGGGAGATGACCTTGGCCGTCAATTTCGCCGTCTCAGCCTCACGCGCCCTTGCCCGCACGCACCGTCGCGAGCCGCGCGTGGAACTGAAGCAGGCCGCCTCCGGCTGGAGAGAACGTCGCCAGAACGACCTCAAGGAAATGGGGGTCGTCATCCCCCTTTCGGATTGGCTCGGGCATAACAATGGACCCGACATTCTGGAAAACACGCTTTTCAAGGAATGGCGCTGGACGCAGGCCCGGAAAGCTGCATTCGCCCCTCCCGACCCCGAAACGGGCGCCCGATGGGCCCGCAAGGCCGAAGAATTGGGCCTTTCTTACGAGGAATATCGGTTGGAACTGCTTGAACGCGGACGTCATCCGACGGATGAAGACGCTCGACGCATTCGCGACGCCCGGCCAAAAACAGCCGCCGTCACGAGGGTGTGACAGATATCTCTTGAGCCTGACCCGCCAGTTCCCATATGAGCCCCAGCCCGCAAGGACTTCCGGTTCTTGTGCGCGATCAATGACCAAGACCATGGGGTCGCCCAATCAGGGTGCTGCTAGTCAGGCCCGGACCTGAGGGTGGGGCGGCCGCCACAGAAAAGGACGTTTGTAGTTATGGGTAAGATCATCGGCATCGACCTGGGGACCACCAACTCGTGCGTGGCTGTCATGGATGGCGGCTCGGCGCGGGTGATCGAGAACACGGAGGGTGCGCGAACGACCCCCTCTGTCGTCGCCTTCCAGGATAGCGGCCAGCGCCTCGTCGGCGTCATCGCCAAGCGCCAGGCGACGGTAAACCCCCGCTTCACCTACTCCGCCATCAAGCGCCTGATCGGGCGCAACTACGAAGATCCGATGGTGAAGAAAGACAAGGACCTCGTCGCCTACGAGATCGTCAAAGGTCCGAACGGCGATGCCTGGATCAAGGGCCGCGACAAGGATTACTCGCCGCAGGAAATCTCCGCCTTCATCCTCGGCAAGATGAAAGAGACTGCCGAAGCCTATCTCGGCGAGAAGGTGACGCAGGCCGTCATCACGGTTCCGGCCTACTTCAACGACGCTCAGCGCCAGGCGACCAAGGACGCGGGCCGCGTTGCCGGTCTTGAAGTTCTCCGCATCATCAACGAGCCGACGGCAGCCGCCCTCGCCTACGGCCTCGAGAAGAAAGACACCGGCAAGGTCATCGCCGTGTACGATCTCGGCGGCGGCACGTTCGACGTTTCGATCCTCGAGATCGGCGATGGCGTCTTCGAAGTGCTCTCCACCAATGGCGACACGTTCCTCGGCGGCGAAGACTTCGACAACCGCCTGGTCGAACACATCTGCGACGAGTTCCAGAAACAGAACGGCGTCGACCTCCGGAAGGACCTGATGGCGCTTCAGCGCGTGCGCTCCAAGGCCGAGGAAGTGAAGAAGGAACTGTCGACCGTGTCACAGGTCGACATCACTGAGCCCTACATCACCGCCGGCCCGTCTGGCCCGGTCCACCTCAACATGAAACTTACGCGCGCCAAGCTCGAAAGCCTCGTCGAGGATCTCGTGAAGCGCACGATCGAGCCCTGCAAGAAGGCCCTGTCGGACGCTGGCAAGTCGATCACGCAGATCGACGAGGTCATCCTCGTCGGCGGCATGACGCGCATGCCCAAAGTCCAGGAGGCCGTAAAGGCCTTCTTCGGCAAGGAGCCGCACAAGGGCGTCAATCCGGATGAAGTCGTCGCCGTCGGCGCGGCCATTCAGGGCGGCGTGCTGCAGGGCGACGTGAAAGATGTCGTGCTGCTGGACGTGACCCCGCTGTCGCTCGGCATCGAGACGCTGGGCGGCGTGTTCACGCGCCTCATCGATCGCAACACCACGATCCCGACGAAGAAATCGCAGGTCTTCTCGACCGCCGACGACAACCAGTCGGCCGTGACCATCCGCGTGCTGCAAGGCGAACGTGAGATGGCGGCGGACAACAAGCTGATGGGCAACTTCAATCTTGAAGGCCTGCCCCCGGCGCCGCGCGGCGTGCCGCAGGTCGAGGTCACCTTCGACATCGACGCCAACGGCATTGTCAACGTGTCCGCCAAGGACAAGGCGACCAACAAAGAGCAGAAGATCACCATCCAGTCGAATGGCGGCCTGACCGAAGCCGAGATCCAGCAGATGGTGAAGGACGCCGAAGCCAACTCAGCCGAGGACAAGAAGCGCCGTGAGGCTGTCGAGACCAAGAACCAGGCCGAAGGTCTGGTCCACGCGACCGAGAAGCAGCTTTCCGAACATGGCTCCGCGATCAGCGCCCAGCTGAAGTCGGAAATCGAAGGCGGCATCGCTGAACTCAAGGCCGCCCTCGAAAAGGACGACGCAACCGCCATCAAGGCCCGCAGCCAGACACTGGCGACCGCAGCCATGAAGATGGGCGAGGAGATCTACGCCAAGGCACAGACCGAAGGCGGCGGGAAGCCCGAGGGCGACGCTGCGGCAGGGTCGGACGACGTGGTCGACGCGGACTTCGAAGAGGTCAAGGACGACAAGAAGAGCGCCTGATAGCTGGTCAGACGGTGTCAGTTGAGATGACGAATTGGGCGGGCCATGATCTGGCGGGGGCTTTAATCCCCACGGGTCATGGCCCATCTAGTTTTTGGCGCCCATCAGTTACGGCGCCTGTCACTTTCAGTGGTTGCTAAGGTTCGCCTGCAATAGATCGTTAATGGCGCGGCGAGCGGAGTTGTACGTCTTGATTATGGCCCGGTCCTCACGATGAGCGAGCGCTCCTACTACGATGTACTCGGCGTCGCCAAAGACGCAGACGAGAAAGTCCTCAAATCGGCCTTCCGCAAGAAGGCGATGGAGTACCACCCTGATCGCAATCCGGGGTGCAAGGACTCCGAGGCGAAATTCAAGGAAATGTCCGAGGCCTACGAGATCCTCAACGATCCGCAGAAGCGCGCGGCCTATGACCGCTTCGGCAAGGCCGGCCTCAATGGCGGCGCGGGCGGCGGCGGGCCACAGGGCCGGCCAGAAGACATCTTCCGCGATGTGTTCGGCGATGTGTTCTCGGAGTTCTTCGGCGGCCAGCAGAAACAGGGCCGCAATGGTCCCGCGCGCGGCGCTGACCTGCGGTACGATTACGAGATCAGCCTCGAGGACGCCTTCCACGGCAAACAGGCCGAGATCAACGTTCCGACCACGGAGGCCTGTTCACCGTGCAGCGGCACGGGCGCCGAGCCGGGCACGCAGCCGGAAACCTGCACCACCTGTCAGGGTCATGGCCGCGTACGGATGAGCCAGGGCTTCTTCACCATGGAGCGCACCTGCGGTCGCTGTCAGGGTTCGGGCCAGGTGATCAAGACGCCGTGCCGCGAATGCGGTGGGCGTGGCGCCGTGCGCAAGGATCGCACGCTGTCGGTCAACGTCCCGGCCGGCATCGAGGATGGCCAACGCATCCGCCTCTCCGGCGAAGGCGAGCCGGGCATGAAGAACGGCCCGAAGGGCGACCTCTACATTTTCGTCTCTGTGCGCGAGCACGAACTGTTCGAGCGCGACGGTCAGACGCTGTTCGCGCGCACGCCCGTGACGATGACGACTGCAGCGCTCGGCGGCGAAATCGAGCTGCCAACCATCGACGGCGCGCGCATGAAAGTATCGATCCCGGAAGGCGCACAGACCGGCAAGCGCATGCGCCTCAAGGGCAAGGGCATGCCCAACCTGCGCGGCGGATCGAACGGCGACATGGTCGTCGAGCTCTTCGTCGAGACGCCGACGCACCTCACGCCCAAACAAAAAGAGCTGCTGCAGCAGTTCGCTGCCGAGTGCTGCCCGAGCGGCAAATGCCATCCGGAGAGCCAGGGCTTCTTCAAGAAAGTGAAGAAGTTTTTCGAGGAAGACTCGCGAGCATAAGCTCTAGTCTCCCCTACTGCCCCGGCGTGCCGGTCTCCACGACCACGTCACCGTCTTCGTTGAGGCCGTCGATCAGATCGCACTGGATGTCGACCGGCTTCTTCTGCGCCATCGACACCGGGCCCTGATAGATGCCGCAGTTGAGCAGGTTGTTCTCGTGCGTCTTGCGCGCAGAGTAGATGTTGACCAGCACTTCCGGATCGCCCTTGACGCTCTTCAAATAGGTTGCGTCGAAACCTTCGCCTGTAACCTTCACGGCGGCGCTTTCCGGCGCGACCTCGATCTCGCTCGCGCCGAGCTCGATTTCCATTTCTTCCTTATCGATGCCCGGAGCGTCATCGCTGACAGGCAGGCCGTAATACATCGCATCGACAATGACACGTTCGTCGGTGCTTGCGAGTCTTTCGGCCGCGCGTGCGGTGAGCGTCAGGTTGAGGTCGAATGCGTAGGGGCTGGGCGCTGCAGCCGTCGCCGTCGCCGATGGTGTGCCCGGCGCGGGGCCGCACGCGGCGAGCACGAAGGGCAGCGCAAGGATCGACAGGTTTTTCATGGACCAGAGACTTGGCGCGATTGGCAGGGACGGTCAATTTGAGCCGCCCTCGCCTGCGATGAAATTCCGGATATAAAGCGGACCATGAGCATCAGGATCGCAATCGCAGGCATCGCCGGACGGATGGGCCAGGCACTGGTCAGATCGGCCGGAGAAAAAGTCGCGATCACCGGAGGCAGCGAGCGGCCAGGATCACCCGCTCTGGGCCCAGACCCGGGCGGGTGGATGGTCAGCGACAGTGTGGCGAAAGCCGCCCAGTCGGCCGACGTGTGGATCGATTTCACGACCCCGACCGCATCGCTTGAGGCGCTGGAGCTGCTGAAGCTGACCAAGGTGAAGGCCGCCGTCATTGGCACGACCGGGCTGTCGCAAGCGCAGGAGCTAGAGATTGCCGAGCACGCCAAACGCATTGCCATCGTGCGCGACCGGAACTTCTCGCTCGGCGTCAACCTGATGATCGGCCTCGTCGAACAGGTCGCCGCCCGCCTGCGACAGGACTGGGATATCGAGATCACCGAAGGTCACCACCGCCGCAAGGTAGATGCGCCCTCGGGGACAGCCCTCATGATCGGCGAGGCTGCGGCACGGGGCCGCGGCGAGCCGCTGAACGACCTGCGCGCGCCGCCGCATGACGGTCAGACGGGTCCGCGCAGACACGGCTCGATCGGCTTCTCGGTCATTCGCGGTGGCGGCATTATCGGCGACCACGACGCGGCGTTCATCTCCGACGAAGAGATCCTGTCGATCAGCCACCGGGCGCTCGACCGTGCGATCTTCGCCAAGGGAGCGCTCACAGCTGCGATCTGGGGTGCGACCCAGAAGCCGGGCCTCTACACGATGCGCGACGTTCTCTCCTTGTGAGCCGGCTCGCGCTCTGATTTGCACGCCTGTTTCAGATTGTTTCGAGGCTTTCACTTTGCGTGTGGCGCCCCGCCCGCATAGAGAAAATGCACGCGGCCGGGACGAGCCGCCTTGATGGGAACGCAGCTACGGGGGTAGGCGCGCGGCATGACGCAAGCGCCGAACATATTTCTGACGGCACGGACGCAACTCGACCGGCTGGCGATTGGGCAGGTGAGCGCGACCGACCTGCTCGAAGAGCATGTCGCGCGCTACGCGATGGCGAACCCTGCAGTGAACGCCGTGGTGCGCACCGATCTCGGGACGGCGCGGGCGCGGGCGCGCGAACTCGACAAGCTGCTGAAATCGGGGATCTCGGCGGGTGCGCTTCACGGCCTGCCGATGACGATCAAGGACACGTTCGACGTCGATGGGATGCCTGCAACTGCGGGGGCCCCGGAGTATGCAAACCGCCCTTCCCGCACCGCTGACGCAGCAGCCGTCGCCAGATTGCGGGACGCAGGCGCTGTCATCTGGGGCAAGACAAATACGCCCTACCTCGCCGGCGACAGCCAGACCTATAACACGGTTCACGGCCGGACCTCGAACCCCTGGGACCTTACCCGCACGCCGGGCGGAAGCTCGGGCGGCGCCGCGGCGGCGCTCGCAACTGGAATGACGCCGCTGGAACTCGGCTCGGACATTGGCGGCAGCCTGCGGTTTCCTGCCCATTTCTGCGGCGTTGCGGCGCTCAAGCCGAGCTATGGGCGAACGCCGATCATGGGCCACGTGCCGCCGGCGCCAGGCTCGCTCGCTGTACGCGATCTCAACGTCGCAGGACCGATGGCGCGCGATGTCGCCGACCTGCGCCTGATGTTCCAGGTGTTGACCGGCTCGCCGGTGGTTGCGCCGCCGAAGCGGACCTCGCTTCGGGCCCGACGGATCGGAGTCTGGGCTGAAGACAAGGCATATCCGACGTCTGCTGTGTGTCGCGCCGCTGTTGAGACCGCAGCGGAGGCCGCAGCCGACGCCGGGGCTCAGGTCCTGGCCACGCGGCCTGACGTAGACGGAACCGCGCTCATCGATCTCTACCTTCAACTCCTCCTTCCTCTCCTCGCCACCGACCTCCCCGCCCCCCTCGTGAAGGCGCTGGAGGCGGGGCGTCCGCTCGCCCGGATGATGGCGCGCGGGGAGCCCTTCGGCAGGGGCAAGTGGGCGGCGTACTCCGCCGCGACCCATCACGACTGGCTGCGTGCGGACGAAGTGCGCAGGCGACTGAAGCGAACGATGTCCGATTTCTTCAGCCGCTGGCACGCGATCATCACGCCGGTAGCGCCAGCGACCGCATTCGAGCATATCGACACGGGCGATGCCGTCAGTCGGATGATGGACGTCGATGGCAAGCCTGTGCCGTATCATCTTCTGCATGGCTGGATCGCCCTCGCCACGGTGTGTCACCTGCCCGCCGTCGTGATCCCGGTTCCGCGCAAGCCCGGGCAATTGCCGTGTGGGATCCAGATCATTGGGCCCGAAGGCGCGGATGAGGATGTGCTTGCAATCGCCGAAGCGCTGGAGGCGCAGATGGGGGGCTTCCAGAGGCCGCCCGAGGAAGGACTACAGGCGACGCTCGTGGCGGTGAAGGCAAATGGCAAGGCAAAACCCAAGCCTGCGCCAAAGCCAAAACCACAAAAGCAGGCGAAGGCTAAACCGGTGAAGGCAAAGCCGGTGAAACCGCAAAAGCTTGACAAGCCCAAGGCGCCAGCGAAGGTGAAACTGCAAAAGCCCGTGAAACCGGTGAAGCCAAAGCCTGAGAAGGCGACGCGATAGGGCGGACTTTTTTCTGCCCCCAGAGAGACGGACCGATGCGGATGCGCCTCTACGCTGTCTCGATGCTTGCTCTGTTTGTCGCCGCATGCGTCGGGCTCGCGCCCGCGCCGAAAGCTTTTTCGGCAGGATATCAGTCGATCCGCATGACGGATGCCAACCAACGGCCGATCGCGCTCGATCTGTGGTTTCCCGCTGACGGCGTGGCCGAGGCGGAACATAACTACGGCATCAGCAAAGGCAGCGTCGCGACCGGCGCATCGATTGCCGGCGATCACCTGCCAATCGTGCTGCTGTCGCACGGGGCAATGGGCGCGGCCGTGAATTATGCCTGGATCGCCGAGACGCTGGCGCGTCACGGCTATGTCGTGCTGGGCGTTTCACACTTTGGCGAGTCGCCAGCGTTCGGACCCTCCACCATCAACCCGATCAACGTCTCCCACTTCGGCGATCGGACGCGCGACTTCAAGGCGGGCCTGGCTTACCTGCTCTCGCAACCGGGCTATGCGAGCCACCTGGATGCGGATCGACTGGGCCTGCTAGGACATTCGTCCGGCGGGACGACCGTGATGATGCTGGCGGGTGGAAAATTCCTCCCGGCCGATATCGCAGCATACTGCCGGACCGACGCGGCGAGGGGAGATAAGTCATGTTCTTATCCAACCGTCGGAGCGATGGATCCGAAACAGACGCCGGAGACGCTGGACCTGCATGTCAGCGCAGTCGTGGCGCTGGACCCCGCGCTGGGGATGGGCTTCAGCAAAGACTCGCTTGCCGGCGTGACTGCGCCTGTACTCGTGATCGGCTCCGAACAGAACGACTTTCTGCATTTCGATACCCACGCGGGGCGGCTTATGGGGCTGCTGCCCTCAGCGGAGCGCGTCACGCTGCAAGGCGGCGAAGGCCATTTCGTCTATGTCGATGTGTGCGACGCGCCGATCCAGGCGCTCGGCGTGCCGCTGTGCAAGGACCGCGCGGGCGTCGACCGAGCCAAAGTTCATGAACAGTTGAACGCCACGATCCTGGCCTTCTTCAACAGGACGCTGCGCACAAAGAGGTAGCTACCAGCTCCCGATGTTCGGCGCACTTGCCCACGGCTCAGCCGGCGCGAGCGCGTCGCCCTTTTGCAGCAGCTCAATCGAGATGCCGTCGGGCGAGCGGACAAAAGCCATGCGGCCGTCGCGGGGCGGCCGATTGATGGTTACGCCAATTTGTCGGAAGCGCTCGCACGCCGCGTAGATGTCCCCGACGCTATAGGCGAGGTGTCCGAAATTGCGGCCGCCGGCGTAGTCGTGCTCGTCCCAGTTGTGTGTCAGCTCCACCATGGGTACCCCGGGCGGCAGGCGGTCCTTGCCGTCATACTTTGCCCGGGCGACGTCTTCGGGCGCAGCGAGAAAGACGAGCGAGTACCTGCCTTGCGGATAGTCGTTGCGGCGTATTTCGACGAGGCCGAGGCCTTCGCAGAAGAATTTGACCGCCGCTGGGAGGTCGCCGACGCGCACCATGGCGTGGAGGAATTCGAGGCTCATGCGGGATCCTGCCGATCTTGATCGTGGGTGTGGCGTTCGCGGCGGGCATCGCTGATCGCCTGAGAGAGCCGGCGGGCGAAGGTTTCGCGCTCGCGAGGGGTGAGATGTTCGCCAAGGGAATAAGCCTTGGCCGAACTGGCGAGGCGCAGGGCGTCGGGCCCCGTGGCGGCGCGATCGAATTCGACACGCGCGAAATGAGACGGCATGTGGGTGCAGCGCTCCCTGCCCCATCCATCCACTTTGCGAACATCGACGGCCTCTGCCGTCACACGGACATACGTGCGTGCGGTCTGCGAGCGGAAGTTGAGCTTGAACACGGCCCAGACGGCCAGCACATCGAGCCCGAGAAAGCCCACGATCGGCCAGGCGCCCATGAAATAGAAGATCAGGCCGGGGATCAGGCTCATCACGCCGAGGAACAGCATCACGCGATTGAAGCCGCGCGGGCTGAGCGAGCGCGGCGGCTCGAGCACTGCATCGAGGTAGACGGTCGGCATGGGGAGAAGATGAGCGCGCCCGGCGAAGGGAGCAAGGGTTTCCACCAGCGCCGCGCGGGAACAATTTGCGCTTCCTGGATGATGGGCTGTGAGGCTAGTTACGGTCATGGCCATTGCGAAGACGAAGCCAAAACGCGCGAAAGGATTCTCGCCGGAGACGGCAGCCGAGATGTTCCGGCGGCTGGCCAAGGCGCGGCCGGACCCAAAGACGGAGCTGGACTACAAAGACCCTTATACGCTGGTGGTTGCTGTCGCGCTGTCGGCGCAGGCGACGGATGTTTCCGTCAACAAGGCGACCAAGGGCCTGTTCAAGGCGGCGAACACACCGGCGAAGATGGTGGCGCTAGGCGAGGAAGGCGTCGCCGAACACATTCGCACGATCGGGCTGTGGCGGGGCAAGGCGAAGAATATCGTCGCCCTGTCGAAGATCATTCTTGAAAAACATGGCGGCGTGACGCCGCGCACGCGGGAGGAACTGGTGGCCCTGCCCGGCGTGGGACACAAGACCGCCAGCGTCGTGCTCAACGAAGCCTATGGCGAGGCCACGATTGCGGTGGACACGCACGTGTTCCGGGTTTCGAACCGGACGGGCCTGGCGCCGGAAACCACGCCGGAAAAGGTCGAGACAAAGCTGCTTCGGGTCGTTCCCGAAAAATACAAAAAGGGCGCGCACCACTGGCTGATCCTGCACGGACGGTACACGTGCCTGGCGCGCAAGCCCGGATGTCTCGAATGCGTGATTCGCGATCTTTGCGAGTATGAGGCGAAGACGGGTGAGTAGCTGCGCTCAGCGATTGGCGTAAGGAAAACACTGGGCGCGCGGCAGGTCGACGCCGTAATGACGACCAAGCGCGGCGATGGCGTCGGCATGGTCGCGATAGGGATCGGCATTTTCCGGACCCACGATGATCGTCGGGAAGTCCGATGTCGATTTTCCTCCGGGCGGCAGCATGGCGGTCGCCAGACCGGAACCATCATCGGCGCGGAGCGTGAGAAAGACGGGCATGGTGCGGGCGATATGGCCCTTGAGGCCGATGTCACGCTCAAGACCGGGGCCAGGCACGTAAGAGCGCCGGGCGCGCTGCTGTGCGGTCTGGTAGTGCTTTTCGACGGCATGGCGCATGAGGCGGGATTCCGCCGCCGCCTCGGCCTCGGTCTCAAGACGGAACCAGGTGCGCCCTTTCGGTGCATCGCAGACGAACTGCATGTGTGTGGTCTCCCGAGCGCCAAAGGTAATCGCGCGCTCGGCGACGCGGAAGGGGCAGGACACAGATGTGAAGGCGCGTTCGTGGTTAGCGGGCGAGCCTGCGCGCAAGAGCTCGCCCGAGCAATTCGCCGATCTGCGGACCGTCTTCGGGGAAGAGATAAGGTTCCAGGACTTCGAGCTCCATCAGCAGAAGGCGGTCATCCGCGCCGCGCACCATGTCGACGCGGGCATAGAGCGGCTTGACGTCGAGCACGTCGAGGACACGCCGGGCCGCAGCGCGGTCCGCCGGCGCAGGATCAATCGCCTGCGAGGCGCCGCCATAGGCGGCCTGGATGCGATAATCGCCGGACTTTGGACGCTTGAGCACGCAATGGCTGAAGACGCCGTCAATGAACAGGAAGGAAAACTCGCCCTCGGTGGCGATGGCGGAGATCATCGGCTGGATCATGCCGGGGCGATCCATGATGGGGCCGGGCGCGGGCAGATTGTCGGGTGTGTAGCGCACCTGCGCGCGGGCGCCGCCGCCGACCTGGCGCTTGAGGATCACGTCTGAACCGAACTGTTCCATCGCCGTGGTGATGTCGGCGGCGGTCGGCGCTTCCGGCCAGAGCGTGGGGATGATGGGGACGCCTTTCGCTTCGAGTTCCCGCAGGTAGGTCTTGCGAATATTCCAACGGACGGTGGCGGGGGCGTTGAAGACAGGTACGCCGAGGGCGGCGATGCGATCGAGTGTCGTAAGGAAAGTCTCGTGATTGTCCTGATAGTCCCAAGCGCAATTGACCAGCACGGCGGCGAAACGGTTCCAGGCGTGGGTGTCCATCCAGCGAACGGGCGTGAGGGTGAGGCCGGCGGGCGCGAAGCCGTCGTGAAGGATCTGGAGCTGGGCGTCGAACAGGTGGGCGTCGGAGCGCCGGTCCGGTGCGTCTGAAACGAGGTTTGCGGCCGTGAGAAGAGCGATTTCGCGGAGTTCGGGCATGTTTCCAGTTGTCTCACTTGCGCGTGGCCTAACCCCGGTCTTTAAGTCCGCCGAGCCGGGCTTTCCAGCGTGGATTTGGCCATCGTGGATTTGCCGCGGCGCGGGGAAAGTCTCTCATGCCGGTGAAGTACGACGTCGTCGCGCTGGGCAATGCGATCATGGATGTGATCGCACAGGTCGATGACGACTTCCTGGTGAAGCACGACATCCCAAAGGCGCGGACCAATCTGATCTCGCCGGAGCGGTGCGACTATCTTTACAACGCGCTACCCCCGAGCCGGATCGAGACGAGCGGCGGGTCAGCCGGGAACACAGTTGCAGGCCTTCGCAGTCTTGGCGGCAACGCGGCGTTCATGGGCAAGGTCGCGAATGACGCGATCGGGTCTGCCTATGTCGCGGACATGAAGGCGATCGGCGCGGACTTCTACGGATCGCCGCTGAAGGGCGGGCTGTCGACAGCGCGCTCGATGATTGCGGTGACGCCCGATGGCGAGCGGTCGATGAACACGTTCCTCGGCGCCTCGACCGAGTTTGCAGCGAGCGATGTCGATGCGCGCGCGGTGGCGGCGGGCGAGTGGCTCTATCTGGAGGGCTATCTGTTCGACAAGCCGGCGGCGAAGACAGCGTTCATCCATGCCTCGGAAGTCGCGAAGTCGGCGGGGCGGAAGGTCGCGATCACCATGTCAGACGTGTTCTGCGTTGACCGGCATCGCGACAGTTTTGTCCACCTGATACGGACGCACTGTGACCTGGTGTTTGCGAACGAGGCGGAGCTTCTGGCGATCTACGAGACCGATGATTTCGACGCTGCGGTGAACCATATCCGAAGCGACAGCCAGATCGCGGCGATCACACGCTCGTCCAAGGGCTCAGTGATCGTGTCGGGTTCCGACACTTGGGTTGCGCCGGTCATGGCCGCGCATGTGATGGACGCGACCGGCGCGGGCGACCAGTACGCGGCGGGTGTCCTTTATGGCATCACGCACGGGCTGTCGCTGCAGGAGTCCGCGGTTCTGGGCAATCTGTGCGCGCGCGAAGTGATCGGCCACATCGGGCCGCGCCCGGCGGTGAATTTGCGCGAGCTTGCAGTGGCGGCGGGGCTGAAAGTCTAGGCCTTCAGCTTCGACGTCAGGACGTGCTCCACGCCCTTCTTTCCCAATTCTCCGAAGCAGAAGGCGCAGAAGCCGACAATTCCGGTTGCGCCGACGGCCCATGCAGCAAAGTCGGTCGCCCAGCCGAGCAGGTAAAGCCCGCCCTCCATCAGCGCCCAGAGCGCCATGCCGATAACGCTGGCTGCGAGGATGACGGCAATCGGGCCGAACAGAAGCGTGGTCAGCTCGTTGTCGAATAGAATCGTCTGACCACGGGAGCGGACGAAATTGAACACAGCTACGCCAAGCGCGCCAAGGACGAGCTGGACAATGATAGGGATGCCGCCCTCGTAGAAGAAGCGCGCACCCGTCATGATCAGCGCGTAGACGGGCGTCACGATCCCCTTGCCCTTGCCGTTCGCTTCGAACGCAGACCAGGCGCCGTCTCGCGACTCACCCCACCAGGCCCCATTGAGTTCCGTCCAATAGGTCGAAGCAACCGCAACGGGAGATGTCCCCGATACCGTCTTTATCCACTCCTGCTGGGCGACCCTGGCTTCGGCCAGCAATTCTGCATCGCTGGCCATCTCGAAGGCTTTTCCGATGGCGATTGAGATGAAGAAGGCAAGAAAGAAGAAGAGAACGCGCATCGGCCAGCGCTTCTTTTGCGGTGCAACCTCGCCGGATATTTCGTCTGACATGGCCCCACGTCCTCCATCTCCCCGGGCGATGCATAGCATGGCGCCGCCCACGGACGAAGATCACGCGCGCATCAGAGCTTCCTCTACGAAATCCAGACGGTCCTGGCCAAAATGCATCTCACCGTCGACGAAGAAAGTCGGCGCACCGAAAACACCGCGGGCGACGGCTTCGTCGGTGGTGGCTTTCAGCTTTTCCTTGTTGGCGGGGTTCTCCGTCGCCGCGAAGAATGCCTCGGGCGAGAAGCCAGCGGTGGTGAGCACTTCGGTGAGGACAGCCTTGTCGGCGATGTTCTTCTGGTCGCGCCAGGCGGCGTTGAAGATGGCGGCAAGATAGCTGTCGAAGTCGGGACGGTCGATCCATTCCTGGGCTGCGCGCTGGACCATCAGCGTCATCATCGGGAAGTGCGGATTGGGTTTGTACGGCGTGTTGAAGCGCTTGGCCCAGCGAGCGAGATCGGCGGCCATCCATGCGCCCTTCTGCGGCAGCGTGCCGGGCGGGCGATTGCCGGTCGCCTGCATTACGCCACCTAGGAACATCGGGCGATATCTGATCGTCGCGCCGGTTCGTTGCGCGATCGCAGGCAGGCGCGCCCATGCCAGGTACGCCGTGGGGCTGGTGAAGTCATAGAAGAATTCGACTGTCTTGCTCATTGTCTCTCTCCGTCCAGAAAGTCAGGATGTTGGCGTGCCCTGATGGAATTGCATCCGCCAGGCAGAGTTCTCGCGACGCCAGATGGAGCTGCGCAGACGCGCGATGCTGTTGAGGTCCGTGCGATAAGTGACGAGGGCGATATCAGGCGCCAGAAGCTGTACCTTGAAATCACTGATCGCGGCGGCGGGGCCACCCGGCTCGATGGCCAGGAGCGCGGTGAGCTCGGCGCGTGTATAGGTTCGGCCCGAGGCGCCGATCTCGAAGAAATCGTCGCGAATGAGCGCGTGCAGACGCTCCGCCGAGCGGCGGACGTCGGGCTGCATCAGCGCGCGTTCAAGGTCCAGCAGGTGCGCCATGACGTCAGCCGTCACGCCATCTTCTCCATCCAGGGACGGAGATCGAGTTCGTGCGTCCAGGCATCGCGTGGCTGGGCGTGAAGCATCCAGTATGCGTCGGCGATGTGCTCAGGATTGAGGATGCCGCCCTGCTCCTTCAGCGCGTAGCGAGCAGGAAAGTTCTTCGCGATCCATTCGGTGTCGATAGCGCCATCGATGATGGTGTGGGCGACATGGATGCCTTCGGGGCCGAGTTCGCGGGCCATGGCTTGCGCCAGCGAGCGGAGCGCGAACTTCGCGCCGGAGAAAGCGGAGAAGCCCGAGCCGCCGCGTATGGAGGCGGTAGCGCCGGTGAAGATGACAGTGCCCCTCGCGCGCGGGACCATGACCCTCGCGGCTTCCCGTCCGGCCAGGAAACCAGCAAAGGCGGCCATCTCCCACACCTTGCGGTAGACGCGGCTGGTGGTCTCCCGGATGGGAAAGTTCACGTTCGCGCCGATGTTGAAGACCACGACCTCAAGCGGAGCGATGTCGCGCTCGATGGTTTCGAACAGCTGTACCGTCTGGTCTTCGTCGCGCGCGTCGGTTCCGAAGCCATGCGCTTCGCCGCCGTCGGCGCGGATCCGGGCGATCAGGCCGTCGAGGCTGGGCAGTTCGCGGCGGGTGACAATGGTTGCGTAACCCTCCCGGGCAAAACGGCGCGCTATGGCGCCCCCCGTGGCGTCGCCTGCACCGACAATGAGTGCGGAACGCCTTGCTGCCTTGGTATCGGGCATCGGTAATTCTCCGTTCGGAAATAGAACGTACAAGCTTTCCAAGCGGGCGCAATCGATGCAGGGTTCGAAAATGGAACGTATCAAGCCATCCGAAGCGAGCACCCCCGCCAGTAAGTGGGATCAGCTCGCCACCGACTGGTGCCCCGTCGCGCGGGCGCTATCGGTAATCGGCGATCGCTGGACGATGTTGATCGTGCGGGATTGTTTTCTCGGAAAATCAAGGTTCGAGGAGTTCCAGAAGAGCCTGGGTGTTACGCGCCACGTGCTGTCGAACCGACTGAAGCGCTTGGTGGAGGATGGCGTTCTGGAAAGGAACGTCTATTCGACACGACCCCTGCGGTATGCCTACCAACTGTCCGAAAAGGGTCGGGACTTTGCCCCTGCGCTGGTCGGGTTGAAGGACTGGGGCAAGAAACACATGCCGATCCGGAAACCGGCGGCAGCTTAAGTTCCATAAGGGAATGGGCCTAGGTCACGGCGTCGAGGTCCACGGCGTCCGGTTGACGCACACTGATGGCGGAGAAGTGCGCGCGGTAATCAATCGGGGCCATGCCTGTTTCCCGCTTGAACAGTTCGCGGAAGTGGGACGCGTCCTGATAGCCCACCGCCATTGCGACAACCTGCACGGAGCTGGCGTCGCGCTCGAGCATGACTTTGGCAGCCTCGACACGGACCGCCTGCAGATAGGCGGCGGGCGCCCTGCCCGTTGCGGCCTTGAAGCGGCGGAGGAAGGCGCGCTCGGACATGCCCGCCCTTGCGGCAAGGTTTTCGGTGGAATGCGCCTCGCTGAAACTCGACTGAAGGAAAGCCTCGACCGTACGGATGCGATCGTCGGCGTGTGGCGGGGATAACGGCAGGACAGCGTAACCCGACTGATGCGTGCGCGGCATCGAAAGCAGCAGCGCCTTCGCCGTCTGGACCGCAATCTCGTGTCCGCACAGTTTTTCGACAAGATAGAGCGACACGTCAGCCGCCGCGGTCAGACCGCCCGAACAGAGAAGACGGCTGTCCTCGGTGACGATGAGCTGCGGCTGCCAGTCCACTTTCGGCCAGCGGCGCATGATATCGGCGGCGGCGGCCCAGTGGGTTGTTGCACGCCTGCCATCGAGCAGACCGGCCTCGGCGAGGTAGGCAGCGCCCATGCACACGCCAGCCAGATATGCTCCGGCAGCATAGTGCCGCCGGAGCCAGGGGAGGAGCGCGCTGTTCTCGATCAGCTTCTCGTCGAGCTGCAGGCCCGACGTCGGCACAATGACGATGTCGGCGCAGGCGACATCCTCGATCGCCATCTCCGGCGTCATCGACATGCCGCCATAGGGGCTGCGGATGGGCCGGCCGCCAATGGAGGCGGTGGTCACCCGAAAGCGCGGCTCGGGATCTTCGCCCTTCAGCTGTCGCCACAAGGCGCCGGCCGAGTGAAAAACCTCGATCGGCATCAAGGCCGTCGATGCATACCCATCGTCCAGGAGGACGACGCACACATCCAGCATCCTTGCAGGCGATTTCCCAGACCCCATGCCGCGCGTTTCCTTCGGGGGCACGATCAGCCTACTGCGGTGACCGGGTCAATGATCCCCGTGACGGGCGTGATCTTGCTGGCAGGGAAGCCGGACAGGCGCGCATGCTCGTGGATCGCAGCTTCGTCTTCCGCGAGGTAGATGCAGAACGTCTTGTCGCCGGTCACGTAGGAATGCTCCCATTGGACCTTGGGCGCCAGTTTGGCGAGGGCGGCGTTGGACGTGCAGGCCGCGTCCTTGAGCTGGCCGGCATTCATGGCGCCGACCTGCGGGATGTCGCGTTCGATAACAAAGCGCTTCAGCATTGGGCTCATTCCTTCTCAACGGAAGCCGATCCCCCGTTGTTCAGAAAGAGATACAGACGAGAGGTCAACACCCGTGAGCCCCGCAAACGCCAATGTGCAGGGGTGATCCCGCCACACGGCAGCGGGCGGACCCGCTGCCCTCGATCAGAGAATGTACTTCGAGAGATCCTTGTCGCCCGCCATGGCGGCGACCTTCTCGCGCACATAGGCCCCGTTGATGCTGAAGGCTTCGCCCGGCTTTTCTGACGCCGAGAAACTGATCTCGTCGAGCACGCGCTCGAGGATGGTGTGCAGGCGGCGGGCGCCGATGTTCTCAACACTGTCGTTTACCTGCACGGCAATGTCGGCGATCGCTTCGATGGCGTCGGGTGCGAACGTCAGGTCGACGCCTTCGGTCTTCATCAGCGCGATGTACTGCGTGATGAGGCTGGCTTCCGGCTCGGTGAGGATGCGCTTGAGATCGTCACGGCTGAGCGCCTTGAGTTCGACGCGGATCGGCAGGCGGCCCTGCAGTTCGGGCAGCAGATCCGACGGCTTGGCGACATGGAAAGCGCCCGACGCGATGAACAGGATGTAGTCCGTCTTCACCGGGCCATGCTTGGTGGAGACGGTGGTGCCTTCGATCAATGGCAGCAGATCGCGCTGTACGCCTTCGCGCGAGACATCGGCGCCCGCACGTTCGGAGCGGGAGGCGATCTTGTCGATCTCGTCAAGGAACACGATGCCGTCTTCCTCGGTGACGCGAAGCGCTTCGCGCGTAACGCTTTCGCTGTCGAGAAGCTTGTCGGATTCCTCCTCGATCAGGGGCTTGTGCGCATCCTTCACCGTAGTCCGAATGCGCTTGGTGCGGCCACCGAAGGATTTCGACAGCATGTCCGACAGGTTCAGCATGCCGATGGAGGCGCCGGGCTGGCCAGGGATTTCCATACCGCCGAAGGGCGATACGGTGTCGGCGACATCGACCTCGATCTCCTTGTCGTCAAGCTGCCCTGCCCGGAGCTTGGCGCGGAAGCTTTCGCGTGTAGACGCCTGAGCCGTAGCGCCAACAAGCGCATCGAGCACGCGTTCTTCTGCTTTCGCTTCGGCCTTGGCCTGCACGTCCTTGCGGCGGCGTTCACGCACCATGCCGATGGCGATCTCGACGAGGTCCCGGATGATCTGTTCGACGTCGCGGCCGACATAACCGACCTCGGTGAACTTGGTGGCCTCGACTTTCAGAAACGGCGCTTTCGCCAGGCGAGCCAGGCGCCGGGAAATCTCCGTCTTGCCGACGCCCGTGGGCCCGATCATCAGAATGTTCTTGGGCGTCACCTCTTCCCGTAGGCCATCTGCGAGCTGCTTGCGGCGCCAGCGATTGCGCAGGGCGAGCGCGACGGCGCGCTTGGCTTCCGGCTGGCCGACAATGAAGCGGTCAAGCTCTGAGACGATTTCGCGCGGGGTAAATTCGGACATGATGTTCCTGAGGTGAGACAGGCATGAACTAGGATGCGGCAAGCCGTTTCGCTAGCTCATGCCTGCTTATCTCAGCAAGCTATTCCGGTTTCAGGCCGGTTCGGGCGGGAAGATGCGGCCAATGGCGCCTTCCTGCGGGACGATTTTCAGGAGACCGCGACGGGCTGTACGCCAGCCTCCGCCGAGAAGAACGATCGCGCCGCCGATGATCAATGCCGTCAGCATCAGCGTGTTGACCCCGCCGCCGCCGAATTCGTTGACCAGAACCCAGAGGGTGGTGGCGAATGTGACGAGACCTGAAACGATCAGGGCTCGGCGATTGAGCGCAAGCGACAGAACCGCGAAGGCGATCAGCACAACCAGCATCATCGTGGCTTCCGCCGTGCTTGCAGGGGCAAAGCCCGAACCGAGCAGGAGACCGCGCACGCCGAGGATGATCTGCGGCGCAGCCGCCATATGAAGCCAGAAGGCATGGTCGGACGAGCGCGTGGAACGCGTCGGATCCTTCATGTCGAAGGCGATGGCGGTCGCCAATGTCGCGAGACCGACAACAAGCATGGCCGCGCCACTGCCGATCTGACCGATGCCGGCAAACTGCGCAACAGCGGTATAGAACAAGCCGGCGATGGCGCCTGCGAGCAGGAACAACGAGAACGGCAGCCGGAAGCGCCAGAAGAAGAGGCCCGCAGCGACAACTGCGGCGGCGAAGCCTGCATAGCTGATGCCCGTTACGATCTCCCACGGGTTCATCGTGCCGCTTTCAATGCGTCCAGCCGTGTTGGCAGGGTCCACGAGGAAGCTCGCGAGGCCAGCAGCAAGGATGCCCGAGGCCCACGTCACCACGATGACGAGCGCCATCGACGGCAGGAGCAGTCTGCGCCTGCCGCAGAAATATTCGGCCAGAAGCCAGGCGGCGGCAATCAACGGTAGGGGCGAGAGGATGACGGCGAGCCTCAGCTTGTCCGCGAGCGCCTGCCCCTCCGCGAAGGTGCTGGGCTCTGTCATCGAGGAGACGCCAAGCAGGTTGGTGACGCCGATGACAGACAGGAAGCCGAGCCCCGTCATCAGCACGACAATGCCGATGGTGAGGAACACGTCGTTGAAGTTCGAGAGGAATCGCAGGTTTTCCGGATCGAGCATGCGGTCCGGGTCGTTGCGCGCCTTGAGGAAAGCTTCGAAGCGCTTGGCGCCTTCATCGCTGATCGCGCCCGCCTCGACGGCGGCGCGAATGTCGGTCTTGTCAAACATCCAGGGTCTCCAACACGAAGTTGCTGTTTGTGTAGACGCAGACTTCGGCCGCGATCGTCATCGCTTTGCGTGCGATCTTTTCGGCGTCGTCTTCGTACTCGT
>CANJXY010000024.1 GCA_947478925.1 Hyphomonadaceae bacterium | reverse complement strand
TGGCCGCAGTCTCACGCACCTTAACCAGAGCCTGGTGAAGCAGCGGGACGGATTGGGAAAGGTCAATGATGTGGATGCCGGAACGTTCACCAAAGATGAACCCCTTCATCTTGGGGTTCCAGCGGTGAACCTGGTGGCCGAAGTGGGCGCCGGCCTCCAGCAACTGACGCATAGTAAAATCGGGTAGTGCCAATGTAGTCTCCTGATCCGGTTGGCCGCCGCGGACAGAACGAGCTTACGCCCGCACCGGAATGGGTCCGCGTGTCGGAATGGGCGGCGATATAGGCGGGATTGGCAAAGGACGCAAGCCAGACGGGAAACCCCGTTGCAGGTAAGGCTTCAGCGTTTCTGGGACGCGTTCACACCGCCCCATTCCTCGTCCCAGACGAGTTCGCCAGCTTCTGCATCATTTGCAATAATCTCAATAAATTCAGTGAGTGATGGAGCGATGAGCTGCCGCTCGGACGCATCGTGCCACATGGAAATGACTTGCCCTGAGGTCCCGCCCGTGTCCGGGTCCATATCTACGCACAAATGGTTTCCACCACCGTCCCCGCAGAAAGGGATCCAGCCCAGCCGCCACCACTCGTTGCCGAGAATCGGCCCTTGCGGGTCGCATGTCTCGCCATCAGGCACAAACTGATCCCGCCGGAGCTCCTCCCAGACACGCCACTCGGTAACGATCCGTTCGGGCGAAAACAGATCCCAGCCGGGCAGGACAAAGCAATCGTCGCCACCGCTGTGACGACAAAGGAGATGTCTGAGGTCCTCGGGCAACGCCACGCCGATCGCCTTCTCCGCCGCCGCAACGCTTGCCGGGGATGCGCCCTTGCCCAGGTGCATCCTGAATAGGCGATAGCCCTTCTCGATTGCGACGACGTAACGGTCCCAGGCAGTATCAAATCGTCGAACGTCAAACGGCATCGACTTCTCCTTACAGCTAGGCTGCGGCGGGGCGCACCTGATCGACACCCGGCACCGACTTGAAGGCGGACATAGCGCCGAAATCGACCGGATATTTTCCGTTCAACACAATCGTCACCACCTGACCATCGACCAGCATCTCCAGATGAATCTCCCCAAGAGCGTTCTGGCTAGGGCTCTTCTGCAGGCTCTTGGCGACGCTAGCGATCCGCTCGAGCGGCGCCTCGGGGCTAAGCCGCACCAGCAAGGCCTCGTGCGATCCAATAGCTGCCTTGCTGAGCTCTTTCACGTTCTCGAGCGAGAATCGCAACTCCTCTTCCACTTTCCGCACCTTGACGCGGCACAGCACGCGACCGCCGACGTCCAGCGTGTCGCGCATGTTCTCCAGCTGGTCGCCACCGACGAAAAGTTCGTATTCGCCCGAGGGATCGGACAGTGTGACGATCGCAAACTTGCCGCCGGCTTTCGACGGCTTCTCGACACGCGAGCGGACGACGCCGATCATGTCGAGAAACTGTCGCTCGCGGCCCACCATCTCGCGCTCTGCGGCCAATGTGACGCGCGCGCGCATGCCACCGTTCAGGAGGTCGTCCAGCGGGTGGCCGGACAGGAAGAAGCCGACGCTGGCAAGCTCATTGTCGAGACGTTCGGATTCACCCCAGCCGGAAACATCCGGGAGGCGCATGCGCTGGACGGCTTCATCGCCGAACAGGTTCACCTGATTGGAATTTCGTTGTTCGTCTGCCGCGGACGCCAACGCGGAGAGTATCGGGGCAGCGGCAAAGGCCTTGGCGCGGTTCGGTTCGATCGGATGGAAGGCGCCAGCCTTAGCCAACGCTTCGAAGCAACGCCGGTTCACCATTCGCGGATCAACGCGTTCGGCGAAGTCCTGCAGGTCCTTGAAGTCGCCGGCCTCGCGTGCCCGCTCCACCGTCAGCATGGCCGGCTTGCCAACGCCCTTGATCGCACCAAGCGCATAGCGAACCGCGCCCTCCTCCACGCTGAAGTCGGCGCGCGAACAATTCACGTCTGGCGGACGTACCTCAACACCCATGCGGCGCGCTTCCTGAAAGAAAACAGCCAACTTGTCGGTGTTACCGGCATCGAGACTCATCGAAGCTGCAAGGAATTCCACCGGATGGTTCGCTTTGAGCCAAGCGGTCTGATAGGTCAGAAGCGCGTATGGCGCAGAGTGAGACTTATTGAACCCGTAGTCAGCGAACTTGGCGCAGGCATCGAACGTCAGATCGGCATCGGCTTCCGAGATTCCCTTCTCGATTGCCCCTTTCACAAAGCGAACACGCTGGTTGTCCATCTCCGAGCGGATCTTCTTGCCCATCGCGCGGCGCAGCAGGTCGGCCTCACCAAACGAATAGCCGCCCATGTCACGCGCGACCTGCATGACCTGTTCCTGATAGGTTATGATGCCAAAGGTCGGTTCAAGGATGGGTTTGAGCCATGGCGTCAGCGCGTCATTGAAGTAGGTGGTTTCTTCCAGGCCCTTCTTGCGGCTGCAGTAGGTCGGTATGTTCGCCATCGGGCCCGGACGATAGAGGGCGACGAGAACGATCAGATCCTCGAACCTGTCCGGAACCATGTCGACAAGCGCGCGCCGCATGCCCTGGCTTTCAACCTGGAACACGCCGACAACATCGCCCTTCTGCAGCATTTCGTATGTCTTGGGGTCGTCGAGCGGCAGTCGCGCGAGATCGACCTTCACACCCTTGTCGGCGATCATCTTGATCGCGCGGTCGATGACGGTGAGTGTCTTGAGGCCCAGGAAGTCGAACTTCACAAGGCCCGCCGCTTCGGACCACTTCATGTTGAACTGGCTGGCCGGTATCTCCGAACGCGGATCACGATAGAGGCCGACGAGCTCGACTAGCGGGCGATCGCCGATGACGATGCCGGCAGCGTGGGTAGACGCGTTTCTGTAGAGGCCCTCAAGTTGCTGCGCCGTTTCGAACAAACTCGCGACCGCTTCGTCTTCCTCGATCGCCTCCTCGAGTTTCGGCTCCATCTCAAGCGACTCGGCCAGTGTCGGAGGCTTGGCGGGGTTGAATGGGACGAGCTTAGCCAGCTTGTCGACCTGGTGGAAGGGGAGCTGCAGCACACGTCCCACGTCCCGCAGCACGGCGCGTGCCTGCAACGTGCCGAACGTGATGATCTGCGCGACGCGATCAGCGCCGTACTTGTCGCGCACGTAATCGATAACCTCGCCACGACGCTCCTGGCAGAAGTCGACGTCAAAGTCGGGCATCGACACGCGTTCGGGATTTAGAAAGCGCTCAAACAGCAACCCGAACCGGATCGGGTCGAGATCGGTGATCGTCAGCGCCCATGCAACCAGCGAACCCGCGCCCGAGCCCCTGCCCGGACCGACCGGAATATCGTTCGCCTTGGCCCATTTGATGAAGTCCGACACGATGAGGAAGTAGCCGGGGAACCCCATCCGCTCAATGATGCCGATTTCGTAGGCAAGGCGATTGTCATAAACCTGCTGTTCCGCCGCCGGCACAACGACCTTGAGCCGCTCCTTCAGGCCCGCTTCGGCTTGTGCCCTCAGTTCAGTCGCCTCATTACGCCCGCGCTTGGTATCGAACGGCGGCAGGATCGGCTTGTGCTTCTTCGGACGGAATGCACAGCGCTTGGCAATCTCCACTGTGGACGCCAGGGCTTCAGGCAAGTCCGAGAAGGCCGTCGCCATCTCGGCAGGCGATTTCAGATACTGCTGTGGCGAGGCCCGGGGGCGGTCGGCCTGGCTGACGTAAGCTGAATTGGCGATGCACATAAGTACGTCGTGAACGGCATGCTGCGACGGCTTCTGGAAGCGCGCGTCACACGTCGCAACCAGTGGCAGACCGAGTTCATATGCCAGATCGACCAGCATGCCTTCGGCAGCAGCCTCCTCCGGCTTTCCGTGCCGCTGCAGTTCGACATAAAGCCGATCGCCAAAGGCGACACTCAAATCATGCAAGCGCTTGCGAACTTCATCAGTGCGACCCGCCGCCGCGCGACGGTTCAAGAGGCCCTCGCTCCCGCCAGTGAGGCAGATGACGCCCTCTGCATGAGCTAGCAGGCTTGCGAGCGTAACCTGGTTTTCGTTCCCCGCTGGCGACACGAACGATTCCGACGATATCTCCATGAGATTGCGGTAACCGGCTTCGTTCTGCGCCAGCAGCGCCAAAGCCCCAGTTTCGCCCGTAACGCCGGGTTCGACGACCGTCACCGTCAAGCCGGTGATCGATTGCACACCGTACTCTGCCAGTGCCTCGGAAAGCTCCAGCGCAGCGAAGAGATTGTTATCGGTGACCGCAACCGCGGGAGCGTCGGTACCCGCCGCCCACTTCGCGAGATCCTTGGGACGGATCATGCTTTGCAGCAGCGACAGCGCCGTGCGCACACGCAAGTGGATGAAACGTGCGGCTTCTTTTGGAGGCTCTGCCGTCATGATGCGCGACTCCCTGAAACGACCGGCAACAGGCGAGTCTAGACCGAGTCTCCCACCGTGCGGTGTGGCGCAGTCGCGAGCTGGCCATCCTGCAGGGCGAGCGTCTCGTCCATGAAGCTCGTCAGCTCCACGTTATGGGTAGCGACGAGCACCGCCACCCCTTCCTGCTTCGCGATGTCGAAAAGGCTCTGGAAAACCTTCCGCGAAGTGTTGGGATCGAGGTTCCCAGTCGGTTCGTCGGCAATCAGCACTTTCGGCTTGTTGGCCAGTGAGCGGGCAATCGCCACTCGCTGCTGTTCGCCGCCTGAAAGCTGACCGGGGCGATGATGGTCGCGGTCCTTGAGGCCCATCATCGAGAGGAGCTCCTGCCCGCGCTTCCGCGCGCGGCTGCGCGACATCCCGTTGATCATCAGGGGCGCCGCCACGTTGTCGACGGCGTTGAGCTCCGGCAGAAGGTGGTGGAACTGGTAGACGAACCCAAGTTGCAGGCGGCGCGCCATGGTGCGCGCGGTGTCCGACATCGACAACGCATCCTTGCCGTTGAAGGTAACCGTCCCCGCATCGGGTTTTTCCAGAAGTCCCGCGACATGCAGAAGCGTTGACTTGCCCGAACCGGAAGGCCCGATCAGTCCAACCATCTTTCCCGCATGCAGATCAAGATCGATGCCCCGCAACACATGCAGCGTCCGGTCACCCGACTTGTAGTGCCGCTCCACACCGCGAAGCGATAGAACAGGCGCAGTCGTCATTGTCGCGATTGTTGCCTCACTCATCATTCGAACCTGAGCGCCTCAACCGGATTTAGTCGCGCTGCCCACATCGACGGAATCGCGGACATGAGCAGCGTGACGAAGAAGGCCATCCCGCCAACCCACGCAACTTCATCCCACTCCAGCTTCGCAGGCAACGCATCGAGCTGATAGATGTCAGGCGGGAAAAGCTGGACGTGGAGCAGCCCCTCAAGGAAGTGCTGGATCGGGGCGATATAGATCGCACAGAGGACACCGAGAATGACACCGGTCCCGACACCGGCCATACCGAGGATCGTGCCCGTCATCATGAAAATTCGTACGACGCCTGCGCGTGTTGCGCCGATCGTGCGCAGGATAGCGATGTCGCGGGCCTTGTTCTTCACCAGCATAAGAACACCGGTGATGATGTTCAGGGCTGTGATCACAACCACTATGAACAGGATCAGCCGCATCACGTTACGTTCGACGACCAGGGCCGTGACATAGGTCCCGTTACGCTGGATCCAGCTCTGCATCCCGTACGGCTTTTCCGTTTCGAGCTGCTTGACGAAATCATCGGCAGTGTTCGGATTCGTTAAGCGAACGCCAACCCATGGGTAGCCGTCGTCATACCCGAACAGCAGCTTTGAGGCTTCGATCGGAAGAAAGACGACGTAGCGGTCGAAGCGCTCGTTGCCGACGTGATAGATTGCCGAGACGGTGTAGGTCTTGGTGCGCGGAGCGGTGCCAAGCACGGTACGAGCGCCGTTGGCCTGTGTTAGCGTGATCTTGTCGCCGACACCTACGCCAAGCGCATAGGCGAAGGAATCGCCCATGACGATGTCCTGAGATAGCGCACCTTCATCCCCAAAGCGGTCTAGAGAACCTTGGCCGACCGCGCCACGTGGCACTGGCTCGTTGGGATTGTTCCGCGCCCGCTCACCTGCTGCAACGCTCTTGGCGATCAGTTCATTTCTACGGATATCTTCGGGACGGACGCCGCGGACCTGGATACCTTCACTACGACCATAGGCGGAGGCAAGACCTGTACCTTCGTGCAGCGGCTCGACGCTTTCGACGCCGGCACGCTGGCGCAGGTCGGCCATGAGCTCTTCGACCTTTTCCGGCGGCGCGCCACGTGTGTCGATAAAGACGTGAGGTTCGAAGCCGACGATCTTGGAAATAAGCTCCAACCTGAAACCATTCATGATCGACATGGTGAGGATCAGCGCCCAAACGCCGAGCATAATTCCGATCACCGAGACGACAGAGATGAAGGCCAGGCCGCCATGCTCGCGCTTGGCGCCGAGATAGCGGATCGCTAGCATGCGCTCGAACGGTCCGAATGGGCGCTCCACGATCCGTTGTTCTTGCGGTGCGGCCATATGGATCAGCCTCTCCTGCCGGCGAGGCAACGATTGATGGCGGATTCCAGAGTCATCTCTTCGCTCGCGCCAGTCTTGCGCGTGCGATACTCGACGACGCCCGCTTTGACCCCTTTCGGCCCCACAACGATCATCTCGGGCACGCCGATCAGCTCCATTGTCGAGAACTTGGCGCCCGGGCGTTCGCTGGTGTCGTCATATAGCGTATCGACGCCAGCCTTCTGAAGCTGTTCGTAGGCGCGCTCGCAAACCTTAGTCACGTCGGCATCGTCGGCGCGCAGGTTTAGCACGGCCGCCTCGAATGGCGCGACCGAAGACGGCCAGATAACGCCCTTTTCGTCGTGGCTTGCTTCGATGATCGCGCCAAGCAGGCGCGAAACGCCGATACCATACGAGCCCATCTCGACCGGCATGTTCTTCCCTTCGGATGTCGCGACTTCTGCCTTCATAGGCGCCGAGTATTTCGTGCCGAAATAGAAGATGTGGCCAACCTCTATGCCGCGCGCCGACAAGCGGCGTTCTGCGGGCACCTCGGCTTCGAAGCGCGCCTGATCGTGCATTTCTTCTGTGGCGGCATACAGCATCGTCCGCTTCTCAACTTCCGGCAGGAGATCCTGCCAGAAATTGAGGTCAGCGCCGGGAGCCGGCATGTCGACCAGCGCGCTGTCGCAGAACACGGCGCTCTCACCAGTATCCGCAAGTACGATAAACTCGTGGCTGAGGTCGCCTCCAATCGGGCCAGTATCGGCGCGCATCGGGACAGCCTTGAGACCCATGCGGGTGAACGTGTTCAGGTAGGCACAGAACATCCGATAATAGGACTGCTTGGCCGCTCCGACCGACGAGTCGAACGAATAGGCATCCTTCATCAGGAATTCGCGCCCGCGCATCACACCGAAGCGCGGGCGGACTTCGTCGCGGAACTTCCACTGGATGTGATAGAGATTCAGCGGAAGCTGTTTGTAGGACTTCACATACGTGCGGAAGATGTCGGTGATCATCTCCTCATTCGTCGGGCCGTAAAGCATCTCGCGGTCGTGCCGGTCGATGATGCGCAGCATCTCCTTGCCGTATGCCTCGTAACGTCCGCTTTCTTTCCAGAGATCGGCGGACTGAATTGTCGGCATGAGGAGTTCGACAGCACCGGCGCGTTCCTGTTCCTCGCGAACGATTTTCTCGATCTTGTGCAGCACGCGCATGCCCAGGGGCAGCCACGAGTATATACCTGCGCCGTTCTGCTTGATCATGCCGGCCCGCAGCATCAGCTGGTGCGACACGATCTGCGCATCGGCCGGCGCTTCCTTGAGCACAGGCAGGAAATAGCGGGAAAGACGCATGCGAGGCCCTGATCAGGTGCAGACAATGACTGGCTGATAGCCGCGCAATCACGCCCGCGCAATGAGGCCGATCTGCGGCCTAAGCCTTTGGAATCATGAAATCCAGCCAGTGCATATGGAGCGCCAGCCAGAGGAGGAATGTAACGAGCGTGCCGCCGATTGTGGGTATTATGAATTTCCAGAGCCACAGGACCTTTTCAGGCGCCCCGATGTCCGTGCCCGGTGTCACAGTCCCGGCTTCATGTTGGCTGCGCGTGCCGGCCGACAGGATCGGCAGGAAGATCAGCCACCAGGCCGACCAGAAGACGACAACCGCTTCAAAAACACCCATAAGGGTAGCCTAATGATGACCCTTGGGCGTTTCCATGAGTTCGATCAGCACACCGTCCGAATCCTTCGGGTGAACGAAGATTACCAGCGTCCCGTGCGCCCCAATTCGGGGCTCACCCAGAACCTTGGCGCCCTTGACTTCCATCTCGGCCTTGGCCGCGTGTATGTCCGGCACCTCGAAGCAGACATGGTGCTGGCCGCCCTTCGGGTTCTTCTCGAGAAAATTGATAATGGGCGATTTCTCGCCCAGCGGCTCGATGATTTCGAGCTGGGTGTTCGGCAGGTTGATAAAACCGACGCGCACGCCTTGTGCGGGCATGTCGAAAGGCTGAACGAACTCCGTGGCGCCGTACATCGTGCGATATGTCTCGAAGGTCTTCTCAATCGACGGCACAGCGATGCCGATGTGATTCAAGCGTCCGATGGTCATGGGCGAACTTCCCTGGATTTCCTGAGGGCCTAGATCCTGTGAATGGTAACGTCGACCAAAGGTCGCTTTCCGAACTGGACCTCGGCAGCGCGCCGAACCGCCCGGATAAGCGCTTTCTCGATCTTCTCGTCATCGCCGAAATCGCCACGTTTGAGCGCAGCCATTGCATCCTCTGCCGCTTCGTCGAGCGACTCAAGTGACTCATCCGCCGGACGTCCGTCGGGCTCGGAGAATCCACGCGCCACGATAGCTGGGCCATCCTCGATCTTGCCCTTGGCAATAACAACGCTGACGGCGACGTGCCCGTTATAGGCCATCTTCTTGCGTTCCCACATGCCACCCGCCTTGTCGGAGGTGAGGACTTGACCATCGACATGCAAACGACCCGCGGGAACCTGATCAACGACCTGCACCGGGCCGGGCGCCAGGCGAATGAGATCGCCGTTGTCAGGCGTGATCGCTTCAGGCACCTGCAGCGACTTCGCGTAGCGCGCATGCTCCATGATATGGCGGCGCTCGCCGTGAACCGGCACGGCGACGCGCGGCTTGGCCCATAGATACATCCGTCGCAGTTCATCGCGGCATGGGTGGCCAGAGACGTGGATATCGAACTGACGATCTGTCACCAGCTTGATGTTGCGCTCAGCCAGCATGTTCTGAACAGCAGCGATCGATTTCTCGTTGCCAGGAATGACCCGCGAGGAAAAGATGACCGTATCCTCTGATCCCAGCTTCACGACAGGATGATCGCCACGCGCGACACGCGCAAGAGCCGCGTTGGCTTCACCCTGGCTGCCGGTGCAAAGATACAAAACGTGTTGCGGCGAAAGGCTTACAGCCTCGTTAGGCTCGATGAAGTTGAAGCCCTGCAGCATACCGACCGATTGAGCCGCGCCCACGACACGGATCATGGACCGACCAAGCAGGCACACCGAACGATTGTTCGCTCGCGCCGCTTCGCAAGCCGATTGTACGCGAGCCACGTTGGAGGCGAAGGCCGTAATAGCGACCCTGCCCTTTTGCTCGGCGACAGCGCGGCGCAGCGCTTCACGCGCCATGCCTTCTGATCCAGCCTCGCCTTCCTCGAACACGTTGGTCGAGTCACAGACCATCGCCAGAATACCCTCGCGACCGAGTTCCTCGATCTTCGCCTGATCGAAATCCTCGCCGATTAGGGGATCGGGATCGATTTTCCAGTCGCCTGTATGCAGGATCATTCCGAGCGGTGTTCGGATAGCAAGGCCGTTCGGTTCCGGAATCGAGTGGGTCAGAGTCACCATCTCGACATCGAAGGGACCGAACTGACGGCGCTCGCGCAGTTGCATCACGTGCACCGGGGCTTCCTTGTCGAGGCCGCGCTCGCGCAATTTTTCACTGACGAGGTACGCCGTGAACGGCGTCGCGTAGATCGGCGCACGTAGCTTTGGCCACAACCACGCAATGGCGCCGATATGATCCTCATGCGCGTGCGTTAGGATGATCGCCTCGATGTCGTCGGTGAAGCTTTCGAGATAAACCGGATCCGGCATGATGAGATCGACGCCGGGTGTCGTGTCGTCGCCGAAGGTCACGCCCACATCGACAATGATCCAGCGCCGGTTGTCCGGCGGGCCAAAGCCATAGGCGTTCAGGTTCATTCCGATTTCGCGGCAGCCGCCAAGGGGCGCGAATACGAGTTCGTCGCCCTTCATTTTAGCTCTTTTGCGGCTTGGCCGATATTGCGGTCGTAAAGAATGCGTAGCCCCTTGATGGTGATATCGCTGTCGAAGTGATCGATGTTTTCCGCAGCGCCTTCGAACAGCGAGGCGACGCCACCAGTGGCGATCACGGTCATGGACTGGCCATACTCGGCCTTGATGCGTTCTACCAGCCCGTCAATCAGGTCGATATAGCCCCAGAAAACGCCAGATTGCATAGCCGACACCGTATCGCGGCCAATTACACGCTCCGGCCTCTGGATTGCGACACGAGGCAACTTGGCCGCCGCCTCATGGAGCGCCTTCATGGAGAGGTTGATGCCGGGCGCGATGATGCCGCCCTCGAAGGAGCCATCGGCGCCGACGATGTCGAAGGTCGTGGCCGTGCCGCTGTCGATCACGATGAGCGGACCAGCATAGCCGCCGTGTGCACCGACGGCGTTGACCAGACGGTCAGCCCCGACCTCACTGGGCTTGGGGATGTTCACCTTAACGCCGAGATCAACATTCTCGCCGACAACGAACGGTTCGACGTTGAGATAGCGGCGCGCAAAATTGCGCTGGTTGAACAGCGACTGCGGCACCACGGTCGAGATAATGCAGTCATCGATCTGATTGAGGTTGAGACCGCTGAGTTCCATGAGCGTCGAAAGCCAGACCGCGTAGTCGTCGGCGGTCTTGGTCATGTCGGTGGACGATCGCCATTGGGCACGCCAGGCCTCGCCGTCGTGGACGGCGAACAACGTGTTTGTATTGCCTGTATCGATCGCCAGAAGCATGCGATTTTCCTTGCGGCTCCAGCCTAGCTCAATAGCGATATTTCGCCCGCGCGAACACGGGTGACCGTTCCGTCATCGGCGCAAAGCATCAAGGCGCCGTCGTCGGCGAGGCCAGTCATGATGCCTTTAAGGCCATTAACCTCGATGGACGCATTGAGGTACGCCGCACAGGCGAGCCAGTCGGCGCGCACTCCCGCGAACCCATCGGTCAGCAGCTGGTTGAGCCGTGCGCGGAAGGCCAGATCCAGAAGGCTCAGCAGTCGCGGCGCAGTCAGTCCCGCTCCGCCCTGCAGTTCAGCCAGACAGGCGGTGGGCCGATCGGAACGCTCAGGCGCGACTTGCACATTCACGCCAAAGCCTGCCGCCATCCACAGCTTGCCATGCAGCAGCCCTGTCTCGATCAGGATGCCGGATACCTTCGCTTGTCCCGCCAGCACATCGTTCGGCCATTTCAGCCCCAGCGCGCCAACATCCACGCCCGACAAACGCGCGGCGTCAACAACAGCAAGGCCAGCGGCGAAAGGTACGACCGTCGCTTCCAACGCAGGGCGGGGGTAAGGCAGCAGCGCCGTAGCGAAGAGATTGCCCTTGGGCGACGACCATTGGCGACCAAGCCGGCCGCGACCAGCATTCTGAACGTCCGTCACCAGCCAGCACGGTCCTGTGTCGCCTGACGCAGCGCGGCGGCGCGCCTCTTCGTTGGTTGAATCTATTTCGGCAAACCGGATAACGGGCCAAGCACTCAGAAGGAACTCGGGCGTCATCGCACCCTAGCCGCCGGCCGCGCGAGCAGCCGCATCCAGCAGGATCTGGATGGTAATAGTCAGCACAGGGAAGACAAGAATGGTCGTGATCGCCACAGTCGCAGCGACCGAGATGTCAGTTTTGTCGAGTGGTTCCTTTGCAGGCTTCACGAACATCGCCCAGACGAGCCGCAGGTAGTAGCCAAGCGACACCACACTCGCCAGTGCGCCCACCAAAACAAGCCAGAGCATCCCGTCTTCGATACCGGCCGTGAAGACCTGCAGTTTCCCCCAGAATCCGGCAGCCGGGGGAATACCCGCGACCGAGAAGATGAGGATCAACAGGCCAAGCGCCATGCCCGGCTTGGACTTCACCAGACCGTTGAGGTCGGACACCTGATCGATCGGCTTACCAGCCCGGCGCAGCGCCAGAACACCACCAAACATGCCGAGCGTCGCGATGACGTAGAGCGTCATGTAGACGAGAACGGCGGCTGCGCCCTTTTCGACTCCCGAGGCAATCGCGATCAACGCGAAGCCGACGTTAGAAATCGAGGAGTAGGCCAGGATACGCTTGATGCTGTTCTGCATCAGCGCTCCGAAGGCGCCAACCAGCATCGAAAGCGCCGAAATGATCGCGATGATCATTTTCCATGATGCCGTGTGAGTACCGAACGCATTGAACATCACGTGCGCCAGCACCCCGACCGCCGCGATCTTCGGAGCCGTCGAGAAGAACGCTACAACCGGAGCGGGCGCCCCTTCGTAGACGTCTGGCGTCCAGATATGGAATGGCGCAGCCGACGCCTTGAACGACAGACCGCAGATCAGGAACACCAGGCCGAACACGAGGCCAACCGAGCTGGGAGCTGCAGCGATGGCGGCATAGCTGGTTCCGCCGGAGAAGCCGTAAACCAGCGCCGAACCGTAGAGCAGTAGTCCAGACGCCAGCGCGCCGAGCACGAAATACTTGAGACCTGCTTCTGCCGATTTCAGGCTATCACGCCGGAACGCAGCGAGCACGTAAGACGACAGGCTCAGCGTCTCGATTCCGACATACAGCGTCATCAGGTCGTTGGCCGACAGCATCATGCCTGCGCCGAACGAACCGAACGTGATCAGAAGCGGATACTCGTACCGCTCCATCTGCGAGGACTTCAGGGCGCCGCCCGACATGAACAAGGCGAAGGCGGCCAGCACATAGGTGACGCCTTTGGCAAACAAGGTGAACAGCGTCGCCTTGTAGAGTCCGTCCGGCGCAACCGCGCTCGCGAAAGCAGGAACAGATTCGCCACGCCCGAACTGCACAAAAGCCGTCACAGCCGCGGCCGCCAGCGCAGCTGCCGCGAGCACACGCAGCAGGCCCGAGATGCGGTCGCCACCGATGGCGCCCAGCAGCAGGCCGACCAGACCGAAGACCAACAGGATGGTTTCCGGGAGCGCCGTGGTGATGTCAGCGAGGAAATTCATGACGTGTTCCTACTGCCCGACCATCCGCAGGACTTCCATCGCCGAGGCCTTCGTCAGGTCGAAGATCATGCTCGGGAAGACGCCCAGCCCCAGCGCGCTGATCGCCAGCAGGCCGAGAATGAAGAACTCCAGTCCGGTAAGATCATTGATGTCGAACAGCTTCTCGTTGGTCATCTCGCCGAACACCGTCCGGCGATAAAGCGTAAGCATGTAGACTGCCGACAGGATCACGCCTAGCGCGGCCCCCGCAGCCGCCCATGTCGAGGCCTGGAAGCCGCCAACCATGGTGAGGATCTCGCCGACGAAGCCGCTCGTTCCTGGCAGGCCGACGTTGGCCATCGAGAACAGCATGAAGAGCGCCGCATAGACCGGCATCCGATGAACGAGGCCGCCGTAGAAAGCGATCTCACGCGTGTGCATCCGATCGTAAATGACGCCGACCGAGAAGAATAGCGCACCCGAGATGATGCCGTGGCTGATCATCTGGAAGATCGCGCCCTGGATCCCAGCTTCGTTGAAGGAGAAGATGCCGAGAGTCACGAAACCCATGTGGGCGACGGACGAATAGGCCACCAGCTTCTTGATGTCGGTTTGACGGAAGGCGACCAGCGAGGCGTAGACGATCGCGATCACCGACAGGCCGAACATCAGCGGCTGGAACAGGTGAGAAGCTTCCGGGAACATCGGGAGCGAGAACCGAAGGAAGCCATAGCCGCCCATCTTCAGCAGCACGGCAGCCAGCACGACCGAACCCGCCGTGGGCGCCTCGACGTGCGCATCGGGCAGCCAGGTATGGACCGGCCACATCGGCAGCTTAACCGCGAAAGACGCGAAGAACGCTAACCACAGCCATGTCTGAACTTCGGGCGGAAATAGCAAAGCGCCCGTCTGCGGGTTGATGCCTTCCTGCAAGGTCGGGATATCCGTCGTACCGGCGACGATCGACATGTAGACCAGCGCTGCCAGCAGCAAGAGCGATCCGAGCAGCGTATAGAGGAAGAACTTGAACGCCGCGTACAACTTGTTCTTGCCGCCCCAGACGCCGATGATCAGGAACATCGGGATCAGACCGCCTTCAAAGAAGACGTAGAAGAGCACCAGATCCATCGCGCAGAACACGCCAATCATCAGCGTTTCGAGCAACAGGAAAGCGATCAGGTACTCGCCGATCCGGTCCTCGATCGACTTGATCGACTGCAGGATGCAGAGCGGCATCAAAGCGGTCGTCAGGATCACGAGGGAAATAGCGAGACCGTCGACGCCGAGCTTGTAGGACGAGCCGCCAAACCATGGCGCGAAGTCCACGAGCTGATAGCCTGCCTTGGACGCATCGAACTGGCTGAGCGCGATCAGCGAAACGACAAGCGTTGCAACCGACGAGAGGATCGCGATCGGCTTTGACGCGCTGGCGGCCAGCGCGGCACCGCCGACAATCCGAAGGGCAAGGATAAGCAACGCCCCCACCATCGGCAGGAAGATCGTCACCGTGAGGATCATGGAACCGGTCATGTCCTAGCGCCCCTGATTCAGGAGAACGAAGGCCACGAAGATGACGGCCGACAAGAGAATGACGAATGCGTAGTGGAAGATGTAGCCGGTGTGCAGCTTCGACAGCCCCCCCGCCCCGACCCTTGCAACGCTCGTGACGCCATCGGGGCCAACGCCATCGATGATCTTCTTGTCGGCTTTCCAGAGCAGGTCGCCCAAGCCCGCAGCGCCCTTCACGAAGATGAAGTGATAGATCTCGTCGAAATACCATTTGTGCGAGAGAAAAGAGTGCATCGGCCCGCCATTGCGCGCCATGCGACGCGGTACAGACGGGAACACAAGATAGAAGATGATCGCGAAGAACAGCCCGCTGACCCAGCAGATCGCTGGCGCGAGCTTGACCCACATCGGAACCTCGTGCCGCGCGTGCAGCACCTCATTCCCCGCGCCGGTGAAGATCGCGTCGCCCCAGAAGGCGGCCTGATGATGATCAACCATCGCGTTATAGAATACGCCGCCGGCGAGCACAGCGCCGACCGCAAGCAGCAGCAGCGGCACGGCCATGACCATCGGCGGATCGTGCGCGTGGTCGTAAGTGTGGTGATCGGCTCGCGTCTTGCCCTCGAACGTCATGAACATCAGGCGCCACGAGTAGAATGACGTCAGGAAAGCCGCGCCGATGCTGAGCCAGAAAGCCAGCGGCGCAAACGCGTCGTGCGAGGCAAACGAACTCTCGATGATAGCGTCCTTCGAGAAGAAGCCCGCGAAACCGAGATTGAGCCCTTCGATGCCGGGAATACCAACGCCCGTCAGGGCCAGGGTACCGATCAGCATCATCGCCCAGGTCAACGGCATCTTCTTGCGAAGGCCGCCCATGTTCCGCATGTCCTGCTCGTGGTGCATGCCATGAATGACGGCGCCCGCCGAAAGGAACAGTAGCGCCTTGAAGAAGGCGTGCGTGAAGAGGTGGAACATCGACGCCTGGTAAGCGCCGAGGCCGGCTGCAAAGAACATGTAGCCGAGCTGCGAACAGGTTGAGTAGGCAACCACGCGCTTGATGTCGTTTTGCGCGAGGCCGACCGTCGCGGCGAAGAAGCATGTAACTGCGCCGATGATGGTGATCATGTTCGCGGCAACGACCGTGTGCTCGTAGAGATACGAGCAACGGCACACGAGGAAGACGCCAGCGGTGACCATAGTGGCGGCGTGGATAAGCGCGGAGACCGGCGTCGGGCCCTCCATCGCGTCTGGCAGCCAGGTGTGCAGGAAGAACTGGGCCGACTTGCCCATGGCGCCGATGAACAGAAGGACGCCAGCCGCCTCAAGACCCCAGACGTGGAGCCAGAGGAAATCGAACGTCACGTCCTGGATCGGGATGGCGTCAATCATCCCGACGGGGGTAACCGGAGCATTCTGGGCGATGACGGCAAACACGGTGTCGAACTTGATCGACGAAAATTCCGCGATGTGGAACTTGCTGTAGTCAACGCCTGCAGCCGGCTGGATCATGAAGACCAACGCCATGATGCCCAGCGCGAAACCGAAATCGCCAACGCGGTTGACCACGAACGCCTTGATCGCCGCGTCATTCGCCGACGGCTTCTTGTACCAGAAACCGATGAGCAGGTAGGAAGCGAGTCCAACGCCCTCCCAGCCGAAGAACAGCTGGAGAAAGTTATCCGCCGTCACCAGCATCAGCATGGCGAAGGTGAACAGCGACAAGTAGGCAAAGAACCGCGCACGGTGCGGATCTTCGTGCATGTAACCGATCGAGTAGATGTGGACGAGCGCCGAAACGCTGGTCACCACGAACAGCATCGTGACTGACAGGCTGTCTAGGCGGATCGCCCAATCGGCAATGAAAGTTCCGACATTGAACCAGCGCGACAGGATAATGGTGTGCGCGTGGTTGCCGGCTTCACCATGCGAACCGAACACCTGGTCAAAAAACAGGTAGCCGGCAAGGGCCGCAGCCGACACCACCAGCGTCGTGGTCAGCGCCATCGAGCCCTTGTCGCCCAGCACGCGCTGCCCAAGGCCGGCTATGACCGCGGCAAGGCCGGGCGCCAGAACGATGAAGATCGCTGCGATATCCTGGAAGGTCACCGGCCTGTTCCCCTATCCGTGCAGCACGTTGACGTCTTCAACCGCGATTTCACCACGATTGCGGAAGTAGACGACAAGGATGGCAAGACCCACGGCGGCTTCAGCCGCCGCAACTGTCAGCACGAGCATGGCGAAAACCTGCCCCATGATCGTGCCGTTGAAGACCGAGAACGCGACGAGGTTCAGGTTCACCGAGAGAAGGATCAGTTCGATCGACATAAGAATGACGATGATGTTCTTGCGGTTCACGAAGATGCCGAACACGCCGATCGTGAACAACGCCGCCGAGACTGCAAGATAGTGACCGAGGGTAAGTTCAGCGCCTGCCATGATCAGATCCCCTGCCCCGGACGAACGTCCTTGAGTTCCACGGCGTCTTTGCGTTTGCGGCCAACCTGCTCGGCGATGCTCTGGCGTTTGACACTGGGCCGCGAGCGCAGCGTCAGCACGATGGCACCCATCATGGCGACCAGCAGCACGACGCCCGACATCTGGAACAGCAGCAAGTAATCCGTGTAGAGCACTTTCGAGAGCGCTTCGGCGTTGGTCGCAGCGCCCGGGCTCGGCTGGAAGGTCGCGCCGCCGCCAAACGTCGCCGCGGCCGCCACGATGCCGATCTCCGCTAGCAGCGCCAATGCCACCAGCAGGCCCACAACAAGGTAATTCTGGAAGCCTTGCTTTAGTGCCACGAAGTCGATGTCGAGCATCATGACGACGAACAGGAACAGCACCGCCACCGCGCCGACATAGACAACGACCAGCAGCATCGCGAGGAACTCCGCCCCGATCAGCACGAGCAGCCCAGCCGACGTGAAGAACGTCAGGATCAGCCACAGCACTGAGTGCACGGGGTTGCGCGCCGCGACGACGAACAACGCCGAGAGCACGACCACCGTGGAGAGAATATAGAAAGCGATCAGCGCCATGGCGTGGCTTTCCTCTTCCTTTGGTCCAAAGCGCCCCAGATGGGGCCGTGAAACAGTTCCAGAGTTCGACTCGCCCCCACGAGCCGCGCCCTTCTAGCGATAGCGTGCATCGAGTTCCAGATTGCGGGCGATCTCGCGTTCCCAGCGGTCGCCGTTCTCCAGAAGTCTTTCCTTGTCGTAGTAGAGCTCCTCGCGCGTTTCCGTCGCGAACTCGAAGTTAGGACCTTCGACGATAGCGTCCACCGGGCAGGCTTCCTGGCAGAAGCCGCAATAAATGCACTTCACCATGTCGATGTCGTAGCGTGTGGTGCGGCGCGATCCGTCTTCACGCGGTTCGGCCTCGATCGTGATCGCCTGCGCCGGGCAAATCGCTTCGCACAGCTTGCACGCGATGCAGCGCTCTTCCCCATTGGCATAGCGGCGCAGTGCGTGTTCGCCACGGAAGCGCGGGCTCAGCGGGCCCTTCTCGAACGGGTAATTGATCGTCGCCTTGCGCGTGAAGTACTGCCGCATGGCGAGGAAGAAAGCGCCGACGAAGTCCGTCAGCAGCGCGCCCCGGATGGCTTGACCGATCGACATGCTAGGTCCCCGCTCCGGCGCGATACTCATGCCAGCTGATCTTACCGTCATTGTTCGTGTCGAGCCCAGCGGGCAACGTCACGGCGGTGAGTTCGGGCGCTTCGAGATAATCGCTCTTGTTCGTGTCAATGGCCTCGAAGGCCGGACGCGCCTGCGCGTTCAAGAAGGTCATGTAGCCTCCGATGATCACGACTGCGACCAGCGAAGTCGGCAGGAAGATCTTCCAGCCCAGGCGCATCAGCTGGTCGTAGCGATAGCGGGGCACAATTGCTTTCACCATGGCGAAGAGGAAGAAGAAAAAAGTGACCTTGACCATGAAGACCAGCAGGCCGCCGAGGCTGATCAGCCAGTCGGGTGTGCCGGCGGGAACCGGTATCGGAATCGGCATGTGCCAGCCGCCGAAGAACAGGATGGTAAGCATCGCGCACATCAGGACGATCGAGACATACTCACCAATCATGAACATCAGATAGGGCGAAGACGAATACTCAACCTGATACCCGGCCACGAGTTCGGATTCCGCCTCGGGTAGATCGAACGGAGGGCGGTTGGTTTCCGCAAGCGCCGAAATGAAGAAAATCACGAACATCGGGAACATGACGAAGATCGTCGGGAACGCGAAGGCGTGCCAGTTCCAGATGCCGCCGCCCTGGTGGTTCACGACGTCGGACAGGTTCAACGAGCCAACCAGCAGAAGCACTGTCACGATCACAAAGCCGATCGAGACTTCGTAGCTGACCATCTGCGCAGCCGAACGGAGGCCGCCGAGGAACGGATATTTCGAGTTCGACGCCCAGCCACCCATGATGATGCCGTAGACGCCAAGCGACGAGATCGCGAACAGGTACAGCACGCCGACATTGAGATTGGCGACGACCCAGCCAGGCGCCACAGGGATCACCGCCCAGCCGACAAGCGCCAGCGACAGTGTGATGATCGGCGCCAGCAGGAACACCGTCTTGTTGGCGCCCGCCGGAATGATGACTTCCTTCAGCACAAACTTGATGAGGTCCGCGAATGATTGCAGCAGGCCGAACGGCCCCACCACGTTCGGTCCTTTGCGCAGCTGCACCGCCGCCCAGACCTTGCGGTCGAACAGCAGCAGGAACGCGATGCACACCAGCATGATCACGACGAGCGCGAGGATCTGCAGCACGGCGAGGCCGATGCCGCCCCAGATGCCGCCGCCCCAGAGGAAGAGGTTCTGCATCGCGCCCTCCTATTCTGCTGCAACGGCAGGCGAGACGCCCGCAGCGAGCTCGGCGCATTCCGCCATTGTGCGGGAGGCGCGCGCGATCGGATTGGTGAGGTGGAACGCTGACACAGCCGTGCGGAACGGCGACGACTGCATCGCGCCAGCGACGCCGTAGGGCGGCGCGACACCGCTGCCCGTGTGGCCAGGCGCAAAATCGAGACCGAGGAAGGTGGGATGATCCTTCGCCAGCTTCTCGCGCAGCTGGACAACGCTGTCATAAGGCAGAGTCTTGCCCACGTAAGCCGACAGCGCGCGAATGATTGCCCAGTCTTCCCGTGCATCTCCCTTCGGCATCACGGCGCGCTGAGTGCGCTGCACGCGGCCTTCGGTGTTGACGTAAGTCGCCGACTTCTCGGTGTAGGCGGCCGCCGGCAGGATGACGTCCGCGCGGTGAGCACCGTTGTCACCATGGCTGCCGATATAGATGACGTTCGCCTTGCCAAGCTTGGACGTGTCGATCTCGTCCGCGCCGAGCAGGATCACCGTCTTGATCTCGCCAGACTGCGCGCCCGCCATGATGCCCGCTACGTCTTTGCCGCCAGAAACCGGTACGAAGCCGAGATCGAGACCGCCAACGCGCGCAGCAGCGGTGTGCAGCACGTTGAAGCCGTTCCAGTCATCCTTGATGGCGCCGATATTCGCCGCCAGCGACGACACAGCATTCAGCACGGCGGCGCCATCTGCGCGCGTCAGGGCCCCCTGCCCCAAGATGATGAGCGGTCGCTTGGCATTCGTTAGCTGGTCGAAAACTGGATGGCCGGATTTGAGTTCGCCCAGCGAATCCGGACCGGCGCCCACATAGCCGTAGTCGTAGGTCAGGTCGACGCGCTCGCCGACAACGGCAACCGGGACCATGCGAAGCCACGCCCTACGCAGTCGCGCGTTCAGCACGGCTGCGTCCTTGCGGGGGTTGACGCCGACAAGCAGGATCGCATCCGCCTCGTCTATGCCCATGATGGTCGAATTGAAGAGATAGCTCTCCCGCGGCAGCTTCGATCCGTCCGCAGCCAGCCCGAGCTTCGCGCCGTCCTGGCGGCAGTCGATCGACTTCGCGCCAAGCGACCCGGCAAGATCCAGCGTCGCCTTCATGCTCTCTGCGTCCGCGAGATCGCCCGCGATCACGCCGATCTGCTCGCCCGGAACTTTCAACATGGCGGCAGCGCTCTTTAGCGCCTCATCCCAACTCACCGGTCTCAGCGTGCCGTTCTCGCGAACGTACGGCTTGTCGAGGCGCTGACGGCCAAGGCCGTCCCACACAAAGCGCGTCTTGTCCGAGATCCACTCTTCGTTGATTTCTTCGTTCACGCGCGGAAGAATGCGCATCACGGTCGGCCCACGTGCATCAACACGAATGGCGGCGCCCATCGCATCCATCACGTCGATGCTCTCGGTCTTACGGAGCTCCCACGGGCGCGCGTTGAACGCGTACGGTTTGGATGTCAGCGCCCCTACCGGGCACAGATCGATCACATTGCCCGACAGTTCAGACGTCAGCGATTTCTCGAGATACGTTGTGATCTCAGCATCTTCGCCACGGTTGGCGAGGCCGATCTCATCCACGCCGGCAACCTCGGCCGCAAAGCGCACACAACGGGTGCACTGGATGCAGCGGGTCATGATCGTCTTGACCAGCGGGCCCATATTCTTGTCGTCAACGGCGCGTTTGTTCTCAGTGTAACGCGAACCAGCGCGGCCATAGCCCATCGCCTGGTCCTGCAGGTCGCACTCGCCTCCCTGGTCGCAGATCGGGCAATCCAGTGGGTGATTGATCAGCAGGAATTCCATCACGCCATTGCGCGCCTTGATTGCACGCGGCGATTTGGTCGAAATCTCGTGCGGCGTGCCATCCTTCTTGGGCGCCATGTCGCCAACTGTCTGGGCACAGGAAGCGATCGGCTTCGGCGCGCCGACCCAGTCTACCAGGCACATACGGCAGTTGCCGGCGATCGACAGGCGTTCGTGATAACAGAACCGCGGGATTTCAGCGCCGCCCAGCTCGCACGCCTGCAGCAGTGTATAGCTCTTCGGCGCATCCACCGTGACGCCATCTACGATCAGTTTGACGGTTTCGGTCATGCTCCTACTCCGCCGCCGTCAGTGTTACGCCCTGAACATGCGGGCGGCCCATGCGGTAGTTCGAAATGCGGTCTTCAATATCCTGACGGAAGTGACGGATCAGGCCCTGGATGGGCCATGCAGCAGCATCGCCAAGCGCGCAGATTGTGTGACCTTCGACCTGGCTCGCGACATCAAGCAGCGTGTCGATCTCGGAGGCTTCCGCCTCACCCTTCACCATCCGCTCCAGCACGCGCCACATCCACCCGGTGCCTTCACGGCACGGCGTGCACTGGCCGCAGCTTTCGTGTTTGTAGAAATACGCCAGACGCGCAATCGACTTGATCAGATCGGTCGACTTGTCCATCACGATCACGGCCGCCGTGCCGAGGCCTGACTTCACATCGCGCAACGCGTCGAAATCCATCAGCACCGAGTCGCAGATTTCCTTCGGGATCATCGGAACCGACGATCCCCCCGGAATGATCGCACGCAAGTTGCCCCAACCGCCGCGCACGCCGCCGCAATGCTCTTCGATCAGCGTCTTTAGCGGGATAGACATCTCTTCTTCGACGTTGCACGGCCGCTCGACGTGGCCGGAAATGCAGAACACTTTCGTGCCTGTGTTGTTCGGACGGCCAAAGCCAGCGAACCAGCCCGCGCCACGACGCAAGATCGTCGGCGCCACCGCGATCGACTCCACGTTGTTCACGGTCGTCGGGCAGCCGTAGAGGCCTGCGTTCGCAGGGAACGGCGGCTTCAGGCGCGGCTGCCCCTTCTTGCCTTCAAGGCTTTCGAGCAGTGCGGTCTCTTCGCCGCAGATATAGGCGCCCGCGCCGTGGTGACAATAAATGTCGAAGTCCCAGCCGGAGCCGCACGCATTCTTGCCGACCAGGCCAGCGGCATAGGCCTCCTTGATCGCTTCCTCGAGCACCTCACGCTCGCGGATGTATTCGCCGCGCAGGTAAATGTAGCACTTGTTCGCGCGCATCGCGTACGACGCGATCAGGCAGCCTTCGATCAGCAGGTGCGGATCGTGGCGCATGATGTCCCGGTCCTTGCAGGTGCCGGGTTCGGACTCGTCAGCGTTGACGACGAGATAGTGCGGACGTTCCTTCACGACTTTCGGCATGAAGGTCCACTTCAGGCCGGTCGGAAAGCCGGCGCCGCCGCGGCCACGCAGGCCCGACGCCTTGATCTGATCGCAGATCCACTCGGGGCCGAACTGCATCAGCTCCTTGGTTGAGTTCCACGCGCCGCGTTGCTTCGCGGCTTCAAGCCGAAAATCGTGGCGTCCGTAGAGATTGGTGAAGATACGGTCTTTATCGAGAAGCACGATTCATGTCCCTCATGCTTTCACCGGCGCAGCAGCGCTCTCTTCGGGCGGCTTCGGGGCGTTAAGGATAGCCGCAAGAGGTTTGGCCCTGGAGCCATCATACAGCGTCTCATCCGTCAGCGACGTCGGCGCACCTTCGGGCGCAGACGTCTGCCGCTTCACATAGGTGCCGGGCTGAGGCTCCTTGCCCGCCGCGAAATCATCGATGAGCTTCTCGAGCGTCTCGATGCTCAGGTCTTCATAGTAGTAATCGTTTATCTGGATCATGGGCGCGTTCACGCAGGCGCCAAGGCATTCCACCTCAACCCATGAGAACTTGCCACCGCCCGACACGTGACCTTTCGGTCCGATCTTGCGCTCGCAGAAATCCTTCAGCTTGTCCGCGCCGCGCAGCTGGCACGGCGTCGTGCCGCAGACCTGGAAGTGGTACTTCCCGACCGGCTCGAGATTGAACATCGTGTAGAAGGTCGCGATCTCGTAGACGCGGATGTACGTCATGCCGAGTCGCTCGGCGACCGCGCGCAACGCCGGCTCGCTGAGCCAGCCCGCATTCTGCTTCTGCGTGATCCAGAGCGCAGGGATAACCGCAGAAGCGCGACGCTCTGACGGATACTTACGCTCCCACCACGCGATCAGATCGTCGCTTTCCTTGTTGAAAGCGAACGGCGCGTGGTTTTCAGGATGATGGAAACGGCGGTGGCTCAACGGTCGACCTCCCCGAACACGATGTCCAGCGAGCCCAGGATGGCCGACACGTCAGCCAGCATGTGGCCGCGGCAGATATGGTCCATCGCGTGAAGGTGGGCGTAGCCGGGGGCCTTGATCTTCAGGCGATACGGGCGGTTACCGCCATCGGTCACCATGTAGACGCCGAACTCGCCCTTGGGCGCCTCGACACAGGCGTAGACTTCACCTGCAGGCACGTGGAAGCCTTCGGTGTAGAGCTTGAAGTGGTGGATCAGCGCTTCCATCGACGACTTCATCTCGCCACGGCGCGGCGGCGCGTACTTGGAGTGTTCGGGCAGCACGGGGCCGACCGGCATGCGGTCGATGCACTGCTTAATGATCTTGATGCTCTCACGCATCTCCTCGATGCGGATGAGATAGCGGTCCCAGCAATCACCGTTCTTGCCGATCGGAATCTTGAAATCGAGTTCCGAGTAGATCTCGTAAGGCTCCGAACGGCGCAGGTCCCATGCAAGACCCGACCCGCGCACCATCACGCCCGAGAAGCCCCATTCGAGGCATTCCTGCACGGACACGACGCCGATATCGACGTTGCGCTGCTTGAAGATGCGGTTCTCGGTGACAAGCTGTTCGAGATCGTCGAGCACTTTGAGGAACGGATCGCAGAACTTGTGGATGTCTTCCACCAGCTCCGGCGGCAAGTCCTGGTGGACGCCGCCCGGGCGGAAATACGCCGCGTGCATCCGTGATCCGGACGCGCGCTCGTAGAACACCATCAGCTTCTCGCGCTCTTCGAAGCCCCACAGCGGCGGGGTCAGCGCGCCGACATCCATCGCCTGCGTCGTGACGTTAAGCAGGTGCGAAAGGATGCGACCGATCTCGGAATAGATGACGCGGATGAACTTCGCGCGACGCGGAACCTCGATGCCCGCCAGCTTCTCGATGGCGAGGCAGTAGGCGTGCTCCTGGTTCATCGGCGCGACATAGTCGAGCCGGTCGAAGTACGGCAGCGCCTGCAGGAAAGTCTTGTACTCGATCAGCTTCTCGGTGCCGCGATGCAGCAGGCCGATATGCGGATCCACGCGATCGACGATTTCGCCGTCGAGATCCAGCACGAGGCGCAGCACGCCGTGCGCGGCCGGATGTTGCGGCCCGAAGTTAATGGTGAACTTGCGGTCGTCCATCTCTTCCATGACGGCGGACTTGGACTGATCGATGTGGCGCTCGGTCATGGCTACTTCTTCGCCTCGCCGGCCTTCTCATCGCCAGGGATGACGGCTTGCATGCCTTCCCACGGCGAGAGGAAATCGAAGTTGCGGTATTCCTGAACCAGCTTCACCGGCTCGTTGATCACGCGTTTCTGGGCTTCGTCATAGCGAACCTGCACGCGGCCGGTCAGCGGGAAGTCCTTGCGCAGCGGATACCCCTCGAAGCCGTAGTCCGTGAGGATGCGGCGTAAGTCCGGGTGACCCGAAAAGATCACGCCATACATGTCGAACGTCTCGCGCTCATACCAGTTGGCGACAGGAAACAGGTCGGTGACGCTCGGTACCGGGACCGTCTCGTCCGTGCGCACTTTCACGCGGATCCGCTGGTTCAGGCGCATCGACAGCAGGTGATAGACAACCTCGAAGCGTTCCGGGTCGGTCGGATAGTCCGCGCCACACAGGTCAACCAGCGTTTCGAAGCGACATTGGCTGTCCTCGACGAGGAACTCAAGGAACTTCACGATGCCATCGCGCTCAACCGTCACAGTCAGCTCGTCGTTCACCACGGTGATCGACTGAATCGCCTTCTGTGTCGCGATCAGGTGCGTCTTGAGCTCCGCCGTCATGGTCGCGCGAGAGGGAACAACGCTCATCGCTCGATGCTCCCCTCACGGCGGATCTTCTTCTGCAGCTGCAGCAGGCCATAGATCAGCGCTTCGGCGGTCGGCGGGCAGCCGGGAATGTAGATGTCGACAGGCACGATGCGATCGCAACCGCGCACGACGCTGTAGCTGTAGTGGTAATACCCGCCGCCATTAGCGCACGAGCCCATCGAGATAACGTAACGCGGCTCCGGCATCTGGTCGTAGACCTTGCGGAGAGCTGGCGCCATTTTGTTCGTGAGCGTACCAGCAACGATCATGACGTCCGATTGCCGTGGCGAGGCGCGCGGGGCGGCGCCGAACCGCTCCATGTCATAACGCGGCATCGACGCCTGCATCATTTCGACAGCGCAACACGCCAGACCGAACGTCATCCACATCAGCGAACCGGTGCGCGCCCATGTAATCAGGTCGTCAGCCGCAGCGACGACAAAACCCTTGTCCGCCAGCTCATCCGAGAGGCCGGCAAAGAACGGATCGTTCGGCTTGACCAGCGCCCCGCCCTCGGGCCGCAGAACGCGGCCGGCAGATCCTGCGGCTACCTTCTGTTCGGCCATTACTGCCACTCCAGCGCGCCACGGCGCCATTCGTAGACAAACCCGACCGTCAGCACGCCAAGGAAGCCCATCATCGACCAGAAGGCGACGATGTTGCCTTCCGCCACCTGGAAGACCCACGGGAACAGGAACGCGACCTCAAGGTCAAAGATGATGAAGAGGATCGAGACGAGGTAGAACCGCACGTCGAACTTCATGCGCGCATCGTCGAACGCATTGAATCCGCACTCATAAGCCGACAGCTTTTCAGGGTCGGGCTTGCGCGGCGCCAACAGCGCAGACGCAACGAGAAAAAGGCAGCTCAGCACGACTGCGATCGCGAGGAAGATCACGACCGGCAGATACTCGACGACGAGTGTCTCCACGCCTTGCATATGAACCCTCGGTTACATTTCCGGACGGCCTAGTCCGCTTTGACGCGTGAGGCAATAGAGCGGGTAGAAGGCATCCCCAATCAAACCCGAAGCGTTACTTTTCGGCCTTGTTTCCGGGCACTGGCTACACGGTTCCCCTGCGATTGAACGTCGCAATACAGGCCTTAAACGATGGGTTGCGCGCGGTCCCGCACCCACTGCGACAACAACCACTTCCGGCCACGGGTCACCGGCGCTCCGGCGTGCAGTGTCATCAGGTCCGGACGCCAGTTCGAGGCGCTTCTGGGTGAGCACGGTCACCACGTCGATGTCCGCAAGGCGCGAATGGCGCCGCGAGGCCGGTGCGGATCGGGTCGCGGATCCACTGGCCCGTCGCGTAATCGCCCACCATGGCCGGCGCGAAGCGCGACTCACTCCTGTGGATAAGACCGCCGCACACCGCTGAGGTGGCCAGACCTTCGATGAAAGGGATAGACTGGGTTTCACGCTGCTTGCTCAGCACGGGCACCGGCAACAGCCCTTTCGGTTTAATATACTGGGCGATTGCGGACCCAGCTGCCGTCAACTCGCGCTTCCGGTCGCTCCGCCAGCACCGCCCCCCTCCCGAGCAGAATACGATTAGCCTCCTCGACCCGAGGGTCGAGGGCTATCGCACTGATATCAATGTTGTTTTTTAGTCGCGGCCATTGCCGCCTCTTTCGACACCTGGCGCGAGTGACGGGGCTCGAACCCGCGACCTCCGGCGTGACAGGCCGGCACTCTAACCAACTGAGCTACACCCGCATACGCCGGCGTCGAAGGATGGAGCGTTTAGGCGGGGTCGGGGGAGCGGTCAAGCGCCAAACCGTGTTTCCGACCGCCTTCCAGACCGCCCTCCCCGCCGCGGTCTAGCTGCCGCCCATCGCATGATGGAGCACCAGCCTGTCGCCATCCCGGACGAAGCCCACGTCGCGGAGCGCTTCGACGGCCCCAGGCGTGGCATTGGCGACAGTGGCGGTCAGTTCCATGTCGAGATGCTGGCCGATGCTCAGGACAGCCAGCACGTCCTCGCCCGTGGCCGCCTTGCCCTTGGCCTGGACCTGCAGCTTGCCGCCCTCGCACGTCACTGGGCCACGCAGCTCCGGCCCGACCCAAGCCTTGACCTTCACCTTGGTGAGCGCATCGGTCCACACCTCGCCATTGGCCGCCTCGCAAGCACCCTCGACGAACTGGAGGTCCTTCACCTGAAGGCTGAACTTGCCGTCCACCTTGGCGATCGCCGCCGGCATGCCCGGAACCATGGCCGTATTGCCGTCCAGCTTCATTTCCTTGAGTTCAAGCGTGCCGTTCGTGAGCCCGTAGATCAGGTTTGCCTGCCCCGAAAAGCCATCGCGCGTCAGTGCGAGCACGCCTGCCGCCTTGCCCGTCACAAGCGACATCAAGTCGGTTTTCACCTTCAGGTCACCAATGAACTGCTTGCCGTACGCAACCTGTTTCAGCTCACCATCCCAGACGCTGCCGGAGGCTTCCTTGAACTTGAAGTCAGGCAAGCGCTGCGAGGCGACATCAGCGGCCATCGACATCGGCAGAAGCGTCAATCCCGCGCCTGCCACCACAATCAGCGCCGCAAGCGCGATCAGGAAAATTCTCATGGCAATCCCCTGGCTGCCCCGCTTGGAGCCTAACGGTCGCGCCCAGCACGCGCCAGAGCGCCCTTACAGCAGGCCCTCCGCCTGCTTTACGCCGTCGCCGCCCGAAAACAGGAACGTCCGCGTTCTCTTGGCCAGCCGCACGTTCACCAGGTTCGCCTGTGCCTCGAACACATCGCGCAGGATGCGATCATCGATCGCAAGTTTCTGCGGCGGTGCCTTCAGCCTGCACTGCTGGTACAGTAACAGCGTGTCGCCCTCGAACTCCGCGCCAACGGGCTCAAGCGCCATCTTCCGCCCGCCGTCGGTCAGCACGAAGCGCTCCTCAATATAGAGCATCAGCGCCGCCTGGTTCTTCACAACCGTGATGTCGACCTCCGTCGCGCCCGTCGTCTGTTGCAATGCCAGCTCTGCGTCATGCGGGTGCAGGCGATGTGTCACCTCCAGCACGGACGCGGCAGCGTTCCACGTGACTGTGCTCAGCACCGTCTGCGAGCGATGCGCCAGCGCAGGCGGCGCAAGCAGGGCGCCGGCGCCGAGCGAACACCCCGCCAGCACCGCCATCCTGCGTGTCACGCCCGCTGGTCCGTTCACGTCGTCACGTCTCCGTGGTCAGTTGCTCGGCGCGATTGGCGCGGCGCTGCTAGTGGGTTGCTGCTTGGCCTTCAATTCGGCCATCGCATCGGCCATCTGATTGCGCACACTTGGCATCTGCGTCGACTTGAATACATCCAGTCGGCTTGGCGTGCTCCGCTGCGGATACGCGTTGTTCGTCCGCACCGCATCGGCGATCTGGTGACGCGGATCCAACTCAACCGAAACGATCTTCCTAGTCTCGACAAACAGTTTCGTGACTTTCTGATTGTCCCGGCGCCAGATCTCCGCCGGGATCATGATGTCCTTCGTGGTCCCGCCTTCAAACGTGAAGCGCAGTGGCAGTGGCGACACCAGTCCCCCGACATTCTCGAAGTCCATGAAATAGATGAACGGGTTATCTTTCAGCCCCTGCGCAAAAGCTGACTTTTCCGGCTCCTTCAGCCCCTCGAGAAAGGTCTGGTAGTCATTGCGATCCTTGTTGGTTGGCTCAAATGCGTCGTTTTGGGTGTAGAAGTCCGCAGCATCGGGATGCTGCTCCATATAGGTCTTCTCGCCCGCGGCGCGGTTGTCCGTGACGGTCACTGGCGCCGGCCGCGCCTCGGTTTGGCGCCCTCGTTGCAGCGCAGCCTCGACATCCGGGTCCTTCGTGGAAAGGCGGTACTCGCGTACGCCGCTCAGCGCGATGTCGACGTGGTCCGTCGTGTAGAACCAGCCGCGCCAGAACCAGTCGAGATCAACGCCAGACGCATCCTCCATCGTCCGGAAGAAGTCCGATGGCGTCGGCCGCTTGAATTTCCAGCGTTGCGCGTACTGCTTGAACGCGAAGTCGAACAGATCGCGTCCCATCACCGTCTCGCGCAGCACGGTCAGCGCAGCAGCCGGTTTATTGTAGGCGTTATTTCCAAACTGCTTGATCGATTCCGAATTGGTCATGATCGGAACCTGATCCTCCGACATCATGTATGCGCCGATCTCGTCCAGCGAGTTGGGGTTATCGCCCAGCACCGGAAAACTTTCGTCCCAGCGGAGCTCCGACATGTGTTCGAGGAAGGAGTTCAGGCCCTCGTCCATCCAGGTCCATTGCCGCTCGTCGGAGTTCACAACCATCGGGAAGTAATTGTGGCCAACCTCGTGGATGACGACCCCGATCAGGCCATCGCGCGCACGGCGCGTATAGGTTTTGGCGCCGGTCTTCTCGTCCTGCACCGGCCGGTATCCATTGAACGAGATCATCGGGTATTCCATCCCGCCACCCGTCCACGTGTTGACCGATATTGCGTTGGGGTAGGGGTA
>CANJXY010000023.1 GCA_947478925.1 Hyphomonadaceae bacterium | reverse complement strand
GGCGGGGCTGCTGGCTGTTGAGCCATCGCCACCATTGGCATGAACAGAAATGCTGCAGCGGCCAGCACGAGTTTAACTGGATTGGACTGCCGCTTCAGACCATCCCCGAGATACGCCATTTTCATTACCGTCTTCTCCTCATTCGGGTTTCCCCGAGACTGTGATCCGGCATGGTCAAGCTATCCCCCTGACCAGCCGAACTAACTCTCCTGATTGTGACCTAGTCCCTTAACCCCGTCTGGCCATCTCTGACCCGCCCGGCGAAAAAAATCGTCGCCTCCACCTCAGCCCTTTTTCAGGGTCCAAACGTAGGTGAACTCGTAAGGATATGGATCGCACATCGCGATCGGCTTGCCATCGGAGCCGATCGCCGGGTCCAGACGGTTATTGGTGAGCGCTTTGATGGCCTGATCGTCTAGACGCTCAAATCCGCTGGATTTGACGATCTTGACGTTAGACATGCGTCCGTCGGTATCGACGCAGACGGAAACGCGGGTCTCACCTTCTTCGCCAGCGCGGCGTGAGGCGGCCGGATATTCCGGCTCCTTGAAACGACGGCCGACGGCCGGGCGTTTGGTCAGTGTCGGGCGCGGCGGCGGCGCGGGTTTCGCAGCTGCCGGCGGCTGCGGCTTCGGCACAGCAACCACTTCGCGGATCGCATTTTCCTGCGGCGGCGGGGTATCGAACACGAAATCGGGCAGGATGACCTGTGGCGGCGGCGGCGGCAGATCGACATCGACCGGCGGCGGCGGTGGCGGCTCATCCTCGACCTTGTCGAGTTCCTCGATGATGACGACTTCAGTTTCGATGGGCGCCTTGTTCTCGATCAGGCCAAACCCGTTGGCGATCGCGTAACCAGCCCCGCTGATCGCGAAAACAACGCCAGCCACACCGATAAGGCGCGTCTTCGTATTGTTCCGCTTTGTAGCGTAATACATGTCTCTCTCGCTCTCGACGCCCCAAATGTCCCGACCCCGGCCTATTGGCCTATGATCTCGGGACCGGAATTTTATGCCTTCCTTTTGCCGCAAGCGCCAGACTGGCTGCAGTGATTTTTGCAGATCAGAGTTGCGCGCTGTCGTCGCATTCCTGTCAAAATACGACGTGCGGTCCGGGGTCTGTAGAGCGGCAGTCTATTGTTATCAGCCGCACCGCCGGGGGGGAGCCAGCGACCCTCTTTGAACTCGCATATGCCCCGCACGTCATTCTGCGTCAACGCAGCGAGATGCTCTGCAGAGCAACTTTCCGCATGGGATGCCTCGGAAACTGACGGGTGCGTCAGCTTTGCCCGGTCTGCAGTCGCTGATTCGCGTTTCAGGCGTTGTGGCCGTCGCTTGATCCGAGAACACCTTCGACAGCGGGCGTGTCAGACTTCGGATCTCCCAGCAGTCCTTCCCATTTCGCGATTACGGCGCAGGCGATGGAATTCCCGATCACATTGGTCGCCGTGCGCCCCATATCCATGAAGGCGTCGACCGCAAGCACCAGCGCGATCCACTCCGGCTTCATACCCATAGCGGGCAGCGTCGCGGAGATCACCACAAGCGAGGCCCGCGGCACTCCCGCAATCCCCTTCGACGTAATCATGAGCAGAAGCAGCATCCCGACTTGCTGGTCCCAGGTCAGGGGGATTCCCACGGCCTGCGCGATGAACATGACGGCAAAGGTGCAGTACATCATCGAGCCATCGAGATTGAACGAATAGCCCAGCGGCAGCACGAACGAGACCACGCGGTTGGCGATCCCGTGCCGCTCCAGCTGCTCCAGAAGGCGCGGATACGCCGCCTCCGAGCTCGCCGTGGCGAATGCCAGCAGCCCGGGAGCGCGCACGTCCCAGATCAGCTTGAACACCCGTGGCCCAAGGATAATGAAGCCAACCGTGATCAGCAGCGCCCACAGGATGAACAGCGCAAGGAAGAAGAACCCGACCAGTCGCCCATAGTCCGCAATGACGCCCAGACCCTGGAGCGACACGGTGTAGGCAATGGCGCCAAACACGGCAAATGGCGCTGCCGCCATCACATAACCTGTCACCTTGAGCATCAGGAACGCCACCTGCTCCATCAGCTCGGTGACCCGCGCGGTCTTCTGCCCCAGTGCCTGCAGTCCAATTCCCATGAACAGCGATATCACCACGATCTGCAGGATCTCGTTCTTCGACATCGCGTCGGCAATCGAGGTCGGAAACACATGCGTGATGAATTCCGCCAGCGAGAACGTCCCCGTCGAAACGGTCGAGACATCCGCCACCGCCGTCTCCAGCGTCACCGGAAAATTCAGCCCCGGCTTGAACAGGTTTACCAGCACCAGCCCGAGGCCGAGCGAGGCGAGCGAGGCCGTTATGAACCACGCCATCGTCCGCGCCCCGATCCGACCGACCGCCGCACCGCCGCCAAGGTGTGCAATCCCGACAGTCAGCGTCGTCAGGACCAGTGGCGCCACGATCATCTTGATAAGACGAAGAAAAATGTCGGACAGGATCTTGAAATAGCCGGCCAGTTCGGTCTGCGCCTTAGTTGTCACGGCCGTCATCTCGGCCGGCGTGATCTCGCCATTCTTGTTCTTGTCTGCGACCGCAAACGTAACGTCGGTTTCGCTGCGGGAGGCGTTGAACTCTTCCTCGCTCAGCAGCCCGTCACGATTGGCGTCAAACGACGCGATCCGCGTCTGCGCCGCCACGTGCCGCGCCGCGGGGTCGCCATAGACAAGTGCGCCCGCCACGACGCCAAGCACCATTGCGACGATCAGGCCGATGAAGATCAGACGTTGCATGCGTTGAGTGCTCCGAAGGGCTTTCGTCTCAATAACATGCGAGTCTCGGCTGACCAGCCTCGACAGGGGACAGAGTCTCAGATCCGTGCCAGCCTGCCCGTCTTCACATCAGATGGGGCAACCCAGTTCAGGACACCGCAATGGATGACGGCGCAATCGACCGCGAGGCCATGGGCAAGATGGCCAAGGCCCTCGTCTTCATCAAAGGTGCGACCGACCCGACCGCCATCGCCCTCAAGCTCGCCTGCGAATCCGGCAAGCCTGCCGACATCAAGAAGGCCCGCGCCCTCTTCATCAAGCTCAAACCCAGCGACCGCAAAGGCGCCATGGCCATGATCTCGGACGATTGACGCGGTGGTTCCGGCCCATCCAAACCTGCTCGAGACCCCGCCCGCACCAACACTCAGAGATTCACCATGGCCGGCAGCCAGGACTTCGCCGCCGATCCGCGCAACGCCAACCTCAAAGTCTGGCTCAACGGCGCGCTCATTCCCACCAACGAAGCGAAAGTTTCCGTCTTCGACGCCGGCTTCGTCCTTGGCGATGGTGTGTGGGAGGGTCTGCGCCAGCACAAAGGCGCGCTTCTCTTTCTCGACACCCATATCGACCGGCTTTTTCGCGGCGCGGCCGACATCGCGCTCGACCTCGGCCTCACCCGCGACCAGATGATCGCCGCCCTCCACGCCACCCTTGCGGCCAACGACATGAGCCACGGCGCGCACCTGCGCCTCATGGCGACCCGCGGGGTCAAGAAGGCCGTCAACCAGGATCCGCGCAACGCGCTGGGCAGCGCCACCATCGTCATCGTCGCCGAGTATAAAGAGCCGAGCCCCGAGATCGTCACGCGCGGCCTCAACGTAGTGACCAGCGCGATCCGCTGCACACCCGCCGATATGTTCGACATGCGGCTCAACTCGCACTCGCGCCTCGCCCTCATCCGCGCCCTGCTCGACGTCATCCCGAAAGGCGGCGATGAAGCGCTGATGCTCGACCCCGCGGGCTGGGTTTCGAGCTGCAACGCCACCAATTTCTTTTGGGTCAAGGACGGCGAGGTACGCACCTCGACCGGCGAGTTCTGCTTCAACGGTGTCACCCGCGGCAATGTCATCAAGCTCTGCGAGGCCAACAGCATCCCGCTGAAGCTCGGCAGCTTCGCCCTCGATGACGTCCATACCGCCGACGAAGCCTTCGTCACCGGCACTTTCGGCGGGCTGACGCCCGTGCGCGCGGTGGACGATCATGTGATGCCCGGCCGTACGCCGGGGCCGATGACGCAAAGACTGCGCGAACTCTATGACGCGTTGAAGGATGAGCAGGCGCGATGACTATCCGCATCGCCATGTGGTCCGGTCCGCGTAACATCTCGACCGCGATGATGCGTTCCTTCGGCGCGCGCAGCGATTGCCACGTCATAGACGAGCCCTTCTACGCCGCCTTCCTCGCGACAACCGGCCTCATCCACCCGATGAACGATGAGGTTCTGGCCGCGCAGCCGAACGACTGGCGCGACGTGGTCCCGCAACTCCTCGCACCGACACCGAACGACGAGCCCGTCTTCTACCAGAAGCAGATGACCCACCACATGCTTCCCAGCTTCGGCCTCGACTGGATGAGCGAGTGCCGCAACGCCTTCCTCATTCGCGACCCGGCTCTGGTGCTCGCCTCCTATGTGACCAAGCGCGAAAACGTCCAACTCGCCGACGTCGGCTTCGCGCAGCAGGCGGAGATCTTCGCCCGCGAAGCCGACCGCCTCGGCTATGCCCCGCCCGTCATAGAAGGCGTCGACGTCCTGCGCGATCCTGCAGCGACGCTATCAAGGCTCTGCACCGCGCTCGGCATTCCCTGGACGGATGACATGCTCATATGGCCGCCCGGCCGACGCGCCACCGACGGCGTCTGGGCCCCCGCCTGGTACGACGCCGTCGAACGCTCCACCTGCTTCGGTCCGCCGCCAGCCGAGGCAAAAGCTCCCCTCGCCGATCATCTCCGCCACATCGCTGACGCCGCCCGACCGCACTATGAAGCCCTCGCAAAATGGAAGCTCACATGATCGGAGAAGGCGCGACGAAAGTAACCCCAACCTCCCCCGACGCCCGTCACGTCTTCGCGCACGTCGTTCCCGGCACGCGCTACCGCGTCATTTAGGCGTTCAAGGATTTCGGCCGCGACGACCATGCCGTCGGCGAGCGCGACCAGATTACACCCGCGGACGCGGGATCCGCGAACCTTCTTCGTCTGCGGGCAGCGCTGAGCGATCAGCATCGCCAGGCCACGCGGAACATCTGACGTCCGCCCCCCCATCCAGTCGGGAAAGGGGGGCCGGAGCTGCAGCGAACCTCCAGACGCTCCCGTGTCGTGGCGTTTTCGGCGCTTGTGAGCGGGCCCGGCTCCTCACGCATATCGCTTGAGATGAATCCCGGGCCGTGCATGGTGACTGGACCAATTCAGTCGCAGGCTCCACGAGGACTTCATGGCGCGCTCCAAACTAATCCCGTTCGCCCTGCTCTGCGCTACGGCGCTCACGGCGTGCTCGACGTTGTCGCCCTCCGCCATCGGCGTGAGCCCTGAAGCGATGGCGATCCACCAGCGCCTGTTGAGCCTCGACACCCACCTCGACACGCCCGCCCTGCTCGACGCGCCGCGCGGCTATGACATCATGAAACGGCATGACGTTGAGCGTGACGGCAGCCAGGTCGATCTCCCGCGCATGAATGAAGGCGGCCTCGATGGCGGCTTCTGGGCGATCTACATGGGCCAGGGGCCCCTGACGCCCGAAGGCTACGCCGATATCCGCGACAAGGCGCTGATCCGCTCGACCTCGATTCACGAAATGGTCGCGGCCAATCCCGGCGCGTTCGAAATCGCGCTGACCGTCGACGACGCAATGCGCATTCACGCCGCCGGCAAGAAGATCGTCTTCCTGTCGATGGAGAACTCCTACGAGCTCGGCGACGACATCACGCTCATCGATACGTTCTTCAAGCTCGGCGTCCGCCTCATCGGGCCTGTCCACAACGGTACCAATCAGCTGGCCGACTCAGCCAATCCCGGAACCGTCGGCGCTAAGTGGGGCGGCCTCAGCCCGATGGGCCGCGCCTTCGTCAAGCGCGCCAACGAGCTTGGCATGGTGCTCGACGGCAGCCATTCTGCCGACACCACGGTCGAACAGATGATCGATCTGTCGGCGACGCCGATCATTCTGTCGCACCATGGCGTACGCGCGCTCAACGACCACCCGCGCAATCTGCCCGATGCGCTGCTGAAGAAGCTGGCCGCCAGGGGTGGCGTGATCCAGATGAACACGCTGTTCCTCAAGGCATCGCCGCCGCCATCAGCCGAGCGTGTCGCCGCCCTGAAGGCGCTCAGCGACAAGTACGGAACGGTCGCGGACCTGACGGGCGCGAAATACGAAGCCTATCTGGACGAGATGGGAACGCTGAACCGCACCTACCCGGCGCCGATGGCGGATTTCGAGGACTACATGAAGCAGATCCTCTACGGCATCAAACTGCTTGGCGTTGATCATGTCGGCCTTGGCGGCGCCGACTGGGATGGTGGCGGAGGCCTCTCTGGTTACCGCGACATAACCTACATGCCCAAAGTCACCGAGCGCCTGCTCAAGGCTGGCTATACCGAAGCCGACCTTGCCAAGATGTGGGGTGGCAACGTGCTGCGCGTCGTGAAGGCGGCGCAGGACTATGCGGCGAGCGTGAAGAAGTAGGCCTCACAGACCCCCAATCATCTTCAGGAACGGATCTTTCAGCATGAAGGCGGCCGTCACGAGAAGATAGCAACCGAAAATCCGTTTCAGCTTGATGGGGTCGAGGCTGTGTGCGGCAGCGGCGCCCAGCGGCGCCGTTAGAATGCTCATTGCCGTGATCGAGGCGAGCGCGATCAGGTTGACGAAGCCGATCGATCCGACCGGCAGGTTGGGCTGACCAAAGCCGGTGATCATGCTGCCGATCGCGCCTGGAACGGCAATGATAGTGCCGAAGCCCGCGGCGGTCGCGACGGCGCGGTGCATGTTCACGCCGCTGAGTGTCATGATGAGAATCGCCGGCGTGCCGCCGCCTATGCCCAGCAGCGAGGAGAATGCGCCAAGTCCCGAGCCGAGCGCGGCGCGCGCCGGCCCCCTGGGGAGGCGCTCTTCGGTTGCGACCTTGCGGCCCAGGATCTGGAAAACGAAGTTGAGGCCGAGCGGAATGAGGCTGATGCCGAACGCGATCTTAAGCTGCTCGCCACCCATGAAGCTGGTGAGGATAACGCCGGCAATCACGCCCGCGACTACCCATGGCAGCCAGCCCTTGAGAATGCTCCAGTCGACCGCGCCGCGCCTGGCATGCGCCTGAACAGAACGCAGCGATGTAAAGAAGATCGTGCCCAGCGACGTGCCGATCGCCACATGCATGATATGCTCATTCCCGCCAGTATGCGGCAGGACGGTCAGCACGGCGGCCAGCGCCGGGACGACGACAAATCCGCCGCCAATGCCGAACATGCCCGCGACAAAGCCTGCGAACAGACCCGCGATAAGCATGGACAGAACGAGCAGCCCATATTGTTGGAAAGCTGCGCCCAGCCAGCCCTGTTGAGACGCCAGATCCATAACATTATTCAACGCCACTGGTGGAGCATCCGCAGTCTGGGGTTCAATCAAGAATATGAGGCGACTTCGCGCTCACCTTTTCGGGCGTGCAAGGCCGGCGGCTCCGATGGAGCCGCCGAACCCGCAAGGCGCCGCCAATTGCAGCGCCTTCGCCTATCCGGCGCCCACGCGAGGGAATGCGCTCCCCCGCGCGGGCGTCCGGCAGATCAGAAGCTGTACGAGATCTTTCCGTAATAGTAGCCGCCATTGATGCCGAAGGGCGAGAAAGTCGGGTACTTGGTTACATAGGCGTTGGAGTTCACCGAGAAGAATTCCTGACGCAGCGTGGCGTTGACCTCGTTGGGATACTCGTTGAACAGATTATTGGCGCCCACCGACACTTTCACATCATCCGTCACATTGTACGCGATATCGAGATCGGTGATGAAGGTCGCATCGATCTTGGTCTCGTAGTAAGTCGCGCCAGTCCGCGAAGTGAACAGCGAACTTTCACCGTAGTAAGCCTCCTTCAGATTGATGCTGAATGGCCCAAGCGTCCAATCGGCGCTCGCGATGAACCGGAATTCCGGCGCTGTCGTTTCGAGATAACCGATCGCCGTGCGGTCAAACAGGCTGACGCCGGCAGCCAGCTGCGAGGGCGGCGGCGCAATCCGCGTGACGTCGGTCTTGGTGTAGTTCGCCGTGAGCGACCAGTCGATGCTGCCGAGCTCGCCGAAATCACTCGGGAAAGTCATCACGAAATCCACGCCCTGGGTCTTGGTGTCGAGCCCATTGGTGAAGATCGAGATGCCCTGCTGCGTCACAGTCGGGTCGAGCACGTTACCGTTCGCTGCGATTGCCGCGACAACCGCGGGCGAGTTGATCGCGCCGCCAACGCCGAATAGCGAGCCGGAACCGACAATACGGTCCTCGATCTCGATCTGGTAGGCGTCGATGGTCATCGTCATGTCCGGCATCGGGTGCAGCACGAAGCCCATCGAAATGTTTTTCGATTTTTCCGGATCGAGACCATTCACGCCGATCAGGGTCGCCGCTGCCGAGTTCGGCGGCAGTTGCACGAAAGCGGCTGTTGGCGAGACGTTGGTTGCCGAATAAAAGGATTCAGCCAGCGTTGGCGCGCGGAAACCTGTCGACACCGTACCGCGAATGGCGAAAGCGTCATTGAAGTCGTAGCGCGAGGTTAGTTTCGCAACCGTCGTGTCGCCGAAGTCCGAGAAGTCCTCGTAGCGGATCGCCGCATCGACCTGCAGGTCCTTGATCGGATCCACTGCCAAGTCGACATAAACAGCCTTCGAATCGCGCGCATGTTTTCCCGCATCAGTCAGCGCGAAGCCAGGATAGGACTGCGAGCCCTCCTTATAGCGCGAGGCCGCGTCGCCCGGTTTGATCTCGTAAGTGTCCTCGCGATACTCGGCGCCTACCGCGATGGTGAGTGGGCTCGCCATGCCGATTTCAACCGGGACAGCTACGTCGAGGTTGGTCGTCCATTGCGAACCGATGAAATCGCCCGCGTGGAAGTCAGACGGAGAGAAACCGTCGCGCGTCGGCGTGGAGGTATCGATATAGAGAGCGCGGTTCAGCGAATTGAGAACGCTGATCGAGTGGTTGTCCTTGCCGTACGTGGTCGACAGATCGTACTTCCATCCACCGCCATCACCCGACAGGCCCGTCGTGACAGCGTAGTCGATCTCGTCCGTCGCCTCTTTCGGGCTGAAACCCAGCGGACGCGGCCGAACGCCGTTGGCGCCGACAACAAGGCTCGGCACGCGATAGTTTTCGTAGGCTTGTGCGAACTTGTAACCGATCGTCCCGAACGAATAGAACTCCATCGTATCGGAGATATCCGCGCCGAAATTGTACGAGCCCGTATAGAGCCGGTATTCCGCGTCGCCCGCGATCCGGTTCATGTAAGGATAGTCTTTCGCATTCACGAGGCCCGGATAGTTCGACAATCGCGAGGACGACGTTGTGTTGAACGCAGTGTTCAGCGTGCGCGGGTCCATGTCGCCGCGGAACGAGAAGCCGTGATACTTCGCCTCTGCTGTCAGGTTGAGGTACGAATTCTCGGTCGGCTTGGCGCCCAGGTTGGCGGTGATGTCGCCCGTCGTTCCGCCACCGTCGATATACTCACCGCCCGAAATGGCGATCTGGCCGCCGGAGTCGGCCTGCTTCTGGATGATGTTGATGACGCCGGCGATGGCGTCCGAGCCATATTGCGCAGCAGCGCCTTCCAGGAGCACCTCCACGTGATCGACCGATGCGAGCGGAACGAAGTTGAGGTCCGCTGCCGCGCCGCCCTGGTATGCGCCGCCAAGCACTGCAAGGTTCGCCGTACCGTGGCGACGCTTTCCGTTGAGCAGGACGAGTGTGTGGTTAGGTGAGACGCCGCGCAGCTTGGCCGACAGCGTCATGTTCGCCATGTCGCCGCCAAACGCCTGTGCGTTGAACGACGGGACAGCGAGCGCGAGGGCCTTCAGCAGATCCGGGTGGCCGGCATCCTCGAGTGTTCCGATGTCGAGAACCTGGATTGGCGCGGGGCTGTCCACGGCCGCCAGGCCGGTCAGGCGCGTGCCGGTGACGATGATGACATCCTTGGTTGTATCGACGGGCGTTGCTTCATCGCCGGCAGCGGCGACGTCCGGTCCACTCTGCGCCCAGGCGGCGCCTCCCCCCAGAAGAGCCGCGCCGGCGAGTACCGCCCCGAGCATCCCCGAATATTTGATTTTGGTTTTCATACTTGGTCCCCGTGTGTGTTTGAAGCTCTCCTCTGTTTCCTCCCCGTTTCTCGTTGAACTGATCACGCCATTTCGTCCCGCACGGTGAAAGTCGAACCCACCTGCGGCCTCTCGAAAAATGAATGCTGACGGAATGAGAGGCGCCGCCCTTTGGACGGGCCAACGGGCTACAGGGCGGAGCTGCGCACGCAGCCGCCCGATGCGAATTTTCCCTATCGCGTTCGAGAAGTATGACAGCTTCGACTCACGAGGCCATGCCGCTGAGGCGCGGGCCCGTGATCAAGTGCGATTTGCGCTCCGCACTGATGACGACTTGTGCGCTGTTGCCCAACGCAACGTCAGGTGAGACCGATGCCGCTCGGCTCAAGAGCCACATTGCGCAAAACATGCGCGCACTTGCACGAAGTGCGACCAGCAATTCCGGCATCGCCCGTCGCGCGGGCAGCATGTCCCGAACAACAGGCACTATGTGTCGTCATCGACGTACGGGGGAGCTTTCGCGTTGGCCGCAATATGCCTACCTAGGGCAGTCGCGCGCGGAGGCACGTTCGGATGAGACATTCCTGCATTAGACTCGCTACGGCCTGCATCGCCGCCGGGCTGCTTCTCGCCCCTGCGGCCTTTGCCCAGGCCTACGCCCCCCCACGTACGCCAGATGGCAAACCGGATCTGGAGGGTATGTGGACCAACACCAGCATGACGACGCTGGAGCGTTCCACCTCCTCCCTGCCCCTGATCCTCGATGCGGCGCAGGTTGACCGGATGGAACAGGCGCGCCTGCAGCAGGAGGTATCCGCCAACGGCCGCACCAATCCCGATGAGGGCGCGCCCGCGTCCGGCGCGAATGTCGGCGGCTACAATGCCTTCTGGCTTGATCGCGGTATGAAGGTCGGCGTCGTCCACGGACAGGCCCGCTCGTCTTGGATAACCGACCCCGCCGACGGAAAAATGCCATTCTCGGGAGCCGGCAAGAAGCGCATCGCGGCAATTCTCGCTACCCGTAATGAGGACGGCCCGGAGGGCATGAACCCTGCTGACCGCTGCCTCATCGGATCGCGCGGTTCGGGCGGGCCGCCCATGCTAAACAATATCTACAACAATACGTACCAGATCGTGCAGACGCCGGGCAACGTAATGATCGATGTCGAGATGATGCATGACGCCCGCATCATCCGGCTCGATCAGAACCACAAACCCGCTGCGCTGAGCCAATGGCTTGGCGACAGTGTCGGCCACTGGGACGGCGACACGCTCGTGGTGGAGACGAAGAACTGGAAACGGCTGCATGGCGATTACGAGCCGGTCTATTTGTCGGAACAGGCCGTCGTAACCGAGCGCTTCACTCGCACCGGGCCGGATGAACTGACCTACGCGTTCGAGGTCGACGACCCGGGCTTCTATACGCAGACCTGGAAAGCCGAGATGGTGTTCACACCTTCGAATGGGCCCGTCTATGAGTTTGCATGCCATGAGGGTAACCACGCCTTGCATGGCATCCTGCAAGGCGCTCGCATTCTCGAAGAGCAAGCGCGATAGCCGTCGGGCGGGAGCCATAATCGCGGAGAGATGCGTGATCCGGACACTCGCCTTTGCACTCTTTCTGATTGCTGCCTCTCCCGCCCTCGCTCAGGAAGATTATCGGCCGCCGCGGACGCCCGATGATCATCCCGACTTCCAGGGCGTCTGGACCAATTCCAGCATCACGCTTCTGGAACGCACCAATCCCGCCCTTCCCCTCGTGCTTGATTCGCAGCAGACGCAGCAGCTTGAAACCGGACGCGCGCGGGAGAATGCAGCAGACGCTGCCCCTTCTTCCACAACAGAAGCGCCCAAGGCGGGCATCGCGATCGTCGCTGGCAACCTTTTCTGGCTGGATCGCGGCAGCCGGGTCGCCGTCGTGAACGGCCAGTCGCGTTCCTCATGGATCACCGATCCGCCAAACGGAAAGCTTCCCGTGTCCGACCAAGGCCGCCAGCGAATCAACGCGATCCTTGCAAGGCGTGGCGAAGAAGGTCCGGAAGGCATGAACCCCGCCGACCGCTGCCTGATCGGCAGTCGCGGTTCAGGCGGCCCGCCCATGCTGAACAACCTGTACAACAACAACTATCAGATCGTGCAGACGGCCGATGAGGTCGTGATCCTCGTCGAGATGATGCATGACGCGCGGATCATTCGGATGGGGCAAGCGCATCGTCCCGCAGCGGTGTCGCAATGGCTGGGCGACAGCGTCGGTCGCTGGGATGGTGACACGCTGGTGGTCGAGACGCGTGGGTGGAACCGTGGGCAGGGCGATTATGAGCCCGTCTTTCTCTCCGAGAAGGCCGTTGTCACAGAACGCTTCACCCGCACCAGCCCCACCGAGATGCTCTACACATTCGAGGTCAACGATCCCGGCTTCTATTCGCAGCCATGGAAGGGCGAAATGATCTTCGCTGCTTCGCACGGCAGGGTCTACGAGTATGCCTGTCACGAAGGTAACCATGCCCTCGGGAATATCCTGAACGGCGCGCGCATCGTCGAAGAAGAAGCGAAGAAGTAACGCCGAACGCTACTTTATATAGGCCCGCACGACGCCTTCGAGGAAATCGCGACCCTCATAGAGCGACTGCACACGGATCTTCTCATTGAGCCCGTGCGCATTGAACTCGCCGCTCTTCCCGAACATCCCGCTCATCCCATAGGTCGGAATACCTGCGTTCATCATGAAGCGGCCATCGGTTGCGCCCGCAATCATCATCGGCGCGATCGGAACGCCCGGCCACTGCCGCGCAACCTGCGCGCGGATCGGAGCCATGATCTCTTCCGTCAACGGCGGCGCTGACGACCCCTCGCGACGCTTGACGATCTCGACCTTCACCTGCGGGTCGCCGATCACGCCTTCCAGCGCGGTCTTCACCTGTTCCGGCGTTGAGCCCTGCATCACGCGGCACGACAGCGTCGCCGTCGCGCGTTGCGGCAAGGCGTTAGGCGCGTGACCCGCATCCAGCTGCGTTGCAACGCAGGTCGTGTGCAGGGTCGCATTGTAGCTCGGATCAGCCAGCAGGACGCCGAGCGCAGTCTTGTCTTCGGGATTCTTCGCCACCGCCGACATCGCCTTGCCGATGTCACCGCCGAGGATCGGTCCCGTCGTGCGGAAATACTCGCGCACTACCGGGTTCACCTGCACCGGGAACGACAGCCTCGACACTTTTTCCGCTGCCGCCATCAGTCGGTAGATCGCATTGTCAGGCGTCGGTCGCGAGGAGTGACCGCCGGGATTGGTGACTTCCAGCGTGTAGACTTGGTGGATTTTCTCACCGGCCTGCATCTGAAACACGAGCGGCTTGCCATCGTCCGAAAGCAGCCCGCCGCCGCCCTCATTGATCGCGAATGCCACATTCAGCAGGTCGCGATGATTGGTCAGCAGATAGTCGACGCCGTTGATCCTATTCGACGTCTCCTCGCCGCAGGTCAGCGCCATCACGACGTCGCGCGACGGCTTCAGATTCTTTTCCTGCTTCAAACGCACCATCAGGTCGAGGAATACCGCTGCCATCGACTTGTCGTCCGACGCGCCGCGCCCGTAGAAATAGCCGTCCTCTTCAAACAGCTTGAACGGATCGCGCTCCCAGTCCGCCCGCTTGGCGTCCACCACATCGATGTGCGCGAGGAGCAGCACGCCCTTTTTCGAAGGCTTCTCCGCGCGAATGGTCGCGACCACATTGCCATCATCGGGACGATCCTTCGGCATGATGACCTGCACGTCCGCGCCGGCAAAACCCGCAGTCTTCAGCCGTGTCTCGGCGGCGCGCGCGACCTTGGTGCAGGAGCCGGTCGTGGCCGAACTGTCGATCTCGACCATTTCCTGGTAAATGGCGCGGAAAGCGGCGCGCCCCTTGTCGCCTTGCTGAGCGACTGCAAAAGCAGGAACCAGCGCGGCGCATCCCAGAACAACTGCAACTGAAGCCTTGCGCATAACCGCCTCCGGAACCGGGCCGGTCAGGCGGCCCCACGGAAACTGTTTGGCGCAATCCTCTGCGCGGCACAATGCAGGTCCGCTATCGGTGAGCCCTGCTCAGTCATCGAGCCCATACATGGCGAGACGTTCGTGATAGCGCCGCACTGCGTCGCTTATGGCCTTTACGCTTTCGACCACCTTCGGTTCATGGAAGTTCGGCGTCGAGCGAACCCGGCCCTTATCGTCCTGATACAGCAGACCCATCTGGATGAGCTGTTTCACCTTGCGACGCACCGTCTCGCGCGGCATCCCCAAACGATCAGACACCAACAGCATGGTGATCGATCCGCGCAAATCCTCTGGCGCAACCTCCACGTCAGCGAGTTCAGCAACGCGAAGCGGATCGGCCACCACCGGACGTATCGTCGCCTCGGCAACGCAGACATAGATTGCGATGCTTTCAAGATCGATATCCAACAGCGTGCGCACGGCATGAAGCAAGTCGAGGAAAAGCTCAGCCGATGCGTAGCTCCGGGGCCGCAGATCGTTGGGGATCGGGGTCATGTCGTACGGAACCTGCTGTTAGCCCAAACCCTCGCCGGGCACGACGACGCTCTCCCTGCGACGTCCCCGCGATCAATCGTTCCTAACCCGTCGAAGATCAAGCGCAAGAGCAACGCAGGTCGGATCGCTGAAGCATGTGGATCGCAGAACTGGACGCGTGCGGACTTCCGAGCAGAAACGCAGGCCTAAATCGAGCTGAGGGCGACATAAATGCTGTGGCAATGAATAGGACGCTTACGCTGACCAACATATGCCAGTCAGCATTCCCGCTGCGGTATGCAGCAGGTGCGCGCCTGAACCATCGAACTTCGCAATGCCGACCTCTCCGCCAAGCGAGGTATAGGCCATGCGCCCGCGTGCAGGATCGAGTGCAACGCCGATTGCTTCCTTGAGACCGGTGACAAGCACCTGTCGATCCAGGCGCGTCGCCGGACTGAAGCCTGCTGCCGGATCCATCGGTGCACGTGAGATCGTGTTGTCGCCCCGATCACTCCAGTAGAGCGTGCGGGTCTTGAGATCGAGGTCGAGATCGATAGGCTCCGGCAGGCGCGAGAACAATGTGACCATGTCGCGGCGATTGCTCGGCGTCGAGCCGCGCGGCATCTGCAAATCGACGCGGCGGATCACACCCTGCCCCGCATTGTCGCCGCCTTTTTGGCTCCAGTAAATGTGCCCGCGCGCCGGATCGAGGGCCATGCCGACACACCACCGCGTCTGGTCATCCACATTGAACTTCGCACTGCCCGTGATCACCAGCGTCTCGATCTTCGAACCATCGAGATTGCAGCGCTGGATCGCCATCCCTTCGCGGTCGGACCAGTAGAGCTTGCCGGCCGCCTCATCGATCTTCAGCTGCTTGGGCGTGAAGGTTCCCCCCGGCGTCACGATTGTCGTGACACCCGTGCCATCGGCCTCGCAACGCATGATATAGCCATCGCGCTCCGCAGCCTTGCCCATGTTAGTCCAGAAGATCTGTCCGGTTGCAGCATGGACGGCGATACCGTCATTGACGCCGGTGGGACGTGATCCATCGGTCGGCGACTGGTCGACCAGCGTCGTTACGCTGCCACTGGCAGGATCAAGCGCAAATACTTTTGCCTGCCCGAGAAACAGAAGACGCGACGGCGCAGCCGAGGAGATCTCCGCTGCGGTCGAGCAGGCTGCGAGGGCGAAGCTCGCGCCAAGTCCGACAGTAAACTGCCTGCGCGTGAGTTGCGACATGCTCTTTCCCCATCTTCCTGCTATCTATTTTTTGCCCAGCCGATGCCAAACATCGAAACCTTCGGCTGGGCCTTGCGCACAACAGGATCGTTCGACAGCGGCGTGACGCCGTCACCCTGAATGCCTGGCGCAACATCCGGTGCGTCCGGTGAGAAGCGGACAGTCGTCGCACAGCCGCCCGTTTCTTTCAGCTGGCCGTTCTTCCAATCGACGGCAAACCCGCCAAAATCCCATCCAAACCCGGAGATAGCGAACGGGCGGCCATTGGCTTTCTCGACCACGTCGATCCCGTCACCGAAGGAGTATCCGCCCGGGCTTTTCCACTGCGAGGCGTGATCGCGCACGATGACGGCCACCAGATCCGTTCGCTCTTCCTCGTTGGCGAAGCTCACCTCAATCCGTCGCTCGGGGTCATTCGGGTAAATCGCAGTCACGTTCATCGGCTCACCCTCTGGTCCATCGATCGTTTCGGGAACGACATTCTCCCGGCCAAAGGCTGCGGCCAACGTGGTCGGGGTCGCGTCAGGGGTGAAAGGTGCGCCACAGCCAAGCACGAAAGCCACATTGGCCGCGCTCGATTCGGCGGCGTTTTCCAGCGGGCCAGACGTTTCAGGCGTTGCGGTCGGGATCGGCGCAGCAGCTTCCTCGCCGCCACAAGCGGCAAGCAGCGCCAGGGCTGAAACCAGAATTGGCCCGACCTTCACGATGGCGCGCATGCGCTTGCTCCCGCAGGTTGTTGTCCCGCGCAGAGTGCTGTCCCGCCAGGCCTGGCACAAGGGCATGGCGCACGGTCGATTGTTGGCGTCCCGCCCGGAAACGCCCTCAAATGCTGAATTTTTCATCCACCCTTGCTAGCAACCGCTTGACCCTGTCACGAAGGCGACCAGAAGGTCTGGTTGAATGTCGCGTGAGATTGTCGTTCCAGCTGGCGAAGTCATCAGCCGTCCCAAACGGGGCGGCCTCTACATGTGGGCGCTTGCAGCCCTGGTTGGCGCCCTTGTCGCCCTTGTCATCGTCGCCCTGCACGGCGTTATCGCTTACGGCCAGTTCATCGCCTACGGCGCATCGCCGGGCCGCCTCGCCTCGCGGCTCGTGGATATGCCCTGGTGGAATCGCCTGATTGCGCCAATGGTGGGTGGCTCGCTGATCTGCCTGTTGCTGCGGCTTGGCATTTCAGTCGGCTGGGGCGCGTCTCCGCGCACATTTGGTCTTCAGGACGTGGTCCACCACCGTCGCCTGCGCGGCACGATCCGCGCCACCACCCTGACGCTTCGTGACGGTTTCCTGTCGGCGATAACCGCCGTCGTGTCACTTGCCTGGGGTGGCAGCGCCGGCCGCGAAGAGCCAGCAGCGCATCTTGGCGCCACGGTCGCTGTCCTGCACGGACGCCTCCTCGGCCTCGACGTCGCCTCGCGCCGCCTGCTCGTCGGCATGGGCGTCGCGGCGGCGATTGGCGCCTCGCTGCATGCGCCCATCGCGGGCGTGTTCCTTGCGCGCGAGCTCATCCTGCGTCGCCAGCGTCTGTCTGCGCTTGGCCCGGTCGCCATCGCCGCCGCGGCTGGGTGGCTCGTGTCGATATGGCTGATGGGAGGCCGCCCTGTCATCGTCATCCCCTCGCCGGGCGTCGTGCCCGCGCAAGCGCATCTGGCGGCTATCGTCGCCCTGCCGGTGCTGATCGCCGCGGCCTATGCCTGCAACGTCGCATGGACGCGTGCGCCGATACTTGCGGCGAAGGCGGCGGCGAGGCTTCGCATTCCATTATGGCTGCTACCGCTGCCAGGCGGGCTAGCGCTGGGGGTCATCGCACTGGCTTTCCCGCAGGTTCTGGGTATCGGCTACGAGCCGCTCGCGTCGGGCCTCAACGGAAATTACGGAGCTGAACTCCTGCCGGTTCTAGCGCTTGCGAAGATCGCAGCGACCGGCGTCACATTCGCATTTCGTTGGGGTGGGGGCGCCGTCTCGCCTTCCCTTTATGTCGGAGCCATGTTGGGCGCAGCATTGGGCGCTGTGGCGGGACTGGTGCTGGGTATCCCCGCGCCACAAGCCTTCATGGGATTGGTCGGCATGGCGGTTTGCTTCGCGGTTCTGTCGGATTCGCCCTTCGCCGCGACGATCCTTGTGCTTGAACTCTCGGGCTCGACGGCGGTCGGCGCAACCAGCCTGTTCTGCTGTTTCGTCGCCTGCATGGTCGCCCGCAGGCTCGCCCCCCTGCCCGCCGACGAGACCAGCCAGACCCTGCGCTGGCGCTGACGCCCAACGTCTCCTATCGTCAGTTCGGGGGATAGGCGGAAGGGCTGCGCGTGAACACACCAATCTCTGCAAAAGCAAAGACATCCGCCCCTTGGGCGCTGGGCGTCTTCGCTGTCCTCTTTGTGGTGTTCTTTTTCCGCGCAGCGCCGCTGGAACTGGATTCCGTACGCGCCAGCAACACGCCTGATCAGTTCGATGCCGAGCGGGCGATCACGCGCCTGAGCCGTGTTCTCGACGGCACGCCGCACCCGGTCGACTCTGCCGCGCTCGACGAGACGCGGGCCAGGCTGATGCAGGAGATCCGATCACTCGGTTATTCGCCCGAGCTGCGAACCGCCAATGTCTGCCAGTCGCTATCGGGAACGGCGGCGCGCTGCGCTTTCGTGCAGAATATCTTCTTCACCGCTGGCCCCGCCACCAACGATCCGGCGGTCGTCGTCAGCGCTCACTATGACAGCGTCGAAGCCAGTCCGGGATTTGGCGACGACGGTATTGGCGTTGCCGTGTGGCTGGAGGTTGCCCAGCACCTGAAGCAACAACCACCGACGCGCCCCGTTGTCTTCCTGCTGACCGACGGCGAGGAAACCGGCCTGCTTGGCGCGCAGGCTTTCGTCGACCATCAGGCCGACTATCCCTTCAAGGTGGGCCGCATCATCAATCTCGAGGCGCGCGGCGTCCGAGGGCCGGCGCTGATGTTCGAGACGGGCCATCCCAATGCCGGCGTCGTCGGTGACTGGGCGAAGAATGGCGCGCGGCCGTTCTCCAATTCGATGATGACGGCAGTCTACGAATTGCTGCCCAACTCAACAGACCTGACTGTTCACATCAATGCCGGCTTCAACGGCGTCAACGTCGCGATCTCAGACGGACTGGATTTTTACCACACCAATCACGACGACCTCGCTCATCTTGACCGCGCCAGCGTTCAGCATATGGGCGACCAGGCGCTTGGCGCGACGCGCGCGTTTGTCGCGGGCGACTGGAGCATTGACCAGACGAACAGTGACATCGCCTATGCTGATATCGGCTCGCGGATTTTCGTGTCGCTGCCACAGGTGTTTGCGCTGGTCCTGCTCGGGCTCTGCTTTGGCATTTCCGCGATGATGCTCGTGCGTCCGTCCCGCGATGGCGGTTGGCAGAAACTGGACTGGCGTGCGTTCGCCTTCCCGCCTGCCTTCATCGTGGCAGCTGGACTTGCCGCTTTTCTCCTTCAGCAATTGCTGTCGCTCGTCCGGCCGGAGGCGGGCTTCTGGACGGCCTATCCGCAGGGCCTCAATATGGCGATCTTCAGCATGACCGCCCTTGTAGGCGCCGCGGGCCTCTCCTGGCTCGCCCCGAAATCCAATCGCGAAGCCATTTATGCCTCCGCTTGGTTCTGGTTCCTCATCGTGGGCATGGGCCTGACCTTCGCGGTCGCCGGCTTCTCGATGATCTTCCTGATCCCCGGCGTCGTTTTTGTACTCGCCGGGGGCGCTGCGTGGCTGTTCCCGCGTTACCAGCTGATTTTCTACGGCATTGCCAGCGCTACGCTCGCGCTCATGTTCTTCCCGATGCTCCATCTGCTGGACGTGATGATGGGCCTCAGCATCTCGGCCATGTTTGGCGTTGTCGAAGCAATGGTGCTGGCGCCGATGCTCGCGATGATCGGCGGCATTGCCAGCGGCAAGATGAAGGTGATGGCCGCACTCGGCGCGGCTGCCGTCGGCGCCGTTGTCGCGACGATCGCGTTGCCCGCTTACACTGTCGAGCGCCCACTGGCGCTGAACTTCACGGCGCACTACGACCTTGATGAAGGCAAGGCCGCTGTATTCGCTGGTGCGCGTGCGGGCTCCCTCCCCGAGGCCGTAAGGGATCAGCTGACCGTCGGCGAAAACCCTTCGCCACCCGGTGGCGCCTCTAATCTCGCCAGCCGCAAGATTGCCTTCACGCCTCCCGGCAAGGTTGATGTGGCCGTCATCTCCGACACCACGGCCGAAGACGGCAAACGAACAATCCGTCTGCAGATGACCGCACCCGACGCGCGGCAGGTGCGCCTGCGGATTCCGGGAGCCGCGAACCCGATTGCGGTGGGCTTCGGTAGCTCCCTTTATGCATTGCGCGCGGGCCCGGCTGAAACCTACATCGTCGATGTCACCGGCCGCGCAGCCAATGGAGCAACGCTCGACATAACACTCGCGCCCCAGACAACTGTCGCAAAAGGCGGCACGGCGCCATGGCTCGTACAGGGCTTCTGGACAGGCCTGCCGGACGACGCAAAGGCGCTGGCCGATGCGCGCTCGGACAGGGCGGTCCGCATCCAGATGGGCGACGTTTCGATCACGACAGGAAAACTCGCCCTGAAGTGAGTTTTCAGTGGGAAACACGCGCGAAATTGCGCGCCATAACCACTCGCTAACCATTGTCGCGCGACACGTGATACACGCGTCGTCGGTTGCAGACGTCGCACCAGACTGACCCGAAAAACTGCGAGATGAGGTACTTACATGTCCGGCAAAGATCCGCTCGTCGTCGCTGCTATTGCCCGTATCATCGCAAAGGAACTCGGCGTCGGCGAGGGGCAGGTCGCCGCCACGATCCAGCTGATCGAGGAGGGCGCATCGATCCCTTTCATTGCGCGCTATCGTAAAGAGCGCACGGGTGGCCTCGATGACACGCAGCTGCGCACGCTGGCCGAACGTTTCGAATATCTGACCATTCTCAACGATCGCCGTGAAGTCGTGCTCCGCTCAATAGGGGAACAGGGCAAGCTGACGCCGGAACTCGAGAAGCTGATCCGCGCAGCCACCACCAAGGTCGAGCTCGAAGATCTTTACGCCCCCTATCGCCCCAAGCGTCGCACCAAGGCGAGCGTTGCGCGCGAACAAGGTCTGGAACCGCTGGTCGATCGCCTGCTGGCCAACCCCTCGCTTGATCCGGTGGCGGAGGCGCTGGCCTATCTCTCCGCCGACAAAGGTGTTGAAAGCGCCGACAGCGCGCTGGAAGGCGCACGCAGCATCCTGATCGAACGTATGGCGGAAGCGCCTGCACTCGTTGGCCAGATTCGCGAGAAAGTCTGGAGCGGCGGAAAGCTTTCGACGGGCGTGGTCAAGGGCAAGGAAGCCGAAGGCGCCAAATTCTCCGACTATTTCGAGTTCAACGAAAACATCGCCCACATGCCCTCCCACCGCGCGCTCGCCCTGCTGCGCGGAGAGAAAGAAGGCGTGTTGAAAGTCGATCTCGACCTGCCGCACGACGAAAAACTGCGCCATCCCGCCGTCACGTCCATCATGGCGGCCTTCAACATCCAGGATCGCGGGCGCCCTTCCGACAAATGGCTGGCCGAAACGGCGCGCCTCGCGTGGAAGCAGCGCCTGGCGCCCTCCTCCCACAGCGATCTCGTCGATCGCCTCAAGGAGCGCTCGGACGCTGAAGCCATCCGCGTCTTTTCGCGCAACATGAAAGACCTTCTGCTCGCAGCGCCGGCGGGCCCGAAAGTGGTAATGGGCGTTGACCCGGGCATCCGTACAGGCTGCAAGATCGCGGTGGTGGACGGCACCGGCAAGGTGCTCGAGACGGCGACGATCTATCCGCACGAACCGAAGAAGGACTGGAACGGTTCGCTGGTGACGCTGGCCCAACTGGCCAAGCGCCATGGCGTGCAGCTGGTCAGTGTCGGTAATGGCACCGCCAGCCGCGAGACGGACAAGCTGGTGGCCGAGCTCTCCACAAAAATGCCCGAGCTGAACCTCACCCGCGTGACGGTTTCGGAAGCAGGCGCATCGGTCTATTCGGCGTCCGAACTTGCGGCCAAAGAATTCCCTGACCTCGACGTTTCTCTGCGTGGCGCCGTCTCCATCGCCCGCCGCCTGCAGGATCCGCTGGCCGAGCTGGTCAAGATCGATCCCAAAGCCATCGGCGTTGGTCAGTACCAGCACGACGTCGACCAGAACGCACTCGCACGCTCGCTCGACGGCGTGGTGGAAGATTGCGTCAACGCGGTTGGCGTCGATGTGAACATGGCCTCAGCCGCCCTGCTCGCGCGCGTGTCGGGACTCAACAGCGCTGTCGCGGCCAATATCGTCACCTATCGTGACGAGCATGGGCGATTTGAATCGCGTTCGCAGCTGAAGAAGGTCCCGCGCATGGGGCCGAAAGCATTCGAACAGGCTGCGGGCTTCCTGCGCATTTCCGACGGCAAGAACCCGCTGGATGCTTCCTCCGTTCACCCGGAAGCCTATCCCGTCGCCGAACGTATCGCCGCCAAGTCGGGCCGCCCCCTCAAGAGCCTGATCGGCGACAAGGCCTTCCTGTCAATGCTGCAGCCGGAATCCTTCGCTGACGAACAGTTCGGCGTGCCGACCGTCACCGACATCATCTCCGAACTGGTAAAACCCGGCCGCGACCCGCGCCCGGAATTCAGGACCGCGACTTTCCAGGACGGCGTCGAGAAACTCTCCGATCTCTCGATCGGGATGAAGCTGGAGGGCACGGTCACCAACGTTACGGCCTTTGGCGCCTTCGTCGACATTGGCGTCCATCAGGACGGCCTGGTTCACATCTCTGAGCTTGCAGATACCTTCGTGAAGGATCCGCATGAGGTCGTGAAGGCGGGCGATGTCGTCAGCGTGCGCGTCAAGGAAGTGGATATCGACCGCAAGCGCATCGCGCTGTCGATGAAGCGCGAAGTCTCCGGCACGCAAGGCGCTCACGGTGCACGGCCGCAACCCACTGGCAACCCCGCAGGCGGCAAGGGTAAGCCCACCAAATCAGGCCCGCAGAACTATTCAGCGGGTCCGGAAAAATCGTCGGACGAATCGAACCCGTTCGCGGCGCTCAAGAATCTGAAGCTGAACTAGGCGGCGACGCTGTCAGATTCAGCCTGCGCACCTCGATCACCTTGCCTTCACTGAGCCGACCTTCGACGATCTCCGTCGCGGTAAGCGCGAAGATGCGCTCGCCTATAAAGATCGGCCGGGAATTGCCGTACCAGTCGATGCACGAGACTTCGCAACGGTAAGAAGGATCGACTGGTTTCTTGCTGGGCGTCAGCACACCCGCTTCCTCAAGATGGCCGTCTCGGTCGAACGCCATGAAGCTGACATCCGACTCATCCGATCGCCACCATTTCCTGTAGCTGTCTTCAGGTACAGTGACTGTCGGCAGGCCCATGAGGCCATCACCTCTACCGTCGAGACGAGCGTTGAACGCGTGGCTGCGGCCCTCCGATTCATAGCGCCCCTTGAGCGCAAGGGTGTCGGCCAGCTTCGGTCGCCCATCCAGATCGACCGTCGAGACGCTGAGCCCCTTCCAGTCACGATAGCCGGTCACAATGATATCGGAGCCAATCCGCTCCAGCCGGTTCGCATCGTGCGGCACCCTAATGATGACCGGCTCGTCCGCGTGCTTCACCGGCACCGCGACGATTTGCGACCTCCGCAACGGTTCCTCGATCTCGGGCGACTCGGCCCAGTAGGAGTCCCGGCTGGCATAAACGACATAGCGATCCGTGAAGCGGTTCTCGTATCTGGCGCCCTCCGGCGCAGGCGTCTCGATGTAGCGTGAACGCGGCGCGGTGCGAATCTGCTCGCTGAACATCGACAGTGGCGCACTGAAATAGCGCACCTGCATCTTGCCGGACTCCCAGTCATTTTCATCACACCGCGTGCGCCCCCAGAAAACGAGCGCGCGGAACTCGCCACGCGACGTATCCATGGCGAATTGGTCCTGGGGAACGCCACGCGCACGCATTGCGGTTGGCGACACCCCCGAGAGAGGAATACGAAATACGCTGCTCGGCGGACCGTCATTGAAGTCCAGGCTCGCGGTGCGCAGGCAGCTAGGATCGCTGTCGTAAGACGCCTGCTCGTCCGCCACCCATACGAAGACATCATCTGGCGAGACATAAACTGTGTGGGAGGCCGGCGCCACGAAAGCAGTCGTGCGGCAGTCGAGATTCCTGCTCATCGCCTCGGCGCCCAGGTCGCACACCGAGATTGTATGGACTGTCGGCTCAAGAGCCTGCTGGAGCGGCTTGTATATGTCGTGCGCATCAAACAGGCGCGCGCCTGCCGGAGCCTGTGATGCTGGCGCCATGCTCCAGCGCCGCACGACCGGATACTCCACCGGCTTGTCCGGGTTGATTTCGGTGAGGTCCATTGGCGAATAGATCACCAGCTTGTTCCCCACCAGACGCGAGGCGTAGTTGCTCACGTCGTAGTAGTCGTTTGAGGACAGGAAAAATGTTCCCTCGGCCGTGAAGCGCCCGGCCTCATCCATCGCAAAAACACTGAACTGCGTTGCGTTCTCTCTGTAGCTATAGCCGGTCACAAGAACGCGACGGCCCGTGACGAGAATCTCGTCGTACCAGCTGTCGTCATTCGTCTTCGTATAGATGTTCTTCCGGTCGGACAGTTTCAGTGTCTCCATGTCCACCGAGAACAACCGCCCATCCTGAAGCACGACCAGATGCTTGCCGATGCGCTTGACGATGTCGCCCTCGTCCACGCCAGACTTCTGCACATTGGTGATGGTGTCGCTGACCGCCTCCACAGCTACAGCGGCGTCAGAAACGCTCGACTCCCGCTTGTTGGCGGTAACGACAACGACCTCCTTCTCCTTCGGACATTCCTGCACGGTTGGATCACACGGAAGCGGAGGCTGATCGAGCGACGCATACTGTACCGGCGCACCTGCCCACCATTCCCCGCGAGCCCGCGCGATCGTACGCAATTGTCTGATGTAATCGACGAACTCACGTTCGCCTGAAAATTGTTCCAGCTTCCCTGCCGTGACCCCCTGCAGCGCAGGATCGTTACGCCAACCGGCTTCGGTCAGTGTTGTTCCGCAAGACGCCAGGACAAATGCAGACGCGATAAACAGAAACGCGCGTTTCATGTCATTCCTCCCCTCGCTGACCTGGGTTCAATCTCTCGACCGGGACATAGGTCGTGCGGCGACGGGATTGATCATCCTGCAGGCTTCGCAAAGCGGAGTGTGCACCACGAACCGGTCGCGTGCCATTGCGCCGCGCGGGGGGAAGTCGAATTTTTCTGGTCGGACGCCTTGCCGCCGACGTAAGGGCGAACAGACCTGAAATCGCTCAGTTCATCGTGATGACGCCGCGCGCGTTGCGCCAGTCGGGAATGTCGAGCGGTTCGCCGTGGGCCACGCGAACCGAATGGATCACCGCTTCGATCTCGCGCCGCCAAAAATCGAGAAACTTCTCCACGCGCGGAAAGCGCGGCGCGACATCAAGTGTCTGCCACATGAAGGTCTGCAGCAGTTTTGGATGATCGGGGATGTAGTAAAGCACTTCGGCGGTCACCATCACGGATCCCCGCAGGCGTTGTCCGATCTCGCTGTCCGCGTGAGCCGCAGTCGAGACCAGCTTGCCGCACTTTGCATCGCTCATGTTCGAACGAGACTCCTCTGCTCCACGGTGAGCAGCGTGCGCCGAAGGCGTTAACGGTCAAGAACGCGGAACCGTTACATCTGCAGATTGGCAGTCTCGCGGCGTTGCTGCTGCCACGCGCCCGATCAGGCGCTGAGTTCGGCCTTGATGCGATCGGCTTGTTGCTGCCACACCCGGGCGACCGTTTTGCGGCCAGCCCGCACCTGAATATCGGCAAGCGCCTTTGCAGATTCATAGGCGACGGCGGTGTGTCCGCTGCGCAGCGACGCGACAAGTTTCAGCCGCAGCTTCGCCTGGACAATGCCCGGTGCAATTGCCACGGGTGCAGTCGTTTCCGATGCTCTTGTCATGACCGAGGCCGACGGCTTTTCAGCCTTTGCAGCTTTCGCCGCGACCGGCTTGGCCGCCGCCGTGTCCTTCGATTTCTTTCCGCCGAACAAGAAGGAAAACAGCCCCATCGATCGCGTCCCTCAGTATTGTATTTTGAGGGACATTATCCGAGGCACGATCGGGTGCAGCAGCGTAGTTGCGAGGCGCCGGTGGAAAACCGCTAGGCGCCCGATTCCCGATCACACGGCGCCCACGCAATCAGCAAATCAAAAGCGGCGCGCACCGGTCAGGAACGCGCCGCCCGCGATAGTCGTCAGGTTTACTCAGCCGCCGAGTTGCGCCGCGATGAAGTCCACCGCCTTCTGGATGCCATCTGGCGACGGCCAGTGCGCCTCACCCGCCACTTCTTCCAGCTTCGAAGTATAGCCACCCGCTATCAGCTTGTCCTGAAACGCCTTGATCCGGTCCGCACCAACCAGCGGGTCCTTATCATTGTGAACAATCAGGACCGACGGCGTCTTGCCGCCCTTCTCGGAGGCGCAATCGCCGTTCGCGACAATGCCCGCCAGCGAGACGACGGCTTTCACATCGCCGGTTACGCATGTGCCTGCATCAAACGCCACGCCGCCGCCCTGGCTGAACCCGATCGTGACGATCCTGTCGTGCGGCACTTTGAGGATGTCGGACGCCTTGTTGACGGTATCGACCGCAACCTTCTTCACCGCGCCGCGCGTGTTATCCGTGTCCTCCCCGCGCAGCACGTACCAGCTGCGACCGCCCTGCACCGTCATTGGTCCGTCGTTGAAGATGAAAGCCGCATCCGGCAGACGCTTGGCCAGCTCCTGCGCCAGCGGCTTCATCGCCATGCCGGTCTGCGTATAACCGTGGAACATCACCACCACCTGCTTCGGCGCCTTGCCCGAAGCCGGATCAAGCCCCTGCATCCCGGTGTCCGCCACCTTCTGAGCCGACGCCGCCCCGGCGCCGAGACCCACTGCCGCCACCATCGCCACTGCCGCGACCAACTTCCTCATGACGTTCTCCCGGAATTTTTGTCTTGTTGGGCCGGACAAGACCCTGTCGCACCTGCGACAGCAAGCACGCTCCGCATCACTGTCCGGTGAGGAAGTGAGAGACCGCTGCCGCCGAGAACAAACCGTAAATCAAGGCGCTGTGGCGTGAGGGTTGCGCAAAGCAAAAACCCCAGCCAGATCAGCGCCGAATGACCGAATCCCGCGATCCTCCAGACTCCCTTGGCGACATCCCCTTCCCGGATGACGAGACGCCTGCCTCCCTTCGTGAAGATCGGGAGCCGGGGTCGGACGACGACACGCCGGTGTCCGATGATGTGGTCGCGTTCTTCCGCATGCCGCAGGACGAAGAGGCCATGCCTCTTCCCGAGGAGCGGTTCGAGGACACCCGGCCTATCTCCGAGCGGGCAGCGGCGCGGCGGCCGGCCGCTGCGGATCCCCATGCGGACTACCTCAAGGGCCTGAACCCCGAGCAGCGCGAGGCGGTGCTGCACACGGACGGTCCGCTGCTGGTGCTGGCGGGCGCCGGCACGGGCAAGACGCGGGTGCTGACGACGCGGGTCGCGCAGATCCTTGCCGAGCGCAAAGCCTGGCCGAGCCAGATGCTCGTGGTCACGTTCACCAACAAGGCGGCGCGCGAGATGCGCGAGCGCACGCTGAAGATCATCGGCGCGGAGGGCGAAGGCCTGCGCTGGTTCGGCACGTTCCACTCCGTCTCAGCCCAGATCCTGCGCCGCCACGCCGAGCTGGTGAAGCTAAAGTCCGGCTTCACCGTGCTCGACACCGATGACCAGCTGCGCCTGATCAAGCAGATCCTGGAAGCCGAGGGCATCGACCAAAAACGCTGGACGCCGCGCTATCTCGCCTCCCTCATCGATGGCTGGAAGAACCGCGCCATCTGGCCGGAGAAACTTCCGCACGACGAGGCCCGCCAGTTTGCCGAGGGCAAGGGCAAGAAACTGTACGAGATCTACCAGACGCGCCTCGCCACACTCAACGCCGTCGATTTCGGCGACCTTCTGCTCCACACCATCCGCATCTTCACCGAACACCCACAGGTGCTCGCCGACTACCACGCCAAGTTCCGCTACATCATGGTGGACGAGTATCAGGACACCAACGTCGCGCAATATCTTTGGCTCCGTCTCCTCGCGCAGGGCTCGAACAACATCTGTTGCGTGGGCGACGATGACCAGTCGATCTATGGCTGGCGCGGCGCCGAGGTCGACAACATCCTGCGCTTCGAGAAGGATTTCGCCGGCGCAAAAGTCATCCGCCTCGAACAGAACTACCGCTCCACTGCGCACATCCTCGCCGCCGCCAGCGCTGTCATCGCCAACAATTCGAGCCGCCTCGGCAAGACGCTGCGCACCGACGCCGATCAGGGCGAGCTCGTGAAGGTTCGTGGCGTGTGGGATGGCGAGCAGGAAGCCCGCCTGATCGCCGACGACATCTCGTCATGGCGCCGCCAGAACCGGCGCTATGACACCTGCGCCGTCCTCGTCCGCGCCTCGTGGCAGATGCGCGCCTTCGAAGAACGATTCATCATCACCGGCACGCCCTATCGCGTCATCGGCGGTCCGCGCTTCTTCGAGCGCGCCGAGATCCGCGACGCCATGGCCTATCTTCGCCTGATCCGTTCCGAATCCGACGACCTGGCTTTCGAGCGCGTGGTGAACCAGCCCAAGCGCGGCGTCGGCGACACCACGATCCAGAAGATGCATGTCGCCGCGCGCGAACTGAACACGTATCTCACCCGCGCCGTCGACATGGAGATCCGTGGCGACAAGATCAAAGGCCCCGCGAAAACAGGCCTGCGCCGCTTCATCCTCGACATGGAGCGCTGGCGCGCCCAGGCCGTCACCACCGAACATCCGCGCCTGCTCGAGATTATCCTCGAGGAGAGCGGCTACACAGACATGCTGCAGGCCGACAAATCCCCGCAGTCGCAGACCCGGCTCGACAACCTCAAGGAACTCGTGCGCGCGATGGGCGCGTTCGACACCCTCCCCGCCTTTCTCGAGCACGTCGAACTGGTGATGGACAATGCCGAGGGCAAGGGCGCGGAGGATCAGGTGCAGATCCTCACGCTTCACTCCGCCAAGGGCCTCGAATGGCCGATGGTCTTCCTGCCCGGCTGGGAGGAGGAAGTGTTTCCCTCCCGCCGCTCGCTTGATGAGTCCGGCGCCAAGGGTCTCGAGGAGGAACGCCGGCTCGCCTATGTCGGCATCACGCGCGCCCGCGAGCGCTGCTACATCTCGTTCGCCGCCAACCGCCAGATCTATGGCCGCTGGACCAGCGTGCTGCCAAGCCGATTCATCGACGAACTGCCGCCCAAACATGTCGATGCGATCAGCGAGACCGGCTATGTCTCGCCCGGCGGACAATTCCACGGCGCCGAAACACAGAGCCGCTGGGACTCTTCGTCCCCCCGGCAAGGGGGGCCTACAGGGCGGTCTGCTGCACCACGCGGAGCGTCCGAGGACGGATCCGCTGTATTCGACAATACCTCCGCCGGCAGCTTCCGTGGCGGGTATGACAGCCCCGGCTGGCGCCGCGCCCAGGCCGCTGAGAGTGAACGTGGCGCCACGCGCCCGCCCGACATCGAAGGCCGCGCCTTCCGCGCCGACGACAGCGACGGTCGGCCGCTCGCGCGCGGCCGCACGCCCGGCGACATGATGGCCTCGTCCGACCCCGCCGCCAGCAGCGGCCTCAAGATGGGTCAGCGCATCTTCCACCAGAAGTTCGGCTACGGCCGGATTGTTGGAATTGAAGGTGCGAAGCTGACGGTCGACTTCGAAAAGGCGGGGATCAAGAAGGTGGTCGAGAGTTTCGTACAGCGGGTGTGAACGCTACTGCCGTTTGGGCTCTGCCCGGTCCCTCCAATGCAGTCTTGAATATACCCTTCGTAGGAATGGCCTTCGCTGAGGAATGATCAGGGCCGATGGCAAGCGCCCTGCGCCCGCGGAAGTCGCCCGCGAGATCGACGACGCGGAGCCGTCATAAGCGTTGCAGCGCGCGGTAGCGGCGGACCTCGAAGCGCAACTGCCGACGGATGCGATCCCCGGTCAGGCGACGCAAGAGGCTTTCATGGAGTCGCAGCCCGAGGCCGAGCAGGGCTCGCCGGGTAGCTGAATCGGACGGGCTGCGGACATCAGCGGCGCTTCTCGCACGCGGGTTCGCCATTGAGGTCGCGCATGCAGCCATATCGGCCCTTGGGCGTGACGGCGGTCCAATAGGTGTTGAGCATGAAGCCGTGCAGGCCCTCGATGCGGATGTCGTC
>CANJXY010000022.1 GCA_947478925.1 Hyphomonadaceae bacterium | reverse complement strand
GCCATGAAACTGACTGGCCAACGCGCGTTGGCCTTCTGCGAAAATCCGCAGGGCAAGTCGCGCATCGCCCTGATCTTCGGTGCGGACTCGGGCCTCGTCTCCACCGCAGCCGACACGTTGGCCGCGCGCTGGGTTCCCGGCGTCGACCCGTTCAACCTCATCAAGATGGCTGACGACGATCTCAAGCGCGATCCGCAATTGCTGGCTGACGAACTCGTCGCCCGCTCCCTCCTGGGCGGTGATCGCCTCGTGCGCGTGCGCATCGAGCGCGAGACCAGCGCCAAGTCGCTGATCGATCTTCTCGGCGACGTCGATAAGGGGCTCCTTGATCCCGAAGCCGCCTGGATCATCGAGGCCGGCGATCTCGGCAAGTCGAGCAAACTGCGCGGCGCATTCGAAGCATCCGCAGGAGCAAACGCGCTGCAGCTCTTTGCCGACGACGAAGGCGCCGTGAACGATCTGGTCACCCGCCGCCTTGCAGCCGCCGGCATCGTCATCGAACCGCCCGCGCTCGCCGCCTTCGTTGCCGAACTGCCTGGCGACCGCCGCCTCGCGCTCTCGGAACTGGAAAAGCTCGAACTCTATTGCGTCGGCCTCGGCCGTCCCGTCACCGTCGAAGACGTGGCTCAACTGGCCTCCGCCGAACAGCCGCGCGGCGCCGACGACGCCGCCGACGCTGCTATCCTGGGCGACGCCCCGCAGGCAACGCTCTCGATCAATCGCTTCCTTGATTCCGGCGGCAGTCCCATCTCGGCCCTGCGCACGCTTCACTTCCGCATGCTGCGCGTGATGGATGCAGTCGCCACCAATGCGGGAAGCGGCATGCGTCTGCGCCCGCCTGTCTTCGAGAAGGAATGGCCCGCCTTCTCGCGCGCCGTCCGCGACTGGCGCACGCCCGTCATCCAGCGGACGTTCACGCGCCTCTACGAAGCCGAAAAATCCTGCAAGCAGGCCGGAGCACCCTCGGACGCCATCGTTCGCACGCTGATCCACCGCATCGCAACGCGAACGATCTGACGGCGTGCTCGCACGCTCTGCCGCACCGCAGCGTGACTACCCGCGCAATTCCCGCTCCAATGCTCCGCAAAAGCACGAGGGGGAGTTTCATGAACCAGGCGCGCACTCTGCTTGCCGCTTCCGTCATTGCCCTGACGGCCTGCACGTCCACCACTCCCGTAGCGGAAATCGCGTCACAATCGGCCGCGCCCCCAGCTGACGTCCTCGCTGGCCAGCAGGTCTACCAGCAATTCTGCGTCGCCTGCCACGGCGGCGGCGACGAGACAGCCCCAGTCCTCGACATCCTCCACACGCTAGGCCGCGAGCGCGTGTCCGCCGCCCTTTCCCCCGACGGCCTCATGGCTGTGCCCGCGACCATGGTCAACGACACACAACGCGCGCATGTCATCGCCTTCCTGTCCGCCCCGCCCGCTGCGCTCAAGCAGCTCGCCGCCGCCGACAAAAGCACAGACCCCACCGGCAGGAACCGCGAAGCCTATATCGACGGCATCCCCTATCCGGCTCGCCGCATCCGCGCTGAACGTGACAGTCCCGATGGCCCGCGTCCGCCCGCTTGGGCAGATCCAAGGATCGGCGATGGCCCGTTCGACTTCGAGTCCTGGGAACAGCCGAAGCTGCATGTCACTGTCGTCACACGCGGCCTCACATCGCCTCGCGCAATTGAGTTCCTTCCCACCGGCGAGGCTCTGATCGCCGAGCGCAGCGGCGCTCTTCGTATCGTCCGCAACGGCAAGCTCGATCCGACACCGATCGCCGGGACACCGACGGTCGCCGTACTCGGCACTGCAACAGGTTTCATGGACATCAAGCTGCATCCGAACTTCAGCAGCAACGGCCTGATCTATCTCGCGTATCACAAGCCGGCCCACGGTGAGTATGGCAACAATGCCATCTTCCGCGGACGATGGGACGGGAAGGCGATCGTCGATGGCAAAGACATATTCGTCGGCGACGATGTCGATGCCCTCTACACCAAGTTGATGTTCGGGCCGGATGGAAAGCTCTACGCCACGATCGGCTGTCCCGGCGTCGGCACTGACGACTCGATTGGCCGCGCCCAGAAGCCTGATGACTTCGCCGGCAAGACGCTGCGCCTCAACGAGGATGGTACGGTCCCGAACGACAATCCCTTCTCCGGGCGGACAGGCTACAACCCCGAAATCTTTACGCTCGGCCACCGCGTCAACCTCGGCCTCGCGCTAAACCCATGGACCAAGGAATTCTGGGTTTCCGAGATGGGTCCGCAGGGCGGCGACGAGGTCAACATCCTGAGGGCTGGCCAGAACTATGGCTGGCCGATCATTAGCGACGGCCGCTACTATGCTGGGCCGAAAGTTTCGCCCGTGCCCTACAAGGACGGGATGACGCGCCCGCACATCTCTTATGTGCCCGCCATAGCGCCGGGCGGCATGGTCTTCTACACCGGCGACAAATTCCCGGCCTGGAAGCGTAATCTCTTTCTCGGGTCCATGCGCATGAGCAATTCTCCGCGCACAGGCCATATCGAGCGTATCGTCTTCAATGAAAACTGGGAGGTCGTCCGCAGCGAGATGCTCCTGCTCGACCTGCATCAGCGCATCCGGGACGTCGAGCAAGGCCCCGATGGCGATCTCTGGGCGATCACGGATGAAGGCGCCGACAGCGTATTGTTGCGTATCGAGCCTGGTGCGATCTAGCGCGAGTGAGGGAGCCTGATTTTGATGGGGCAGGCCCGATTGGGTCGCGGCAGGCTCTTTGTGGGGTGTGGGGGACAGCAAGAAGAAGCGCCGCGACTGATCATCACCGACCGTCGCAAAATCGGGTTGCGCCGCATCTGGTCGACATGAAAGCGGCCCGCACTTTCCGGTGCGGGCCGCTTCTGCTTTTCGATCGGAAACCGATCAGTCGTCCAGGGCCGATGAGATCGTATCGGCGTTGGGCATCACGATGCGCGGACGCGACAGCAGGCGGCAGATCTCATCAAGCTGCTCGAGCTGGGCGTACTTGATGCGCACTTCCCCGCCCTTGCCGTTCACATGGCGGATATCGACGGCCAGACCCAGCGCGCGCTGCAGGTCCATTTCCAGCGCCTTGGTGTCGACATCCTTGTCATCACCCGACTTGATCTCGAACTTGCCGCCCGTCTTGTCAGCTTTCGACAGGGCTTCGGTCTCGCGAACGGAGAGTTGCCTCGCGATCACGGTGGCCGCAAACCCGGCCGGGTCCGACGTCTTGAGCAGCGCGCGGCCGTGGCCTGCCGTCAGGCGTCCTTCACGCACATGCTCACGTACATCTTCGGGCAAGGCGAGAAGGCGCAGCGTGTTCGACACATGTTCGCGGCTCTTGCCGACCTGCTGGGCGACCGATTCCTGTGTCCGGCCAAACCGGTCGATCAGCGCCTTGTAGGCCTCGGCCTCCTCGACCGCATTGAGGTCAGAGCGCTGCACGTTCTCGATGATGGCGATCTCGAGCATCTCGCGATCGTCCATCTCGCGCACAACCGCCGGTACGACCGTGAGGCCTGCCCTGCGTGCGGCCCGCCAGCGGCGCTCGCCCGCGATGATTTCGAACATCTCGGCCTGGTTGGGATCCGGGCGGACCAGGATCGGCATGATCACGCCTTTGGTGCGGATCGATTCAGCGAGCTCTTCGAGCTCCGCTTCCACGAAGGTGCGGCGCGGCTGTTTCGGGTTCGGCACGATGCGATCGATCGCGATCTCCGAAGGCGACAGTTCTTCCGTGGACGGAGCATCTGGGGTCATATCATCACCCGCCTCGATAGCATTGCGCGCGCCGGCATAATCGCCGAGCAGGGCCGAAAGCCCGCGTCCAAGCCGCGCCTGTTTCAAAGGTTGGTTCACGCCGCTAACCTCTCGCGTTCCCGTTGCATCAGCTCCTGAGCGAGCATGATGTATGCCTCGCTGCCAGAGCATTTGTGGTCGTAAAGTATGGCCGGTAGTCCGAAGGACGGGGCCTCCGACAACCTTACATTTCGGGGTATGACTGTCTGGTAAACCTTGGAGCCGAGATAGGTGCGCACTTCGGTGGCGACCTGGTCGGAGAGGTTGTTGCGCTTGTCATACATGGTCAGCACAACGCCCTGTATTTCGAGATCCGGGTTGAGCCCCGAGCGCACGAGTTCGATGGTGCGGAGGATCTGGCTCAGACCTTCCATCGCGAGGAACTCGCACTGCAGCGGCACGAGCACGGCATTGGCCGCGACCATCGCATTGATCGTCACCGTGGAGAGCGAGGGCGGGCAGTCGATCAGCACGACGTCGTATTTCGCGCCTGCGCGGCGGAACGCCTCGAAGGCTTCGCGCAGCTTGAAGTTCTTGCGCGGGTCGTCGTGGATCAGCGTCTCGACGCCGGCGAGGTTTTCGTCGCCTGGCAAAATGTCGAGGTTCGGAACCTTGGTGGAGAGAATCGCCTCGCCCATCGTCGCCTCGCCGATCAGCACGTCATAGCTCGACTTGCGTCGCGCGGCCGGCTCGATGCCAAGACCGGTGGAAGCGTTGCCTTGCGCATCGCAATCCATGATGAGGACGCGCCTGCCCACCGCCGCAAGGGCGGTTCCAAGATTGATGGCGGTCGTGGTCTTGCCCACGCCACCCTTCTGATTGGCGACAGTGATGACACGCATCATGCCCTCCGGGGACTGATCGACGAAATTTCCAGCACGCGCCCTTCCGGACTTGAGAGGCTCGCCCGATCGGACATTTCGAAGGTCCAGTCGGCGCGGGCCTCCGCCAGTTCGGCGGCGGTGTCCTTACCTTTCATCAGGAGGGCCTTACCGGAAGGTTTAAGCCATACGTCGGCATACCCGAGAAGTTTGGGCAAAGGGGCCAGTGCGCGCGCCGTCAGCAGGTCATACCGCTCGTGCGGCGCCTCCTCGATTCTCGCATTGGTGACCCACGCCGGCAGGCCGACTTCCGCGATAGCCGCCTGCAGGAATTGCGATTTCCTGACACTCTTCTCGACCAGCGTGACGCTCACCCCCGATCGTTCCGCCATCGCACAGGCGATCAGCAGGCCCGGGAACCCGGCCCCGGAACCGAGGTCGACTATTTTTGTCGCATCGCCTGGAATCTGCCCGACCAGCTGCAGGCTATCGAGCACATGGCGGCGCCAGAGATGCCGTCCCTCGCCGGGGCCGATCAGGTTGATTCGGTCCCGCCACGCGTCGAGCACGCCGAGATAGGACTGAACCCGCGCCAGCGTTTCACGTGAAACACCCGTGAGGCGACGCGCATCCTCCGGGCCGAAACCATCTTCGTCATGCGTGGGCCAGGTCATCGAAACTCCGGAACTACGCCCTCGTCCTTCGAGACGCGCCCTGCGGGCTCGCACGGGATGAGGGCTGGACTACTGACTGCAGGATTTCCCATCCTGAGGGATCGCGAAGCAATCGTCTCACATGACGGGGTGGGCTCACCGGCCCCTCAAGCAGATGCGCTCACCCCTGCGCGGCCGTGTCGGCCCTCTTCGCTGCGCGCCGCAAATACCCCAGCACCGCCGTGATCGCGCCCGGCGTCATGCCCTCGATCCGCGCCGCCTGGCCGAGCGTCGCCGGCCGCACGGTCGACAACTTGTCCTTCGCCTCGTTCGAAAGTCCGCCGATCGCGCGATAGTCGAGATCGATGGGAAGCCGCATGTCCTCGTCCTTCCGGAAGGCGACGATGTCCGCCTCCTGCCGGTCGAGATACCCCGCATACTGCGCCTCGATCTCCATCTGTTCGGCGACCTGCGGCGTGATCGTCGCCAGCTGCGGCCACACGCCCCGCAGCCTCGCGAAGTCGACGCCGTCATAGGCCAGCACTTCGAGCGCATGCCGGCGCTTGCCATCGAAGTTGATCATGATGCCGTGCGCGCGCGCCTCGTTCGGCGTAAGTGTGAGATTGGTCAGCGTCTCGCGTGCCGCGTCGATCGATGAACGTTTCACGTGAAACGCTTCACGCCTTCGGTTGCCGACAACGCCCGCCCTGAGCCCCTCTTCCGTCAGGCGCTGGTCGGCATTGTCCGCGCGCAGCGTGAGACGGTACTCGGCGCGCGAAGTAAACATGCGATAGGGCTCGGAAACGCCACGCGTCACGAGGTCATCGATCATCACGCCGATATAGGCGCGGCTGCGATCGAGGATGAAAGGATCGCTGCCTGCCGCAAAACGCGCTGCGTTGAGACCGGCCACCAACCCTTGTCCCGCAGCCTCTTCATAGCCTGTCGTGCCATTGATCTGCCCCGCCAGGTACAAGCCTGGCAGACGTTTCACAGCCAGCGTCGGATCAAGTTCGCGCGGGTCGACATAGTCATATTCGATCGCATAGCCGAACCGCTTGATCTCGACCTTCTCGAGCCCATGGATCTTCCGGATGAACGCTTCCTGGACATCCTCCGGCAGCGAGGTCGAGATACCGTTCGGATAGATGGTGTCATCGTCGAGCCCTTCGGGCTCAAGGAAGATCTGGTGTCTGTCGCGATCGGCAAACCGCTTTACCTTGTCCTCGATCGACGGGCAGTAACGCGGACCACGTCCCGCAATCGCGCCCGAATAGACCGCCGATTTGTGAATGTTGTCGCCGATCACCGCATGCACTTCGGCCGACGTCCAGGTGATGCCGCAGGCGATCTGCGGCACCGTGATCTTGTCATTCAGGAACGAGAACGGGATCGGTTCGGCGTCCGCTTCCTGCATTTCGAGATCGGACCAGTCGATGGTCGAGCCCTTGAGGCGTGCCGGCGTGCCGGTCTTCAACCGGCCCATCGCCAGGCCCAGCCCATAAAGCCGATCCGACAAGCCGATCGCGGGCGCCTCACCCACCCGTCCCGCCGGAATGCGTTTTTCGCCGATATGGATCAGACCTTTGAGGAATGTCCCGGTCGTCACCACGACGGCGCCGGCGGCCCATGCGCGGCCCGACTGTCCGATGACGCCCGCCACATGTTGTTGTCCGTTGGGGGCGTCTTCGACGATGAGGTCTTCAACCCCGTCCTCGATCAGGGTGAGGGTGTCGTACTCACCCAGGATCGATTGCACCGCTTCGCGATACAGCTTCCGGTCTGCCTGTGTCCGCGGCCCGCGCACCGCCGGCCCCTTGGACCGGTTGAGCATGCGGAACTGGATGCCGCCCCGATCGGCCGCACGACCCATCACGCCGTCCAGCGCATCGACTTCTCGAACCAGATGCCCCTTGCCCAACCCGCCAATGGCTGGATTGCACGACATCTCCCCAATGGTCGAAAGCTTGTGTGTGATGAGGGCAGTCCTGGCCCCGAACCGCGCAGCAGCGGCGGCGGCCTCGGCCCCTGCATGCCCACCGCCGATGACGATGACGTCGAACGTATCCTGGATGTCTTGGCGCATGGACGGCGGCTGCCTGCAGATGAAGCCGGTCATTTAGGGGCGCCGGGCCCCCACGTCGAGGCGCCAGAGCGTTTCACGTGAAACATCCTTCCCGATCGCCGGACCCGCGGCCCTGAGACCCTGGCTCAGAATATGAGCCGCCGCCGCAGGCGGCGTCTCGAAGGGACGGCAGTCGCGGCCTTGCGGCGACTCCATCGCAAGCGCCAAAACAAATGATACCAAGCGGTATCAATTTTTTGAGGGATTGGACCCTGTAATCATTCGGAATGCAGAAGCGTTGTCCCATAGCCCGAAAACCAGGACCGAAGCGCCTCCCATCCAGCCCGGAGGAGGACAATCGGGCACGCTGTTCAACGGCGAGGGTGAGAGCCCTGTCTCTGGCCAAACCTGGCGTTTCCAGGGACCAGGGCTGAACATCCCGCCCCCCAACGCCGGCGGCAATCCCGCTGGGCGCGGCCACCGACCTAACACCTGTGGAGGACGTGGAATGCGCGAACCTTCTTCGACTGGTCGAGCCGCCAGAGGCTGCTGACGTCAGGCGGGGCATTCCGGAGGGCGCAGCCGGGCCGAATGTGGGACTGTGCAAACGTTTCACGTGAAACGTTCTGCGTTTACTTACCCACGCAGAACTGGCTGAAAATCCGGTCCAGCAGGTCTTCAGCGTCAATCGACCCTGTAATTCGCCCGAGCGCCCGGGCCGCGAGCCTCAGGTCCTCGGAGACCAGCTCGGCTCCAATACCGGCCCTGGCCGCTTCCAGCCCCCGCTCGACGGCCGCCAGCGCCTCCTCGACCAGTTCGCGATGCCGCGCCCGGGTCACGAGTGGCGCCTCGTTGGTCTCCAGCCGCTCCCGGACGACCTGCGTCAACCGCCGTTCCAACGCTTCAAACCCGGCGCCCGATCTGGCCGAAACGACGAACACGTCCTCGGCCCCCGCTTCTGGGGGTGCAGCGCCTATCAGGTCCGCCTTGTTGAATACCCGGATATCGCCCGCCCGGACCTCCCCCAAACGCGAACGTCCGCCTCCCGCCAACGTTTCACGTGAAACACTCGCCCCCTCAGTCGGAGCAGACGCATCCGACACCCAGATCCGCAGATCGGCCTCCTCAGCCCGGGCCAGGGCGCGCCGGACCCCCTCGGCCTCGATCGCGTCAGAGGCTTCCCTTAGCCCCGCCGTATCGGCCACCCAGACCGGATAGCCGGACAGCACCAGCCGCACCTCGACGACGTCGCGGGTTGTCCCTGCGATGGGGGACACGATAGCTGCTTCGCGCCGGGCTAGCCGATTCATGAGGCTCGACTTGCCGGCATTGGGTGGACCGAGGATCGCAATCCGGAACCCCTCCCGTACGCTCGCCAACCGCCCGGCATCGCCCAGCGCCTGCGCCAGATCGGCGGCCAAAGCCTCGATCGGCTCCAGCGCTGTCAGGTCGATTTCACCGGGAATGTCGGACTCGTCTGGGAAGTCGATCGACGCCTCCAGCGACGCCATCGCGGAGATCAGCAAGCCCCGCCACGCCTCGAAAACCCGCGCCGCCTCGCCCTGGTAAAGGCGTATGGCCTGGCGTCGCTGACCCTCTGTCTCGGCGTCGATCAGGTCGCCGATCGCCTCGGCCTGGGTCAGGTCCATCCGGCCGGCATCAAACGCGCGCCGCGTAAACTCCCCAGGGTCGGCGATGCGGCAGAGACGGGTTCCGACCGCGCCCTGAACCACCGCTTCGACCACGGCTGGGCCGCCGTGGACATGTAGCTCGACCACATCCTCGCCGGTGTAGGACCTCGGGCCCGGCATCCACAGAACCAGGGCCTCGTCCAGAAATCCGCCATCAGCATCCCTCAACGTCCGCGTCGCGGCCCGGCGCGGCTCGGGCAGGGATGTTTCACGTGAAACACTCCCCTCCACGCGGGTCATGCTGCGAAGTAGTGCCGCGCTACCGGGTCCGGAGATCCGGATCACGGCGACACCGGCGCGTCCGGCGCCGGAGGCAAGGGCGATGATAGTGTCGGTGGGACCGCGGGGCACGGCTGTCTGTCTCCGGTCATACCGGGCCGTAGCGACTTGTTCCGGCCACACCGAGCCCTACAACTCACCTTCCAAACAATCCAGATTGGCAATCCAGAACCGGGAGTACCGCCCATGGGCCGCAGGGTGACGATCAACGGCAGGGATGGCTCCTTCGGCGCGTATGTCGCCGATGCGAAGATGCCAGGGGGACCTGCGGTCGTGGTCATCCAGGAGATATTCGGCGTCAATCAGGTGATGCGCGAGGTCTCCGACAGCCTCGCCGCGGAAGGCTATACCGCAATATGCCCGGACCTGTTCTGGCGCATCGAACCCAACATCGACATCACCGATCATACCGACGCCGAGTGGGAGAAGGCCTTCAGCTACTTCAAGGCATTCAACGTCGACAAAGGTCTCGAAGACATCGCCTCCACCATCGCCTGGGTGCGCACACACGGACACGCGAAAGTCGGCGCGGTGGGCTACTGCCTTGGTGGATTGCTGGCCTACCTGACCGCCACAAGGACCGATGCAGACGCAACCGTGAGCTATTACGGGGTCGGTATCGACAGCTATCTCGGTGAGGCTGACAAGGCCACGAAACCGGCCCTCCTGCATGTCGCTGAGGAGGATGGGTTCGTCTCGAAAGACAGCCAGGCCAAGATGAAAGCCGGCCTCACCGCGTCGACATACCAGCTCTACTGGTATCCCGGTCGCGACCACGCTTTCGCAAGGGATGGCGGGAAGAACTACGATGTGGCCGACGCGAGAAAGGCCAACCAGCGCACGCTCGACTGGTTCAGGAAGACCCTTGTGTAGCTGGTAGGGCCGGTAGGTCCACGTGCGAAGTGTTTCACGTGAAACATCGCCGGCGACGACCTCTCAGAGCCGGTAGTTGAAGCTTACGCTCACGCGCGCTGTGGCGGCGCGATTGACCGTCACCTCGTGGCGCAGCCAGCTCTCCCACAGCAAGACCTCGCCGACCTTCGGCGCCACGTAGACAAACCGGCGGTGGTCGTCGTCGGCATCCTCACGTGGGGCGGGCGCCGACATCATCATGGCCAGGCGCGGATCCTCAAATTTCAGGGACGACGCGCCATCGGGCACTTTCACATAGTAAGTCCCCGACAGGACGCAGTGCGGATGGATATGGCCGGTATGGCTTCCGCCTGGCTCGAGCACATTGACCCAGATGTTGTCGAGCTTGAGACGCTTGCCGCGCAGATCCATCTGGAGGTGGGCCGCGAACGCCTCGGCGTGCGGTTTCAGTATACGGACGAGTTGCTCAAAGCAGGTCGCCCGTTGGGGCAGGTCATCGAGCGACGCGTATGACGTGTAGCCCTGATAGCCGTACTCCTTACACCAGGCGCGTCCGGCCCTGTCCTCCTTCGCCAGCATCTTGGCGGCATCGAGAAGGTCGGCGTTGAGCTCAGCACCGCCGGCGTTCTCGCGGTAGATCTCGGTGATGAAGTGGCGACTTAAGGACATGCCCGGACCCTTCAGATGGAAAGGTGTCGCTAGCACAAGAGGGCAGGGCCGTCAGTCCCGCAACGACTGGACGTCGGCGCTGGTGAGATCAAGACCATAGACGTCCCGGAGCTGTGCGATGACCCGCAACGTCTCCTTCGAGAACGGCGTCTTGTTGTCGAGTGCGTGCAGCAGCACCGCCTCCAGCAAGTCTCCCAGGCTCATGTCCTTGTAGTCCGCCAGCGCGCGCAGGACTTTCAACAACGGCGTCGCCATTCTGACGCCGGTCTGGGTTTTTTCGACGTCAGCGACATTCATCTTTTGTTACCGTGGTACGTTGGTAGTTCGGTAATACCCGGCGGACATACTGTCAAACATGGGGGCGGCAAGGTGGGGGGCGGCAAGTTGAAGACCCCGGAGTGGCGATCGGGATTGTAGAGACCAGCAAGGAGCAGCGAACAGAATGTACGCAGACCAGGTGCAGGCGAGTGAGGACAGCGGAAGACATAGACGGGTTCTGTCGATCGAGGACCTGAGGAAACGACTGGGCGTGGCGGCGCCGGTCGAGGGCGCGGCGAGGCCGGCGAAAACGGATACGGAGGTTCGAACTCCTCCGCGGATTGTGCGACGGAAGGAATTGATCGCGGCTTACTAGACAGCGGCGACGTCAAATTTCGGACTGATCAAAAAGAAGAACCCCGCCTTCCGGATAGGAAGGCGGGGTTTCTGTTTTTCGGCGTGTGCAGACAGAAGCTAGTTGTTCATCGCCGCAAAGAATTCGCCGTTCGTCTTGGTCTGCTTGATCTTGTCGAGCAGGAATTCGATCGCATCTTGCGCTCCCATCGGGTTGAGGATGCGGCGCAGGATGTAGATCTTCTGCAGCTCCTTCGGATCGGTGAGCAGCTCCTCTTTCCGCGTGCCCGATTTGAGGATGTCGATCGCCGGGAAGATGCGTTTGTCGGAAACCTTGCGGTCGAGAATGATCTCCGAGTTACCCGTACCCTTGAATTCCTCGAAGATGACTTCGTCCATGCGCGAGCCGGTCTCGATCAGCGCGGTGGCGATGATGGTAAGCGAACCACCCTCTTCCAGATTACGTGCGGCGCCGAAGAAGCGCTTCGGTTTCTGCAGCGCGTTGGCGTCGACACCGCCAGTCAGGACCTTGCCGGACGAGGGGACGACGGTGTTGTAGGCCCGGCCGAGGCGCGTGATCGAGTCGAGCAGGATCACGACATCGCGGCCATGTTCGGCGAGCCGCTTGGCCTTCTCGATCACCATTTCAGCGACGGCGACGTGGCGTGTTGCGGGCTCATCGAAGGTCGAGGAAATGACTTCGCCGCGCACCGAGCGCTGCATGTCGGTGACTTCCTCGGGACGCTCGTCGATGAGGAGCACGATCAGGTAGCACTCGGGGTGATTTTCAGCGACCGACTGCGCGATGTTCTGCAGGAGAACGGTTTTGCCGGTCCGGGGCGGGGCGACGATCAGCGCGCGCTGGCCCTTGCCGATCGGCGAGACGATGTCGATGACGCGCCCCGAACGATCCTTCTTGGTCGGATCCTTAGGCTCCATGTGAAGCCGTTCGTCCGGATAGAGCGGGGTGAGGTTGTCGAACGGCACCTTGTGTCGCGCACGCTCGGGATCCTCGAAATTGACGGTCGAAACGCGAACCAGCGCGAAGTAGCGCTCGCCATCGCGCGGACCGCGAATTGTGCCCTCAACCGTATCGCCGGTCCGCAGGCCCATCTTCCGGATCATCTGCGGTTGAACGTAGATGTCGTCCGGACCGGCAAGATAGTTGGACTGCGGCGAGCGGAGGAAGCCGAAACCGTCAGGCAGCACCTCGACCACGCCGACACCGATGATCTCGACATCGCGTTCGGCCAGCTCCTTGAGGACACCGAACATCAGTTCCTGCTTCGACAGGAGCGAGGCGCCTTCGACCTCGAGCTCTTCCGCCATGGCCAGCAGTTCGGCCGGTGTTTTTTTCTTGAGATCGTTGAGCAGCACGCGCTCGTGCTCTTGCTCAACCGCTTCGATAACGTCGTCAGACATTGAATAGGTACATTTCGATTGTGGTTTGCCCGGGAGATGGCGCGAGGCGCGGGTCTGGCGGACAAATTTTGAGAAGGGAAAGAACATCGACCGGACGGCCGACGTTCGCGGTTAGACCGTCAAAACCCCGGATGGTCAAGTGAATATGGGGTGGCGGGCGCAGTCCTAGAAGGGCTGAACGACCACCAGGATCACCGCGAAAATCGCAATTATCATCGGAATTTCGTTCATCATGCGCAGCTTGCGGGGCTCGATCGGCCGTTCGCCCCTGGCGATCTTCTTGCCGAGCCCGATGACGTAGCCGTGGAAACCCGACAGCCCCAGAACGAGCACGATTTTACCCCAGAACCAAATCTGGGTGATATAAAATTGCCAGTTGTTGCCAATCATCGCAAGGCCCATCAGCCAGGCCAGGATCAGCATCGGGTTGAGAATGATCCTGCGGGTCGAATTGGCGGCCTTGTCCATGGCCGCCTCGAAACGCTCATCCCCTTGCGCTTCCAACCGGTAAACCAGCAGGCGCGGATAGATCAGCAGGCCGGCCATCAAGGCGATAATGCTGATGATGTGGATCGCGCGAAACCATTCGAACATGCCACGCTCCCGCTCAATGCGACCTTCAGGCGGCCTTGTTAGCCGGGGCGCGATGGTTCGGACAGTCCTTCCGGTCGGCGGGGCAGATCCGCCCGCCACAGCCGGACCGGATTTTCACGGCGCCCGTGTCAGCTAGCGCGTCTTCGACCAGATCAGCCAGCGTTTCGACGAAGCCGGCATCAACGCCAAGGGCAGGCGCGCGAAGATAGCATTTCGCGCCGTGCTGTTCGGCCAGGTGGCGATACTCGATGTCGAGTTCAACCAGCGTCTCGATGTGTTCAGAGACAAACGCCACGGGCGACAAGAGAATGGCCTTGCCATCCCTCGCCGCCTTTTCGATGCACGCATCCGTCGGCGGTCCAATCCATTTCAGCGGTCCCACGCGTGACTGATAGCAGATCTGCACGTCCCATTCCGGCGGCAGCAGCGGTTTCAGTTTCGCGGCCGTGAGTTCGACCTGCCACTGATAGGGATCGCCTGTTTTCACGACGACCTCCGGCAGGCCGTGCGCCGACAAGAGGCAGCGCACATTCGCCGGCGAGCCAGCGGCCTTCCACGTCTCGATCAGCTTTCGGGCGTGCGCGGCGATGAATTTGTCGCCGTCGGGATAGCAGCAGACGGCAACCCCTTCGGGCCCGTGGGCCTCCTGCCATGACTTCAGCGACGATCCGGTCGTGGTCGAAGAGAACTGCGGATAAAGCGGCAGGAGGACGACCCTGTCCGCCCCCCAGGCACGCACGTCGCGCACAACGTCTGCGGCATAGGGCTTCCAGTAGCGCATCGCGATAAAGCTTTTCACCGTGCGGCCGCGCTTCGTCAGCTCGGCGTCGAGCGCTGCGGCCTGCTTACGGGTCTCGGGGAGGAGGGGGGAACCGCCGCCCATCAGGGCGTAATTTGCGCGCGCGCTTCGCGCGCGTGTTCTCGATATCAGCCGTGCGAGCAGGAAACGCACCGGCAGGGGCGAACGGATGATCGCCTTGTCACTGAACAGGTTTTTGAGGAAGCCCTGAACGTCGTCCGGTCCGTCCGGTCCGCCCAGGTTGAAGAGGACGACCGCGATCTTTTCGGCGTTCACGCGAGACCTCGGATGGTGTGGAGGACTGATTCCACGTTGGAAATCGGGACTTCTGGGGTCACGCCATGACCCAGATTGAAGATGTGCGGGCGGTCTTTCAGCTGATCGATGATCTCGCGGACACGCGTCTCAAGGCCAGGCCCGCCCGCCACCAGTCGCATGGGATCGAGATTGCCCTGCACGGGCATGCCCTTGGGCAGCATCGCATCGATCCGCTTCAGCGGCATCGCAGTGTCCAGACCAACAGCATTCACGCCCGTAAGCTCCGCATAGTCGACAACCAGTGCGCCGGCGCCGCGCGGAAAGCCGATAATCGGCTGCTTCACACCGAGCGCTCGCACCCTTTGTACGAGCTTGGCGGTCGGCCCGATCACCCAGCGCTCGAAAGCATCCTGCGGCAAACCTTCCGCCCAGCTCTCGAACAGCATCAAGGCATCGGCCCCGGCATCGGCCTGCATCTTCAGATAGTGAGCGCTGGCCTCCACGAGCTGCTCCAGCATGCCGTCGAGTTCTTCGGGGTGCTGGTAGCCGAACTTGCGGCTATCCGCCTTGTCGGTGCCTCCACGACCTTCAATGGCGTAAACGCCGACCGTCCAGGGTGAACCAGCAAAGCCGATTAGGGTGACGGATGGATCGAGCGCCGCTTTCACCCGCTCGACCGTCTCACCGACAGGCGCGAGCTTCGAAAGCATTTTTTCCAGGGGAACCCTGGCAAGATCGCTCGCCTTTGTCGCGGGATCAACGCGCGGTCCTTCGCCCTCAAGGAAGCGCACATTGCGGCCCATGGCGTCGAGGATGAGCAGGATGTCGGCGAACAGGATCGCTCCATCCATGCCATAGCGCCGAACCGGTTGCAGCGTTGCTTCCGCTGCAAGGGAAGGGGAATAACAGAAATCGAGGAAGTCACGCGCACGGGCACGTGTCTCGCGATATTCCGGAAGATGCCGCCCAGCCTGACGCATCATCCAGACAGGAACTGGATCTATGCGCTCACCGTTCAGCACTCTGAGAAGAGGTTTCCCGTTCAAGCGTCACCCGGTGAAGAGAGAGAAAGAGATTCTTTGAATCTGAATCTAAATAGACTCTGGTGGTGTTTAGTCAGTTCATAAGTCGGGTCAAAGCGTCATCCCCAGACAGTGCACATGGCTGTACACCGTGAATCACCCAATGTTCCGACTCCGACTTCGGCGTTTACGTTTCATTAAGATCTTCGTTAACAAGAGCTTAACAAGAGTCGAGTCCCAAGAGCGTGACTCATGGGCGCCGAATCGATGAGTCTTGCTCAGTCTCTCCACCTGTCGAGAAGTGTGTGACTCAATCTGGCGCCGAATTCGATGGCCAGCTTGTCCACAATCAACTCCCAGCAGTATGGGGGGTAAGCGTCCACAGGCGGGCGGCCAATCGCTGGCGGGAGGGTCGACCACCGGATGACCTACGAGACCTACTTCAACGTGCACCTGGTCTCGGACTCAACGGGTGAGACGCTCAATGCCGTGATGCGCGCAGCCTGCGCCCAGTTCGACCATATCGCCCCCCTGGAACATAACTACTATCTCGTGCGGAGCCCCAAGCAGCTCGAGCGGGTTCTGAAGGAAATCGAGTCTGCGCCAGGCGTGGTTCTCTACACCATCACCGACGAGGCGCTGCGCAGCCGGCTTGAGGAGCGTTGCCGCGAGGTCGGGTCGCCGACGCTGGCCGTGATTGATCCTGCGGTGAACATGCTGTCGCGTTATCTCGGCTTGCAGTCGGCCCACAAGGTCGCCGGACAGTATCACCTGGATGCCGATTATTTCGCGCGGATCGAGACGATCAACTTCGCGCTCCAGCACGACGACGGCCAGCACACGGAACGCCTGCGCGAAGCCGATGTGGTTCTGGTGGGTGTCTCGCGCACATCCAAGACGCCGACATGCGTTTATCTCGGCAACCGCGGAGTGAAAGCGGCGAACGTTCCGCTCGTGCCTGGCGTTGATGTTCCAGAAATCCTTACGCAGCCCGGCGCCCCGCTCGTCGTCGGGTTGAAGATTTCGCCCGACCGGCTCGTGCAGATCCGCCGCCATCGCCTCCTGTCACTCAACGAGACGCCGGATGGCTCCTACGCCGACGAAGAAAACGTCCAGCAGGAGATCACTGACGCCAACCGCCTTTTTGCGCGGATGAAGTGGCCCACTATCGATGTCAGCCGCCGCTCGGTTGAGGAGACAGCCGCCGCGATCCTCAACATCATCCAGGAACACGAGCGTTGAGCGCCTCTGCAGAACACCGACTGATCCTTGCTTCCAAAAGCAAATCCCGCGCGAGCGTGCTGAGCGCCGCCGGCCTGTCATTCGAGCAGGTCGGTTCGGGCGTTGACGAGGAGGCCTTGAAGGACGCCCTCCGGGCTGAGGGCGCCAGCGTCGCCAAGCAGGCGGATTTGCTGGCTGAAACCAAGGCGTTGAAGGTCTCTATCTCGCATCTCGGCGTCGTGCTCGGCTGCGACCAGATGCTCGATCACGACGGGCAGGGCCTCGACAAGGTGTCCACGCGCGAGGAAGCCGCTGACGTGTTGCGAAGTCTGCGTGGGAAGACGCATACCCTGCAATCGGCCATCGTCGCCTGCGTTGAAGGCGCGCCGGTCTGGCGTCATCTCTCTCAGCCGAAACTGCGTATGCGCAACTTCTCGGACGATTTCCTGGAAGGCTATCTCGACGCCATCGGGGACGCCGCGTTCGAAAGCGTCGGCTGCTATCAGATCGAAGGCCTCGGGGCGCAGCTCTTCGACCGCATCGAGGGCGATTATTTCTCCATCCTCGGCATGCCGCTTCTGCCGCTCATGCAGTGGTTACGCGACCGTGGCTCGCTTCTCCCATGAACAATTCGCCTGATCGGAAATTGTACGCGGTGGTCGGAAATCCAGTGGCGCACTCGCTGTCGCCGCTGATCCACAACGCCTGGATCGCTGACGCGGGCCTCAATGCGCACTATGATCGCGTCCATCTCACATCCGAAAGCGCCAGGGATGATCTGCGCGCGATGGCAAGCATCTATGACGGTCTCAACGTTACGCTGCCGCACAAGATCGCCGCGCTCAGCGCTGCCACGAAATCTTCGCTCGAAGCGCGCACCGTCGGCGCAGCGAATACGCTGGTTCGCGAACATGGCGCATGGACCGCGCACAATACGGATGTTGCCGGTTTTGAAGTCGCGATGCATGCGGCGTGTGGGGATGAACTGCGAAATCTGCGCGTATTGCTGATCGGCGCCGGCGGCGCGGCGCGGGCAGCTGCAGTTAGTCTCAACCGTTCCGGCGCCAGGTTCACCATCGCCAATCGCTCTGTTGTCAACGCCGCCGCGCTCGCCAACGAGCTTGCGCCCCATGCCCACACGGCCGGGCTTGACGACATCGAACGCCTCTCCGCTGATGCTGACATCATCGTCAATTCCGCCAGCCTCGGTCATGCCGGAGAGAGCCTGCCTCCGCTGTCGCCGGGCAGGGGGCGGCCCTTCCTCGATCTTTCTTACGGCAAAGCTGCGGCGGGCGCGCTCGAAGCTGCCGCGAGCGCTGGCTGGACGCGGCATGACGGTCTGACCATGCTCGTCGCGCAGGCTGCCGCCGCGTTTCACCTCTGGTTCGGCGTTTGGCCGGATCAGGCAAAGGCGCTGCATGCCTGCCGCGCAGCTGTGGCGGCGCGCGCATGATCAAGCTTGCACTCACAGGCTCCATCGGCATGGGCAAATCGGCTACCGCTGCCATGTTCGCAGCGCGCGGCGTGCCGGTCTATGACGCCGACGCTGCTGTCCACCGCGTCTACGCACCGGGCGGCGAGGCGGTCGCCCCGCTCGAGGCTGAATTTCCCGGTGTCACCGGGACTGATGGCGGCATCGACCGCATCAAACTGCGTCAGCGCGTGCTCAACAATTCCAGCGCCATGAAAAGGCTGGAGGAAATCGTCCACCCCATTGTTGGCGGCCAGCAGCTTGGCTTTCTGCAGAAGGCGATGGCGGGCGGCCACGGCATCGTCGTGCTCGACATCCCGCTGTTGTTCGAAACCGGCGGCGACAAGCGTGCGGACGCAATTCTTGTGGTCAGTGCGCCGCCAGAAGTGCAAAGGGCCCGCGTGCTCGCGCGCGGCCAGATGACCGAGGCGGAGTTCGAGGCGATACTTGCCCGGCAGGTTCCTGATTCGGTGAAGCGGAGCCGCGCCGATTTCATCATCGACACCAGCCAGGGCTTTGCGGCAGCCGAGGCGCGTGTTGAGGAAATCCTCGCGGAGTTGCGCAAGCGCCTCGCGGATACAGGCTCAGATGTGGGTAGCGGGACAGGCTGATGCGTGAAGTCGTATTCGATACCGAGACAACCGGGCTCAATCCCGGGCAGGGCGACCGCATCGTCGAGGTTGGTTGCATAGAGCTGATCAACCTCCTGCCCACCGGAAGAGAGTTCCAGATCTACATCAACCCCGGCCGCCCGGTCTCCGAAGCGACCGTACGCATCACGGGCATCACGAACGAGACGCTGCGCGGTAAGCCGCCGTTTGAAAGCCCACTTGTCGTCGACCGGCTGCTGGAGTTCTTCGGAGACTCGCCAATCGTTGCTCACAACGCGGAGTTCGACCGCGGCTTCCTCAATTACGAGCTTGAGCTGATGGGCCGGCCGCCCTTCCCGAAAGAGCGCTTCATCGACACCCTGGTGCTGGCGCGCGAGCACCGCCCTGGTTCGCCCGCATCGCTCGACGCTGTCTGCAAGCGCTTCGACATCTCGATCAAGGACAGGGTGCTTCACGGTGCGTTGCTCGACGCCCAGCTTCTCGCAATGGCCTATCTTGAACTCCGCGGCGGGCGCGAGCGCCGGCTGGATCTCGCCGACGACATCAATGCCGGCGGACGGGGACAGGTCATGTTCACGCCCCGCCGTCAGCGCCCGACGCCTCTGCCGCCGCGGCTGACCACAGCGGAGGCCGCAGCCCACGCCGCCTTTGTGGAAACGCTCGGCGACAAGGACCATGACGTGATCTGGAAGAAGCTGGGCTGACAAGCGCCGGCTTTCCGACGCCGGCATTCCTGCTCTACAGTGAGGGCAGGAGGCGCCGCCCATGAAAGCTCTCACCTACCACGCCGCGAAGGACATTCGCTTCGAGTCCATTCCTGATGCGAAGATCACCGCGCCTCACGCAGCGCTTGTCAGGGTCAGGGCCTGCGGTATCTGCGGCAGCGACCTGCACATCTACCAGGGCCATGGTTTCAGCGATGATATCGGCTTCTGCGTTGGCCACGAGGCTGTCGGCGAGATCGTCGAGATTGGCCCGCATGTCGAAACGCTCAAGGTCGGCGACCAGGTGATGATCTCCGCTGCCGTCGGCTGCGGGCGCTGCGCTGCCTGCCGCGCCGGCGACTGCGTGAAGTGCGAGTTCAACGCGACAGACTGCTATGGCCTCAGCCACGCGCTCGAAGGTTGCCAGGCCGAGGCGGTGATGGTGCCGCATGCTGATCAGAACGCTGCGCGCATTCCGGACGGGCTCAGTCTCGAACAGGGGCTGCTGCTCACCGACAATCTCCCAACCGCCTATCTCGGCGCCAAGAACGCCGACATCCACCCGGGCGGAATTGTCGCTGTTGTTGGCCTCGGTCCCATTGGCCTGATGGCGGTGGAGATTGCGTTCGCGCTGGGCGCTGCCCGCGTCTTCGCCGTGGATCTCGTGCCCGAACGCCGCGCCATGGCCGAACGCCTCGGCGCGACGGCATTGACACCGGGCGATGAGCGCGCCGAGCTCAAAGAGCTGACCCATGGCCGCTTCGCTGGCAGCGTGGTCGAGGCTGTCGGCGCCGACGCTACGCTGAAGCTGGCGCTCTCGCTGGCTGGAAAGCAGGGCACGGTCTCGACCATTGGCGTGAACCAGACCAAGCAGTTCCCGTTCCCGATGGCGCTCGCCTTCAACAAGGGCCTGACATTTCGCACCAGTCTCTGCTCGGTCGTCAAGCACTGGTCCGAGCTCGTGCCCCTCGTGCGCGGCGGTCGGTTGAAGCCGGAACAGTTCATCTCCCACCGCATGCCGCTGTCGGAGGGCGCACACGCCTACGACCTCTTCAACGACCGCCGCGACGGCGCGCTGAAAATGGTGCTGACGCTCTGATGGCTGGATATCAGGCCTTGGCTTGAGCTTCCGCTTCTGCGCGCAGGCGCTGCTGGCGATAGAGACCCACGAAATCGATCGGGTCGATCATCAGCGGTGGGTGGCCGCCTTCACGCGTGACGTCGGCGATGATGCGGCGCGCGAACGGGAAAAGCAGGCGAGGACATTCGATCAGCAGCATCGGCTCTGCGTCTTCCGGCTTGGCGTCCTGCAGCTGGACGACGCCGGCGTAGACAAGCTCGACGATGAACACGACGGCGTCCTGGCGCTTGGCGCGAGCCGACAATTTCAACTCAACGGCGAAAATCTTTTCGGCTGGCGGACCGGGCTCCACGCGAACATCGATGCCGAGCTCGATCTCGGGCGCCGCCCCGCTCTGCTGGGAGGCGAACAGGCCCGGATTTTCGAATGAAAGGTCTTTAACGTACTGCGCCAGGACACGGATCATCGGCGGTCCGGCGGCGTCAGCTGGCTCCGGAGTTGCGGTTTCGGTCATGTCTGCGTGCCCGGAATTGTCGAAATCTGAAGGCTGGGCGGCTATCACGCTGCTGCGACGTCGGCAACAACGGGCTGACTTGGCGGCGTTTGTGACTATATTGGACTGGCGGATGGCGAGGCCAGTGCCTCGTCCTGCCTACAACTTGAAGGTTTTACTTGCCCGGCATCGACCTCATCATCCTGGCGGCGATCGCAGTCTTCGTGATTTCACGCCTGTACGCGGTTCTGGGCCAGAAAACCGGCGCGGAACCTCCGGCGCGCCGCTTGCGCGAAGCGCCCGTGCGCGCGCCCGAGCGCGAGGATGACGGTGCGATGGAGGCTACCGACAAGCGCCGCCTGCGCCCCGCCTTTACGGGTCCGGCCGCTGCCGGAATGGAAGCGATCGCCGTCGAAGACGATAGCTTCTCGCCCGAAGAATTCACGCGCGGGGCCCGCAAGGCCTACGAGATGATCGTTGCGGCTTTCGCCGATGGCGACCGCGACGCGCTGCGCCAGCTGGTCGACCAGGACGTGTTCGACGCCTACAGCGACGCCATCGCCGAGCGTGAGCGGGCTGGAACGGAGCCGATGCGGCTCGTGCGCCTGCGTCAGGCCCGCATCGCCGAGGCTTCCGTCGACGCCGGCAACATGGCGCGCGTGCTGGTCTCGTTCGAAAGCGATCTGTCGGATGGCGAGAACATGCGTTCCGCCAAGGAGATCTGGACGTTCAAGCGTCAGCTGAAGATCGACAATCCGAACTGGCTGCTCGACGAAGTCACCACCGCGACCTAGCCAGGGCGACCTGATCCGCAGCCGAAACTAAGCTGGTTTTCGATGACGCGCCGGCTCTCTCCCGAAGAAAAGAAGCTGTGGCATCGGGTCGGGCGCACCGTTCGCCTCATGCCGGGGCGCGTCCATGAGCCGGTTGACCCCGAAACAAGCGAAGATGCCCCGCGCGCGGCACGCCCGGCGGCGCCACTTGCCGAGGGCAAGGCGTCTCGCACGCCGCGTCCCGGCCCGCCGGAGGATCTCTCTGGCCAACGTCGCATCCGCCGCGGCCAGAATGATATCGACGCGCGCCTCGATCTTCATGGGCACACCCAGGACACGGCCCACCGCGAACTGATGGACTTTCTGCTGCGTCAGGCCGCATTGCAGGCGCGTTGCGTGCTGGTGATCACGGGCAAGGGCAGGCTGGGGACGGGGATCCTGCGCGCCCGGCTATTCGACTGGATTGCTGATCCATCTCTGCGCCCGGTCATTGCGGGCTATGCCGCCGCCCATCCGCGCCATGGCGGCGCCGGCGCGACCTACATCTTCCTGCGCCCACGACGGTAGGTCAGGCGGCGATATCGAACCGCTTGCGGATGCGGTCCACAGGCGTTCCATCTTTCAGCGGGACGGCGACGCGTCGGTCGTAGTCGACAAAACCTTGCCGCGAATAGAAAGCCAGACCGCCTGTGTTGTCAGCGCGGATGGTCGCGTCGATCACTGTAACCCTGGCCGTGCGCGCAGCCTCCCGTGTCGCTGCGAACAACGCCCCGCCCACGCCGCGTTGGGTCAGTCCCACCCGGGCAAACGTGCCGATTGTCGCCCATCCATCGGGCAGGGGATCGTCCGGGTCGAACGACCACATCAGTCCCTGAAATCCGGCCAGTTCGCCGCCATTCTCCGCAATGAAGCAGGACACCAGCTGCGGCAGCGAAATGTAGGCCGCGTCCATCGATGTCGCATCGAACGGGTCTTCATAAGCGGTCGTGCCGCCAGCGGCGATGATCACATTGATGAGGTCGGCCATGGCCGCAGCATCGGACTGCCTTGCGGGACGGATAATCAGCGACACGTTCAGACTTGGGTCGTTATCACCGCCGCGGCGGCGAACGCGTCATAGACGCGTAGTGCATCAGCATCCGGGACCAGATGGAGGAGTTTGCGCGAATACGTGTCGAGCTTCGCAATACGCACAGCCCCGGTTCCGCTCATCGTTTTGTCTCCCACGATGAAATTCTCAGTCCGCGCGCGAGGCTTTCTCGGCGACCCCGGATTTGCCTTGCCGCGCCTGCAGGGTCTTTGCCACCGCGTCGAGGGAAACCCCGCGCGAACGCAGCGCCACGAACAGGTGGTAGATGAGGTCGGCAGCCTCCGCGGCCACCGCCATGTCATCCTGCGAGGCAATGGCGAGCGCCGCCTCAACGCCCTCTTCCCCGAGTTTTTTCGCGGTCAGGGCGGGGCCACCCATCAGGAGTTTGGCTGTCCATGACGAGGCCGGGTCTGCGCCTGCGCGCGCGTCGACCGTCTTGGCGAGATCGTTCAGCACGTCGCCAAGGAAGCTCGCAGGTCCGAGTGCATCATGCTGCATCAGGCATCCTCCTCAGGCATCAACCGTGGGGCGCACCGGCGCGCCCGCCGCCGCCAACGCGGCCTTCGCGTCTGCAATGGTCGCCTCGCCAAAGTGGAAGATTGAAGCGGCAAGCACGGCATCCGCGCCACCCTTCAACACAGCATCGGCCATGTGCTGCACATTGCCCGCGCCGCCAGAGGCGATGAGGGGTACGGACACCACGTCGCGGATGGCGCGGAGAAGGGGGATGTCATAGCCGTCCTTCGTGCCGTCACGGTCCATCGAGGTCAGCAGGATTTCGCCTGCGCCGAGGTCGACAATCTGTCTTGCGAACGCCACCGCGTCCTTGCCCGAACTGTTGCGACCACCATGGGTGTAAACGACCCAGCCATCACCTTCGCGCCGCACATCCATCGCCATCACCACAGCCTGGCTGCCCACTTTTCGCGCGCACGCACGGATGATGTCGGGGTCGAGTACGGCGGCCGTGTTGATCGCGACTTTGTCCGCGCCGGCCTTCAGCATTGCCACCATGTCGTCGGGCGTCCGCACGCCTCCACCCACGGTCAGCGGCATGAAGCAGGCGTCCGCCGTGCGCTCCACGACGTCGATCATGGTCGCACGCTTTTCGTGGCTCGCCGTGATGTCGAGAAAGCAGAGTTCGTCGGCGCCCTGGGCGTCGTACGCGCGAGCAAGCGCCACCGGATCGCCCGCATCACGCAGGTCGACGAAGTTGACGCCCTTCACGGTGCGCCCGTCCTTCACGTCCAGACAGGGAATAACCCTAACCTTGAGCATTGGCAGCCTTCCGCATGTCTTTCCATTCGCCCGGCGACAGCGGGAAGGCAAGTGGACGGGCGCGGTAGGCGCTTACCCATCGTCTGCGCCGATATCGCGCAACAGGTGTGGTGACAGCGTGGCGCGCAATGCGCGCGCCGCAAGCATCCTGTCTTTCTGACTGTCGGTCGTCACGCCGGGCTTGCGCCGGCGTTGTCGGGCGGCGCTAGGCGCCAGCCATCTCAAAAGGTCCATGTGATCCTGAAGCTTGTGATTGGAAACGCGCGTCGATCGTCATGGTGCGTCTCCTTTCGTGCTTCAGGTCATGCGAGGTTCGCAGGACGGGTTGGAGGCAGTCCTTTTACGCGAGTTCTACTTCGCCGGCAACGCAAAGGTCGCGAACAGGGGCAGGTGGTCTGATCCGACATTCGGCCCGCTGCGATAGTCGGTCAGCATCAGCCCGCCACCGAAGCGAATGTGATCAATCGGCAGGCCGAGCACGCCAGCGAATGCAGGAAATGTCCCCTCAAACCTTGGATCACCCGCGCGCGCGCCCGGCACACTTTCATAGGCGTGGCCCCATGGCGTCGTGTTGAAGTCGCCCATGATGGCGAAGGGTGCGTTGGCGTCGAGCCCGTCCTTGAGCGAGGCCAGCTGACGATCACGATCCCACCGCTCGCCCGGTCCGCCGGGGGAAGGTGGATGCGTGGTGATGATCTGCACATCGCCCAGGCGGGCGCGAACGACGACGCTGTTGCTTCCGATGAATGCAGTCACATCGATTGCGCCTGCATCGCGCGCGGCGAGCAGTGACCGGCGTTTCAGCGCCCAGCCTTCCAGGCGTTTGCTCGGCAAGCTGCGATTCACCAGTTCGGGAAAGAGACGCGCGACGTCTGCGTTCTGCAAGTCTTCGGGCGCTTCATAGACCGAAACAATGTCTGCGCCGTAGCTGCGCGCCTGGTCCGCCAGCGCCGCGAGCGCCGGCATCGAGCCATGCACGTTCGCGCTCACGATGCGCAGGATGCGGGCATCTGCCGCCACTGCTTGCGGTAGCGCAAAGCCGCCCGTGCCGATCAGCAGGGCGCCGTTGATCACCGCCATCGCGACGCTGACTGCTGCCGCGGTTCGCATTCGCAGGACGCCAGCCAGCGCAGCCGCAAGGATGCCTGCGATGAAGAGATGCTTTGGCCAGTGTGACAGAAGGTCGAGGATCCAGCCGGGCCAGCCCTCGATTCCCGCGCGACCGACAAACCCGAGCAGGGTCACGCCCGCGACTGCGCAGGTGAGGCCCCAGGTCGCTGTTCGAGTATAATCGCGCACCGGTTGCAGCCTACAGCACGATGCCACCGCCGCCTATCGCGCCGCCAGCAGCGCCTCGGTTGGGTCGATGTCGCCATCATAGAGCGCGCGGCCGAGGATGGCGCCTTCGATCTGCGTCCCCTGGCGATTTTTCAGCGCGGTGATGTCGTAGATGTTCTTCAGCCCGCCCGAAGCGATGATCGGGATCGACACCGCATCGGCCAGCTGTCCGGTGAGCGCCACGTTGACGCCGGACTTCAGACCGTCGCGGGCAATGTCCGTGACGATGATCGCCGCAACCCCGCACCCTTCGAAGGCTTTCGCCAGATCGACCGCCTGCATGTCGGTCGTCTCGGCCCAGCCCTGTACGGCCACTTTGCCATCGCGCGCATCGATGCCCACCGCGACATGGCCGGGGAACGCGCGCGCCGCTTCCTTCACGAACTCCGGATCGCGCACCGCCGCCGTGCCGAGGATCACGCGCGCGATGCCGGCATCGAGCCAGCGCTCGACACCATCCATGTCGCGGATGCCGCCGCCGAGTTGCACGGGCGCCCGCATCACATCAAGGATGGATGAAACGGCGTTGTGGTTTACCGAATGCCCCTCGAACGCGCCATTGAGGTCGACGACGTGCAGCGCCTCGAAGCCCATCGCGGCAAAGCGTAGCGCCTGGTCAGCTGGGTCATCGTTGAAGGAGGTCGCGGTCGTCATCTCGCCGCGCAGAAGCCTGACGCACACACCGTCCTTCAGATCGATCGCAGGGTAGAGTTTCATGTGGTCCGCCTTCTCCGGGCGTTACGGGAGCGCCGTCCTTAAGTCGTTCTTACCCCGACTGCCGACGTTATGCAGCAGCACACATTGCCCCTGACGTCGCGAAATTGCGTCACGTTTAGGTCAGCCGCACAGGCAGGTCAGGGTTTCCAGCGCAGGAAGTTGGCGAGCAGCGTCTGCCCCGCCTTCTGGCTTTTCTCGGGATGGAATTGCGTGCCGAACAGGTTATCGCGTGCAACCGCCGCCACGAACTTGCCGCCATAATCGCACCGCGCCGCGATGTGATCGCGATGCTCCGGCTTCAGCGCGTAGGAATGCACGAAGTAGACGTGCGGGTCGGGCCCGAGACCGCTCAGTACGGGGTGCGAGGTCAGGTCGGTCAGCACGTTCCAGCCCATGTGCGGAACGGGCAGTTTGGCATCCTTCGGCGTCAGTCGCTCGACCGCGCCGGGTATCCAGCCAAGCCCAGGCGTCTCCACGTCTTCGCGCCCGACATCGGCCATCAGCTGCATGCCGACACAGATGCCGAGGAAGGGCCGCTTCGAGCGGAACACCGCCTCGTTCAGCGCCTCGGTGACGCCCTGACGGTTTGCCAACCCTGCCGCGCAATCGGCAAAATGGCCGACGCCCGGCAGCACGATGCGGTCCGCCTGCCGGATGCGGTCCGGATCGTCGGTCAGAACGATGTCGAGCCGGATCTCATGCGCGTTGGCCGCAGCCTCAAGCGCGCGCTGCACAGAACGGACATTGCCCGAACCGTAGTCGATGATGGCAAGGCGGGTCATGACGCGGGGATAGCGCGTCCGCCCCGAACTGTCAGGCGCCCGGGACGAAGATAACCTTGGCGCGGGCCGTCCTCTGTCGAAGGGAAAGGAGGGGTGCGTATTCCGGCGAGGCGTACCAGGTCTTCAGCGCGGCCATGTCGGGGAACTCGAGAACCACCTGAGGATGCAGCGGACCATCGCCCTCGACCATCTCGGCGGCGCCGCCGCGGACGACATAGCGACCGCCATACTGGGCGATCACGGCAGGAACCTGCCGGGCATATTCTGCGAAGCCGGCAGGATCGGTGATGTCGAGACTGCCGATGACGTAGGCCGCCATGTCGCACCCTTGTGGTCTAGAGGCTACCCTTTGTGCTCGCGACCTGGCCCTTGAGCCGGTCGTCGACCATGGCCGCCGTGCGCAGCGCCCGCGCCAGCGCCTTGAAACTGGCTTCGGCGATGTGGTGCGAGTTCTCGCCGTAGAGCAGTTCGAGGTGCAGGCAGATGCCTGAGTTCATGGCGAAGGCCTGGAAAAATTCCTTGAACAATTCAGTGTCGACCTGACCCACCTTGTCGCGCGTGAAGCCGACTTTCCAGATCAGGTAGGGCCGGTTGCAAAGGTCGACAGAGGCGCGCGCCAGCGTTTCGTCCATCGGCACATAGGCGTGGCCGAAGCGGATGACGCTCGAATAGCTCCCTACAGCTTCCCGGAAAGCCTGCCCCAGCACGATGCCGACATCTTCCATCGTATGGTGCTGATCGATGTGAAGGTCGCCCCTGGCTTCGACGCTGATATCCATGGCGGAGTGCTTGGCGAAGCTCTCCAGCATGTGGTCGAAGAAGCCCACGCCGGTTGAAATCGTCGACTTTCCAGAGCCATCGACGTCAAGCGAGACCCGGATCCGGGTCTCTTTTGTCTCGCGGATGACCTCCGCCTTGCGTGCTTTGTCCGCCATGGGCGGGCCCCTTCAGTGTGTTTACTGGCATTAACTGTGCGTTCGCACCCAGAACCTAGCTTCGCATACCAACGGTCGAGGAAGTCTGAATGCTGGCGAGCATTTAGGGTCTGCCTTGCCTGAAAGCCACCGGATTCGCGCAGGGATCGCGCTTCAATGCCCGCCAAGAAGCCATTGCCAGCGAAGACAGCCGGGGCCTCTGCGGCCCGCCGGCCGCCTAAGCGTCTCGGCCTCGCAGGTCGGGTCGCGATGATCGCTGTCGTGGCCGCCTTCGTGGCCGCTATCGCGCAATGGGTCATCACGCCTATCCTCGCCCAGGGCGAGATCCGCACCCAGCGTGAGGTCGCGGTCACGTCGGGTGCAAGCCTGCTGGCGGATGTCGCGCGTGTTCACGCCGAGGCGGGCCACTGGAGCGAGATTCCCGTGCTCGTCGATGCCTTGTCGAACGGTCTGCCCGGCGGGCAATCCGCCGTCTTCGGCGCCGACTGGGCGCTCCTGGCCCGCGATGGCGACCCCGCCGCTCTGCCCCCGCTTCGCGCGCTCGAAGCGCTCGCGCGCGATCCCAACGGTATTCTCAACAAGGGCGAGCGATACTATGCCGCCCGCCCGATCATCGCTCATGGCAAGACATTCGGTTATGCCGTTTACTCGTTTCTGCCGCGTCCGTTCGTTGATGTCTGGCTGACTGTGGTGGCGCTGAACGCGATGGTGCTGTCGCTTTTCCTGCTGGCGATCGCCCCTTTGGTCTACCGGCTGGCGCGCCATGCGCTGAAGCCTGTCACCCTTCTCGAACGCCGCATTCGCAGCCGCGATCCAAAGGACAAGTCGAAGCTGGCCGATAGCTCCGACGATCGCCTGCTCAAACCTCTGCTCACCGCTATCGACGAAGTGCATGAGCGATCCGAAGCCGCGATGCGCCGCGCGCTGACGATGGCCTACACGGATCCGGTCACGCACCTGCCAAATCGCTTGCGCTTTGTCTCTCGTCTCGAAAACGTGGTTGCCAGCGGGCAGGGCGTCCATCTGGTTATCTGCGATCTCGACAAGTTCCGGCAGGTCAATGTCACCTATGGTCCGCACTTTGCGGATAAGGCGCTCGGCGTTGTGGCGGAACGTCTGCGCGCAACCGCCATCGCGGCAAAGCTGTCGGGATTTTTCATCGGCCGCATCGGCGCTGACCAGTTCGGTCTGTTGCTGCCCAGCACTACCGATCTGAATGCAGCCCCTTTCCTCAAGGCTGCGGGCGCTGCCATCGGCGAACCCATTGGGCTGGAAGACCAGGTGCTCCGCGTCACCGCGTCTTTCGGCTGTTCCTCTTTCCCCGCCGACGCTCCCACCGGTCCCGACCTCCTCAAGCTGGCGGAGGTTGCGCTGAAAGAGGCCAAGCGCGGCGGCGTCCAGGGTATCGCCTTCTTCGACCAGCGCCTCCTCGACAAGGCGCGCGCGCAGACCAAGCTGGAAGAAGAGGTTCGCGTCGGCATTGAGCGCGGCGAGTTCGTCGCGGTGTTCCAGCCCAAGGTGAAGCTTGAAAGCGGCGAGCTTGTCGGCGCCGAAGCGCTGGCCCGCTGGCGGCGTCCGGATGGCGCGATTGTCTCGCCGGGCGTATTCATTCCGATCGCCGAGGAACTGGGCCTGATCGGAACACTGGGCAAGCAGGTTATGCGCGATGCCTGCTTTGCCGCTGCTGGCTGGAACCGCAAGGGCATCGTCTCGTCTGTCGCAGTCAACGTCTCGCCCCACCAGTTCGACGATCCGGATTTCGTGAGCTCCGTCTTTCAGGCGCTCGACGATTCCGGTCTGCCGCCCGACCTGCTCGAACTTGAGATCACCGAAAGCGCCGCCGTTGCCGACGCGGACCGTGTGGCGCGCACGATGTGGCCGTTGCGCAATCGCGGCGTCCGCCTTGCTATCGATGATTTCGGTACGGGGCACTCCAACTTTGCCGCCATCACACGCCTGCCGTTCGACGTGTTCAAGATCGACCAGCAATTCGTTCGAGCGCTTTCCACCGATCCGCACGCTCCCGCCATTGTCGAAATGATCCTCGCCATGGCCGAGGCTCTCGGCCAGGAGACCGTCGCCGAAGGCGTCGAGACGAAGGAGCAGGCCGACTTCCTGCTGCGCCGCGCCTGCACGATCGGACAGGGCTATTACTATTCGCCCCCGCTTCCGGCCGCCGAATTCGACGCTTTTGTGCGCAGCTATCGTCCGCGCCCGGCGGACCGGTTTGCAGCTTAACCGTCTGTTTTCAGTAGGTTAGAATTGCGCGAGCCCGCGTCACCCCAAACGATCTATATCGTTTCTCGATAAATTTGCTTGTTGGTCGTGCGTGCACGACATAGACTGCTCAACGGTCAGGAAAGCGTCGGCATGTCTTCGGAACCCACTTGGCACTCGACTACCATTCTCGCCGTGAAGAAGGGCCGCAAGCTCGTCATTATGGGGGACGGTCAGGTGTCGATGGGGCAGACCATCATGAAGGGCAACGCCCGCAAGGTCCGGCGTCTCGGCGAGAAGGGAGAGATCCTCGCAGGGTTCGCAGGCGCCACGGCGGACGCTTTCACGCTCTTTGAGCGTCTCGACCAGAAGCTCGAACGATTCCCCGGTAATCTGCAGCGCGCCGCCGTGGAACTCGCCAAGGACTGGCGCACTGACAAATACCTCCGCAATCTCGAGGCGCTCATCATCGTGGGCGACGCGACATCACTGCTCGTCATCACGGGCAGGGGCGACGTGCTCGAGCCGGAGCATCCGATCGCGGCCATTGGTTCAGGGGGCAACTATGCGCTGTCCGCCGCACGAGCGCTGTACGAGTACGAAGACGACGCCGAAAAGATCGCACGCAAAGCGATGACGATCGCGGCCGAAGTCTGCGTCTACACAAACAGCAACTTCGTG
>CANJXY010000021.1 GCA_947478925.1 Hyphomonadaceae bacterium | reverse complement strand
TTGTCGCCATTACGAACCCGAACGCCGTGATCTGTGATGGCCTCGACGGTCCAGCCGCCGACTTCCTCGCCCACCTTGGCCCATACCGGGGCCGCAGCGTCCGCGGATTGCAGCGCCACACGACCGCCGTGCTCGCCAATGATAAGCCCCTTGAGAACCGGCGCGGTTTGCGTCTCTTGCGCAGCGTCCGGCGCATCGGGATCGTCACTGACAGTTGCAATCGCTGGCGCCTTGTCTAGGCCGGGCGCCCGGTCGCGAGTAAACAGGGGGCGGATGAAAGCGTCCGTCGCTTCGCTCTCTGCCTGCGTCGCCGGAGGAAAGGTCGGGATGGCGACGGGCTCCGTGCCGCCGGCTGCCGCCATGGCCGCTATATCGGTCGTGCGAAACTGGAAGCCGAGGGCGAGAAAACCGCCGGCCACAACCAGCATCGCGACCGCTGGAACGATGTTGATACCCCTGCCCGACATGGTCAGCCATTCCTTGCGTAGGCGAAGATGTTGAACGTGGCCTGCAGCTGCGGCGTCACCTGCGCGTCCGTAGGACGGCGGCTATCGCCCATAAGCTGGATGTTGCCGGTGGAGACCATCAGCACGGGCCGCGAGCCGGAGACTGCCTGGAGCGCGCGGTTGATCTGGTTGCTGGTGCCAGTGACTGCGACGCGTACGCCGACCCGCCGAACTGCGCCTTCCTGCACCACATCGAGTGTCTGGACGGATCGCACCGTGGCGCCGGAGCGCACGAAGAGCTTCTGCGCGGCCGACTGCACCGCTGCTGATGCCTGTGCATCGCTGGCCGGCGGGAACATGTCGATCGACAGGCGTGGGTCCCGCTCAAGACGGGCCCATGCGGCGCGGAGTTGGGAAACAGAGCCAGCCACAGAATTAACGGATGTTACGCGAGTCTCAACGGCTTTGGCGCGCGCGTCGAGATCGAACACAAAGACCGACAGCAACATCCAGACGACAGCGGCGACCGTCGCCAGCGTCAGGGCGAGCAGGCCAAGCGCAACGGCGCGGCGGGACTGTCTGGGGAGGGCGTGCAGTTTCATGGCTGCTTCTCCTGGCCAGGCTGTGACTTGAGCGTGATTTCGATGCGGAACCGTTCGGCGCCGGTGCGCTGATCGGTAACGATCGGTGACGTGAACCGTGCGGATTTCACCAGTTCCGATGACTCCATCGCTTCAACGAGTGACGAACTGTTGGCGGAGAGGCCAGTAATTGTGGCGATCGGAGCTTCGTAGCTATACTCCTCCAGCCACGACCCGTCCGGCAGGAGGGCGGCGATCTGGTTGTAGACTTTGAGGAAGCTGGTCGGATCCTTCTGGGTCGCGGCGAGCCGCTGGATCCCGGCGATGCCGTTCTCAATTTGGGTCTTGGCGGCGATCGCTTCGGAGGCATTGCCCTCAGCTGCGGCAATGACGGCATCGGCGGAGGCGATCCGGCGTTGCTGGAGGTCGCGCCATGAAACGGCAGCGAAAATGCCCGCCAGGATTGCCGCGATCAGCAACAGTTTGTTAACGGACGGCCAGCCGGCGCGGGCCGGCGCGGCATCAGCGGCAGGCAGTAGGTTAAAGCCAGCGCGACCTTCCGGGGTCGCGATGTCCATGCCCGCTAGCTCGATGCCATAGGTGTCGCGCATGCGCTGCACGATGGCGTCGATAGCCGGGCGCGGGGCGAGCGCCTGGGCGACGATGATCTCGCGCGTAGCGTCGTCTTCGCCGCTAACGACCGAATTCGTGTAGACTTCATCGACCGTAAACGGCGTTTCCGAGGCCATCTGCAGGTTCATGATGTCCTGGATATGGGCGCGCGAGGCGCTCGGCAGGCGGCGTTCGCGGCGGAGCGCGCCGTCTTCGGGAAGCAGGTAAATGACACCTCCCTTCGGAAGAAGGGCGGCAACTTTGCGGGGATCCGCTGGCAGAACCTTGCCCGCGGCGCCCGATTTGCGCTTGAGGAGGGCTTGTCCGTCCAGTTCCTGAACAGTGGCGCCCATGGTGTGAGATTCGAAAGCCCGACGCATCCCCTTGGGGGCGAGCACCGCCAACTCCTCGCGCCACCACGCGAAGAAGCCGGAAACACCACTGGAATGACCCAAGCCATAAGGCGAGCCATTGTCATTGGCGCTCACAGGATCACGATCACCTTCAGTGGTAACCGACACGCGAATTCTCCCGTCCAACATTCCCGGGGCGAGACGCCCACAGCTCGCTCAGCGCAAGAACTGTTCCACGTGCTCTCGTGGTGCTTGAATGGCCTCAATCTTGCTGTCTGAATCCGGGACTAGACGCGGACAATGCGTCGGGCCCGTGGACGGGGCCACGATGGTTAACAGCGAGCGAGCAGAAATCCTGTTGCGTGCTCGCGCAGACACAGAGGACCTTGTGGCGTCAAACCGTGATGAACAGGTTGCAAATGCGATCACGTGGCTGATCGCCAACGGGCTGCTGTCTTCCGAAAAGCACGCGCGCGCGACCGCGATGGCGCAACACTCGGCCGAGCGCATGGACCTCCTGCTGCTGAAGCTTGGCCTTGTTCACGAGGAACACCTTGCGCAGGCGCTTGCCACGGCTTGCGAGCTTCCCCTGGTGAGGCGTGCCGACTTCCCGGCTGAAACCCAGTTCAGCAGCCTGCTGCAGACGGATTATCTCCGCGCGCAGCGCATCGCACCGATCGCCCAACAGGACGGCACGATCTGTCTGGTCATGGCGGATCCCTTCAATACCGAAACAATCAACGCAGTCGCCTTCAAGACTGGCCTGCGTGTTCTTCCGGCTGTCGGTGTCGGGAGCGAAATCGACGGCTGGCTGGCGGCAAACGCACTCGCCAAGCCGTCGGCACATGAAAACGCGATCGAGATGGCGGACGCCGATCACTCGGATCTGCAGCGCCTGCGCGATCTCGCCGGTGGAGCGCCTGTCATTCGCTGGGTCGACCAGCTGTTCGAGAGCGCGATTGCGGCGGGGTCGTCCGATATTCACCTTGAGCCCAGCTCGCGCGGCCTGCGCGCCCGCCTGCGGGTGGATGGCCATCTGCGGGAGATTGCGCCCCCCGATCCGTCGCTTTCGGAAGCGACCATTTCACGTATCAAGATCCTCGCGAAACTCGACATTGCCGAGCGCCGCCTGCCGCAAGATGGCCGAACGCGGATCACCATTCAGGGTCGCGAAATCGATCTGCGTATCGCGACCTCGCCGACACTGCACGGAGAGGGCGCGGTTCTGCGCCTCCTCGACAAGTCGTCGGCAACGCTTTCGCTCGACAGCCTCGGGCTATCGCCGGACACGGTGGAAAAACTACGCCGCTCGATCCGCAAGCCGAATGGCGTGACGCTGGTCACCGGACCGACCGGCTCGGGCAAAACCACGACACTCTATTCAGCGCTGCGCGATATTCTCACCCCCGAGCTGAAATTTGTCTCCGTAGAAGACCCGGTCGAATACCAGATCGACGGCATCTCGCAGATCCAGGTGAAACCCTCGATCGACCTGACCTTCGCCAAGGCCCTGCGTTCCATCCTGCGCCAGGATCCGGACGTACTGATGATCGGCGAGATCCGCGACAAGGAAACGGCGACGATCGCCATTGAAGCAGCGTTGACCGGACACCAGGTGCTCTCGACGCTGCACACCAACAACGCGCCCGCCACCATCACACGCCTGATGGAAATGGGCGTACCGGAATACCTGATCGCCTCGACGCTGGCGTCTGTGTCTGCGCAACGCCTCGTGCGTAATCTCTGCTCGAACTGCGCCGAACCCTATCAACCGTCTGACGCGCTTCTGGCGCGCCTGCCCGGCGCTGCGAATCTTGCCGGCGCCCAGTACCGTCGTCCAAAAGGCTGCAGCGCGTGCCGGGGCACAGGCTATCGTGGCCGGGCCAGTATCGCCGAGATCATGATGATCTCCGACGACATTCGCGAACTCATCCTGCGGCGCGCGCCCGAGAAGGACATTCGCAGCCGAGCGATGGCCGAAGGCATGGTCCCGCTGCTCGCCGATGGCCTGCGCCGTGCTGCGGCAGGGCTTACGTCGGTTGAAGACGTCATTCGTGTTGCGGGGCTTGAGTGATGCCTGACTTCAGTTTCAAGGCTTACGCAAAAGATGGCTCGCTGGTCGCTGACCGGCTGACCGCCGCGACGCGCGCCGATGCCGTGCGCCAGATCACCACGCGCGGCCTCGCGCCGTTCGAAGTCAAGGAAGGTTCTGCTCGCAAGGCCCTGACACGCTCGCGCGTGCCGTTGCGCACGCTTGCCGCGTTCTGTCGCCAGATGGCGACAATGACGGAAAGCGACCTGCCGATCGACGATTCATTGACGCTGCTCTCACGCGACGCGGACGCCAAGGCTGCGGCCCTCGCGACTGGCCTGCGTAAGTCCCTGCTGGAAGGCTCCTCGCTCAGCCAGGCGCTGGCCGTCTATCCGGAAAGCGTACCTGACATGATGGTCGGCCTCGTTGCGGCCGGTGAGGCCGGCGGTGCGCTTGCGCCCGTCTTCCATCGCCTTGCCGACAGTTTCGAAATGCAGATCCGCACTACGGATGCCCTGCGTTCCGCCCTGATCTATCCGGCCGTACTGATGGTGAGCGCGCTCGCATCTCTGGTTCTGGTGCTGACGGTCGTCGCGCCTGCGCTGAAGCCCGTATTTGCGGGTCACGCTGATCGTATGCCGTTCAGCGCAAAATTGCTGATCGGCTCATCCGAACTGCTGCGGAGTTACTGGTGGGTTGGGGTGCTGGGCATTCTGATTGGCGTTTTGATGATCATGTCAGTGTTGCGCTCCCCACCCGGACGCGCCGCGATGGCGCGCTTCACACTTCGCGCACCGCTGCTTGGCAAGGTAGTCACCACGAGCGAAGCCTCTCGCTTCATGCATTCCATGGCCGCCCTGCTGGACAATGGCGTCAGCATGGTTGGCGCACTCGACATAACGCGCCGCGCGACGAGCAATCCGGTTGTCGCCGAGGAGATTGAGCGCATTGGATCCCGCGTGCGACTTGGCGAAAGGTTGGGCGACACGCTTTCGCGGTCAAAGATATTTCCGCCACTCGCAGGGCAGCTGGCGGCCGTTGGCGAACGCTCAGGCAGCCTTGCAAAGATGCTCCGTCATGGCGGCAAGATCATGGAAGAAGCAGCACAGCGTGAGGTGAAGAACCTGATGGTCGTGGCGACGCCGGCCCTGACGATCCTGCTGGGCGTGATGGTTGGGGGCGTTGTGCTCTCGCTGCTCAGTGCGATCATGAGCGTCAACGATCTGGCCTTCTGAGATGGCGATGAAAAAGCCACAGCAAGACGTGATATCGGGAGGACGGGACGCGGGCTTCTCGCTGCTCGAAATCATGATTGCGCTAGTCATTCTTGCGCTAGCTGTGGGTATTATGGGTGTTGGATTTGCGCGATCCAGCGCCGGCTACCGCTTCGACGCGGCGGCTCAGGATCTTGCTCTCAGCCTGCGAGAAGCGAATGCCCGCGCCTTGCGCTCCGGCCGAGAAATCGCAGTCGTCATCGATGTCGATGGCCGACACTATCAGTTGCAGCAAGATCAACCGGTCGCCCTGCCGGATGGAGCAGGCGTTCGCGTTGTTTCTGGCGGACAGGTGATGAACGCCACACGACGGCCCGCGATCATCTTCTACCCCAACGGCGGATCCAGCGGCGGGACGATCACCCTTACCGAGCAGGATCGTAGTGCAGCGGTCTCGGTCGACTGGCTTACCGGGGCCGTCGGCATCACGAGCGGAGGCGCTGATGCCCCTGCCGCGTGACAAGACCGCTGGCTTCAGCATCATCGAAGTGCTGGTGGCATTCGCGATCCTGAGCATGGTGGTGACATTATGCCTACAGGTCTATGCCGGTAGTGCGAAGACCGAGGCCATGGCGCGATGGTCTGAAGAGGCGCACGTCGTTCTGCGCGACCGTCTGGCGGTGCTGGCGACACTCGAATTGCAGCCGGGACAACAGGCTAACGGCGTTGCAGCGGAAGGATTGCGCTGGACCGTCCTCGCCGGACAACCTGTCGGCGATGGCAATGCCGGCAATGGAAGGCATGTCGTGTGGTTCACCGCGCAAGTGACCGACCCGACCGGACGCATCTACACGGCCTCGACCTCGCGTTGGCTGGGCGAAATCTTCCCGGAGGCGGCGCAATGACGTCGCAACACAATGGAGAGACGGGATTCTCCCTGCTCGAGACCCTGCTGGGCCTGACGCTGACCGCAATAATTGGAATGCTGATGATGGGATCGATGCAGATGGGGACGCGCGTGTGGGAGCGGGAACGCGCCGCCGCGCAGCCCGGAACGACGCAGCTGATCCTCAGCCAGGTCGGCGAATGGCTCGCGCAAGCGATGCCCGAGAAAGTCCGCAACTACGACACGCCCGTCTATGCGCCGTTTCATGGGGAGGAGCACTCGCTGAGCTTCCTCTATGCAGCGCCGGGCCTTGGCGGCGCACCGGGGCTCTACACGATCAAACTGGAACTGGTTGAGACCGAAGGCTGTACGACCGGGCGGGACCTCTATCTGGAAACGTCACGTGATGTTGTCAGCGATAATCGGGAAGCGCCTGCGGAAATGCCGTCCGAGCGCCGCCGGCTGATCCCCTGCATCGAAACGCCGTCCTTCATTTTCTGGGGCGACCACGCGAATGCCGGCCAGAAAGCGTGGTTCTCGAGTTGGATCGACGAACCGCAACTGCCCGGCGTTGTGCGATTGCGGTCGGTCAGCGCGGACGGGGTTGAGCGCGCGCTGCTGACACAAGACATTCTGCTGACAGTTCACTGAGCACACGCAAACGCGCTTGCCGTTGCGGCAGGATTGTTCGCAACTGCGAAGATGGCCGCTTCGCTTGCGGCCCCTCTGGTTTCGCATAAGGGTAGGCAATGCTGGGGCATTCAACGTCCTGGCTTGCACATCGATTCCAGAGGCTGTCATGACACCGCTAGACCAGGCATCACGCGAAGAGCGCACGTTCGATGCTATCGTGGTGGGAAGCGGCCTCACTGGCGGCTGGGCAGCGATGGATCTGTGTCAGAAAGGGTTGAAAACACTGGTGCTGGAGCGCGGCCGGAAGGTCGAGCACGGCAAGGACTACACGACTTTCGCGAAAGACCCGTGGGACTTCCGCTATCCGGGCGGGCGCACGCCATTGGACGAAGTCGAAAAGCACTACTTCAAGCAACAGCGTACGGGCTACACGGTCAACGACCAGTGGAACCACTGGTTCGTGAAAGACGACGAGCATCCCTATACGGAGGTGAACCGTTTCGACTGGATACGCGGCTATCATGTCGGCGGCCGATCCATCACCTGGGGCCGCCAGAGCTATCGCCATAGTGACCTCGATTTCGAAGCCAACGCGAAGGAAGGCGTCGGCGTCGACTGGCCGATCCGCTATGCGGATGTCGCCCCGTGGTATGACTATGTCGAGCGCTGGATGGGCGTCAGCGGCAACAAGGAGGGCTTGCCCCACCTGCCAGACGGCATCTTTCAGCCACCGATGGACTTCAACGCGGTCGAGAAGACACTCAAGGCAAAGGTCGAGGGCAATTTCCCGGAGCGCCGCATAACGATCGGCCGCACCGCGCACCTGACCAAACCGACCGAAGAGCAAATGAAGCTCGGCAGGGGCACTTGTCAGAGCCGTAACCTCTGCATGCGCGGCTGCGCGTTTGGCGCCTACATGTCTTCCAACGGCGCCACGCTGATCGCCGCCGATCACACGGGCAACATGACGTTGCAGCCCGACAGCATCGTCACCGAGATCATTTTCGATGCAAAGCTGAACAAGGCCACGGGCGTGCGGGTGCAGGACGCTCACACAAAGACGACGACCGAATACTACGCCAAGGTCATATTCCTGTGTGCATCGACGCTGAACTCGACCTGGCTCATGATGAACTCGAAGAGCGATCGCTTCCCGAACGGTTTCGGCAATGACAGCGACGAACTCGGTCGCAATGTGATGGATCACCATCTCGGCGTGGGCGCACAGGCAGATGTGGAAGGCTACGAGGACCGCTACTATTCGGGTCGCCGACCCAACGGCATCTACATTCCACGCTTCCGCAACATTGCGGACAACCGATCGAAGCGAAACGACTTCACACGCGGCTATGGCTATCAGGGCGGCGCCAGCCGTACGGGCTGGCAGCGGCTCGTCGCCGAGATGGGCTTCGGCAAAGAGCTCAAGGATGACATTTCCGAACCCGGTCCGTGGACGATCGGCATCGGCGGATTCGGCGAAATGCTGCCCTACCGCGATAATCGTGTGACGATGAATAACGATGTGAAGGATGTCGATGGACTGCCGACGCTGAAGTTCGACGTGACGATCCGTCAGAACGAACTCAACATGCGCAAGGATATGCAAGCCTCTGCCGAAGAAATGCTGAGCGCGGCGGGCTTCAAGAATGTGAAGGGCTTTGATCGCCCCTACGGGCCCGGACTGGGCATTCACGAGATGGGTACAGCGCGCATGGGCCGTGATCCCAAGACCTCGGTGCTAAATGGCTGGGGCCAGGTGCACGCCGCCACCAACGTCTATGTGACGGACGGCTCCTTCATGACATCAGCCGCCTGCGTCAACCCCTCGCTCACCTATCTCGCGATCACCGCACGCGCGGCCGATCATGCCGCCAACGCGCTGAAGCGCGGCGAACTCTAGGACGGAGACCGATCATGATGGACCGTCGCGAACTTCTGCACCGCGCCTCGATGATGTTGGGCGGCTTCATCACCGCCTCCGCCGCCTCCGGCATTCTCGCTGGCTGCATTGCGATGCCCGAGCCTGTCGCGGGCGCCAAGAGTGGCTTTCTCACGCTGGAGGAAATGACAACCATCACTGCGATGGCTGACCAGATTCTGCCGAAAACGGACACGCCGGGCGCGCTCGACGTCGGCGTTCCCGCCTTCATCGACCGCATGCTGGCGGGCTACTACACCGACAAGGAACGCGGCATCGTTCGCGCCGGGCTAGTCGCCGTTTCGACGGACGCCGCCGAATTCCGCGGCAAGTCTTTCGCGGCGCTGACGTCCGAGGAACAGGTCACGCTCATGAAGGCGTATGATCAGGAAGCCTATTCGCCCCGTGCAGCAACCGCCGATCCGCACTATTTCCGGTTGATCAAGGAGCTGACCCTGCTTGGCTTCTGCACCTCGAAAGTCGGGGCGACCACATTGATGCGCTACGAACAAACACCGGGACCGTTCAAGGGCGATGTGCCCGTGTCGGCGATCGGAAAGGTCTGGGCGACCTGACACGGCGGGCCTCGCCGCCAATCGTCTCGACCAGCAAACGTGATTGAGGAGACGAGACAGGCATGACAATGCAGGAAAGCGCGGCTGCGCCAAAGACGCTCGACATGGTCATCGTCGGCGCGGGATTTGCCGGCCTCTACATGCTGCACAAGGCGCGGGCGATGGGGCTCAGCGCTTGCGTGATCGAGGCGGCCGATGGCGTGGGCGGCACCTGGTACTGGAATCGCTACCCGGGCGCGCGGGTGGACGTGGAGAGCCACGAGTATTCATATTCATTCTCCCCAGAGCTCGAGCAGGACTGGGAGTGGAGCGAGCGCTATGCGGCGCAACCAGAGCTACTGCGTTACCTGAACCATGTGGCTGACAGGTTCGATCTGCGGCGCGACGTGCGGTTTGAGACGCGCGTGACCGAAGCGACCTATGATGAAAATGCCCATCGCTGGACGGTGAAAACGGACCGGGGCGACGCGGTTTCGGCGCGCTTCTGCGTGATGGCGACTGGGTGTCTTTCGGCGCCAAAGAAGATCGACGTTCCAGGAGCGGAAACGTTCAAGGGTGAGGTGTACACCACGGGCGACTGGCCGCGTCAGCATCCAGATTTTTCTGGCAAGCGCGTTGGGATCATCGGGACGGGGTCATCCTCCGTGCAGACGATCACGGAGATTGCGCCGGAGGTGGGTCACCTCACCGTGTTCCAGCGCACGCCGAACTTCAGCATCCCGGCGCACAACGGCCCGGCGCGGGCCGACGTGAAGCGCGACTGGCTGGCCAATCGCGAGGCCAACCGCAGGGCGGAGCGCGAACATCCGATCGGGATCAGCGCGGCTATCGTGACCGACAAGATGACTCTGGAGACGCCAGAACAAGAACGGCGCCGCATGTATGAAGAGCGCTGGGCCAAAGGTGGCTTTGCCATCGGCGGCGTGTTCATGGACTTCCTGGTGACGAAGGAAGCGAACGACACCTTCGTGGATTTTATCGCGGAGAAAATCCGCGACGTGGTGAAAGATCCGGCGACGGCGGAACTGCTTACGCCGCGCACTTATCCGGCCGGGTCGAAGCGCATCTGCGTCGACACCGGCTATTTCGAGGTCTTCAACCGGAGCAACGTGAAGCTGGTCGATATTGCGAAGGCACCGGTGACAGTAACGCCCAAGGGCGTGAAGACGGGCGGCGTCGAGCACGAGCTCGACGTGCTGATCTTCGGACTTGGGTTCGACGCAATGACCGGGGCGCTGGGCAAGATCAATATTCGTGGGCGTGGCGGCGAAGCGCTAAAGAACAAGTGGGATGGCGGGCCGCGCACCTATCTCGGCCTGATGGTCTCGGGCTTCCCGAACATGTTCCTGGTGACGGGGCCCGGCAGCCCGTCCGTTCTATCCAACATGGTTGTCTCCATTGAGCAGCATATCGACTGGATCAGCGCCTGCATCGCGAGCATGGGCGAGCGGCAGCAGGACACCATCGAGGCGACGCAGGCGGCCGAAGATGCGTGGGTGGCGCACGTCAACGAAGTCGCCGACATGACGCTCTATCCGCAGGCCAATTCCTGGTACATCGGCGCCAACGTGGCGGGCAAGCCACGTGTGTTCATGCCGTATGTCGCCGGCGTGGGGGTCTACCGCCAGAAATGCGACGAGGTGGCGGCAAACGGGTATGAGGGTTTCGCGTTGTCAGGCTTGGGGCGGTGAGCCACCGACCTTTCGTCACTCTCTTATTGCTGCTGCAACTCGATCTTCCGGAACTCGATCGGGTTTCCTTCGCTCTGTAACGAGATCGTGCCGCCATCGAGCATGACCTTGCCACCCGAAGCGGCGATGAGCGGAATGGAATTGGCCATCTTGCCTTCGGGGTCGAGCTGGACGGCCGAGTAGACCATCGTGACCTTGCCGTTGACGATCTGGGTGACGGTTCCGTCCTTCGCAACGTCGATCTCGAAGGTGATCCACTGGTCGTTGGGATCGGCGGGGTATTTCGAGTTGATGCAGTGCGTCTTCTCGAGCTTGCCGTCGATGACGACATGGGTTCCAGGCGAACACATGTTGCCATTGAAGCGCTCCTGCCCCGGCGCAGGACCAAGAAGCTGGGCCTCCACCGAAACCGGGAAGCTGTCGCCGACGGCCATGGTTTTAGGGTCTTGCCCGAAAATCATCACGCCGGAATTCGCGATGGCCCAGGCGGGTGTATCGGCGGGATGGGCGCTCCCGAAGCGGTATTCGAGCCGAAGCTTGTAGGCACCTGCGAGCGGCTTGTCATAGAACAGGTGACCGAAACGCTCGCCGAACTGGTCGTACTTGTCGTAGCTGACAACAATCGCCCCATCGCGGACGCGGAAGGTGTCGCGATAGTTCTCTCCTAGCACGAAACCACGAATCTTGGGCGTCCAACCGTTGAGCGTCTTGCCATCGAAGAGGGGCTGCCAGGTTTCGCCGCGTTGCGGCATTGAGGAGCAAGCGGCCACGCAAACAGCTAAAAGCGCGACGGCGATCGACCGGATCAAGATATGCACGTGTTCGCTCCTCCTTCTTCGCCGCGCCCCGTGGACAGCGGCGGACCCGCGGGTAACACTCGATCCTAGAGTATCGGGCGTGAGCTGGCGACAGACCAGTGGCGCGGCGAGGGAGGACGATAAGTGATTCAGGCGCGTCTCTTTTTGATGATGTTGCTGCAGCTCGCCATTTGGGGAGCCTACCAGCCCAAGCTCTTCCCCTATATGGGCCAGCTTGGCTTCGAGCCATGGCAGCAATCGCTTGTCGGCAGCGCCTGGGGCATCGCCGCGATCCTGGGTATCTTCTTCTCGAACCAGTTTGCTGACCGTAACTTCTCGGCTGAACGCTTCCTCGCCGTAAGCAACATCATCGGCGGCGCCGCTCTGCTGGCCTGCGCTTTCCTCACCGACTTCTGGCCCTTCTTCGGCGCCTTCCTGATCTTCAGCGTGATGTATGTGCCCTCGATGTCCGTCGCGAACGCTCTGGCGTTCGCCAACCTGCAGGACCCGGCCAAACAGTTCGGCACGATCCGCATGGGCGGCACAATTGGCTGGATCCTCGTCAGCTGGCCCTTCATCTTCCTGCTTACGGCCCATGCAGGCCCGGATCAGGTACGCATGATCTTCGTGGTCGCTGCCATCGTATCATTCTTGTTCGCAGCCTACAGTCTTACGCTGCCTCACACGCCACCGAAGCGCGACGCAGCCGGAAGCGACCCGCTGGCCTGGCGCAAGGCGATCAAGCTGCTGGGCATTCCTTCGATCGGCGTGCTCTTTCTCGTTACTTTCATCGATAGCACTATTCACAACGGCTACTTCGTCATGGCGGATGGCTTCCTGACCAACCGCGTCGGCATCGACAGCAATCTCTCGATGATCGTGCTCAGCATCGGCCAGGTCGCAGAAATCCTGACAATGTTCATTCTTGGCGCCGTGCTCATCCGCCTGGGCTGGAAAGCCACGATGATCATCGGCATTCTCGGCCACGGCGCACGCTTCCTCGTGTTCGCATTCTTCCCTGACAGCGTGCCGACGATCATCACCGTGCAGTTGTTGCATGGCGTTTGCTACGCCTTCTTCTTCGCGACCGTTTACATTTTCGTCGACGCCGCTTTCCCGAAAGACGTGCGCTCCAGCGCGCAGGGCCTGTTCAACCTTCTGATCCTAGGCATCGGCAACGTGGCGGCAAGCTTCCTGTTCCCGGCGCTGATGGCGCAGTTTACAGTTCCTGGGACCGATCCGGGTACGACCGCCGTCGACTATCGTACGCTGTTCCTCGTTCCGGCGGGCATGGCGATAGTCGCCGTCGCCCTACTGGCTGTGTTCTTCCGGCCGGCTGAGCGGGCGCCCGCGAGCGTCGCTGCCGTCTAATGGTTTTCAAAGGAGCGCCCCATGTTCGATCTCTCACGCCGCAGTTTCGTGCAGGGACTTTGCGCGGCCAGCGCGGCTAGCACTTTGTTGAGCGCGTGCTCTACAACGGGGGGGACATTCTTCGCGCGGAAGTCGACCCCGATCGGCATCCAGCTTTACACGCTCTCCGACATGCTCGCGGCCAATCTTGAGGGCGCAATCGCGGCAGTGTCGCGGATTGGCTATGAGACGGTGGAAACGCCGTCTTATATGGGCAAGACACCTGCACAGCTGCGCGAGATCTTCAGCCGCAACAACGTGAAGTGCTCCAGCGCGCATGTGGCGATGCGTCCCGGTACAGACGTGGAACCGGGCCTGCGGGGCGACCTGTCGAAATTGGCCGAGGACATGCACACGCTGGGCGCAAGCCACATCTACTGCCCCGCCATGGCGATTCCCGACGGGCTCGGCCTGTCACCAAACGCGGGCGAAGGTTTTGCCTTCATCGCTCGCGTCGCCGCCGCCATGACGGAAGACCATTGGAAGCGCATTGCCGCGGAACTGTCGGAGGTCGGGCGCAAGCTGAAGGCCAGTGGCATCACGTTCGGCTATCACAACCACAATTTCGAGTTTGTGAAAGTCGGAGACCGCACAGGCTATGACATCCTTGTTCAGGAAAGCGATCCGGCAGCGGTTAGCTTCGAGTTGGATGTGGGTTGGGCCGCAGCCGCAGGGAACGACATCGTCGAACTGCTCGGCCGCCACGCCGGCCGCTACACCGGCATGCACGTGAAAGACATCAAAGCGTCCACGGTTTCGAACATAGCGCTCAAGATGGACCCCGCCGATATCGGCTCCGGCAAGCTCGACTGGAAGACGATACTGCCCGCAGGTTATGCAGCAGGCGTTCGCAACTTCTTCCTCGAGCAGGAGCCACCTTTCGACAAGCCGCGGGTGGAGTCTGCAGAGATTGGCTATAAGTACCTCAACGCACTCGTCGTCTGAGGACTTGCAATGAAGACCATGAAAGGCCCAGGCATCTTCCTCGCGCAATTCGTGGGGCCTGATGCGCCGTTCAACTCGCTGCCATCCATCGCAAGATGGGCGGCAGACAAGGGGTTTGTCGGCGTCCAGATTCCAACCACCGAAAGATCGTTGTTCGATCTGAGCAAGGCGGCAGAGAGCGATGCGTATTGCGACGAGGTGAAAGGCATCCTCAAGGATGCCGGCATCGTCATCACAGAGCTTTCGACCCATCTGCAGGGTCAGCTTGTGGCTGTTCATCCTGCTTACGACACGTTGTTCGACGCCTTCGCGCCAGAACACGTACGTGGCAAGCCGAGCGCGCGACAGGAATGGGCGGTCGATCAGGTGAAGCTCGCCGCCAAAGCGTCGCGCCGCCTCGGCCTTGACGCCAGTGTGACATTCTCCGGCTCACTGGCCTGGCCGTACTTCTTCCCGTGGCCCCAACGGCCGCCTGGTCTCTTTGAGACTGCGTTCGAAGAGTTGGCGAAACGGTGGAAGCCGATCCTCGACACCTACGAGGATCATGGCGTCGATCTCTGCTACGAGATTCATCCGAGCGAGGATCTGTTCGACGGCACGACATTCGAGATGTTCCTCGACCACGTGAAGGGCCACAAGCGCGCGAACATCCTGTTCGACCCGAGCCACTTCGTGCTGCAGCAGCTGAATTATCTCGCGTACATCGACCTGTACCACGAGCGCATCAAGATGTTCCACGTCAAGGACGCGGAGTTTAATCCGACGGGGCGACAAGGCGTCTATTCAGGCTATGCGCCCTGGCTGGAACGGGCAGGACGTTTCCGCTCGGTCGGCGATGGGCAGGTGGACTTCAAGGGCATCTTCTCGAAACTCGCCGGCTATGACTATGAAGGCTGGGCGGTGCTGGAGTGGGAGTGTTGCATCAAGCATCCCGAGGACGGCGCCCGAGAGGGGGCGCAGTTCATCCGCGACAACATCATCCGCGTGACGCCGCGCGCGTTCGATGATTTTGCGGCGAGTGGCACGGATGAAGCGGCCAACCGTCGCCTGCTGGGTCTCAGCCGTTGAAGCGTCTACGCCTTGGCATGGTGGGCGGAGGCGAAGGCGCCTTCATCGGCGGCGTTCACCGTATGGCCGCGCGGCTCGATGGCCACTGGGATGTCGTCGCTGGCAGCTTCCACTCCGATCCGCAAAAGTCCGTGGCGTTCGGGTTGAGCCAGGGGCTTGAAGCAGATCGCGCCTATGCGGACTTCCGCACCATGGCTGCAAGCGAGGCAAAGCGTGCTGACCGTATCGATGCGGTCTCTATCGTCACCCCGAATTCGACGCACCATGCGATTGCGCGGGAATTCCTACTCGCTGGCATTCCGGTGATCTGCGACAAGCCCATGACCACTACGCTGCGCCACGCCGAAGACCTCGCAGCTATCGCGCGCGACACTGGCCTGCCTTTCATCCTGACGCACAACTATTCTGGCTATCCGATGGCGCGTCAGGCGCGCGCGATGATCGAAGCTGGCGAGCTGGGCGAGATCCGGATCGTGCAGGTGGAGTATGCACAGGACTGGCTCGCCACTGACCAGACAGGCAACAAGCAGGCCGACTGGCGCGGTGACCCGAGCAAGGCCGGTCCGGGCGGCGCGTTGGGCGATATCGCGACGCATGCCTTTCAGCTGGTGGAGTTTGTGACCGGGCTGAAGACGGAGACTATCTCAGCGGATTTGTCGACGTTCGTCGCGGGACGAAAGGTCGACGACAATGTAAGCGTCTTGCTGCGTTTCGGCGGTGCGTCCAAAGGCATGTTGTGGGCGAGCCAGGTCGCGACGGGCTCTGCCAACGGACTGAAACTGCGTGTATTCGGCGACAAGGGCGGGATCGAGTGGGCTCAGGAGACCCCCGAGACGCTGTTGTTCACGCCAATCGGGGAGCAGCAGCGGATCATCCGACGCGGTGGTGCGGGCGTTTCGAAGATGGCGACTTTGGCGACGCGAATTCCGGGCGGACATCCGGAGGGCTATCTGGAAGGTTTCGCGCAGATCTACAGCGACGCGGCCGAGCTAGTCCGCGCGCACAAGGAAAAGCGCTCGCCAAGCCTCTGCTCACTTCAGGCGCCGGGGATTGCCGATGGCGTACGCGGCGTGAAATTCATCGAGGCGGCTATCGCCTCCAGCACAAACAACGGCGCCTGGACGTCGATTTGAGGGAGACTGTAATGCGGATTGCGATAGGACTGGCGGCTGCGGCGTTGATGCTCGCTGCTTGCGACAACAAGCCACCAGAAACGCCCGCCGCGCCTGTAGCCGAAGCGCCTGCCGCGGCGCCAGAAGCGACCGGCCCCAACACGCTTGGCGCGGACCAGCAGGCAGCCGGTTGGAAGCTCCTCTTCAACGGTGCCGATCTAACCGGCTGGAAGGGCTACAAGAAAGTCGCGCCGGGTGAAGCGTGGAAGGTCGAGGATGGCGCGCTGGCGCTCACGGCCGGCGGCGCGGGCGACATCATGACGGCGGAAGAGTTCGGTCCGTTCGAATTGTCGCTGGAGTGGAAGATATCACCGGGCGGCAACAGCGGCATCATCTATCTCGTCAACGAGGTGGATGGCGCGGACAACACCTACAACACCGGCCCCGAAATGCAGGTGCTTGACAATGACGGCCATGCCGACGGCAAGTTCCCGACCCACCGCGCGGGCGCGCTCTACGATTTTGAGACGCCACCAGATGGTGCGGTGAAACCTGTCGGCGAGTGGAACGAAGCCACGGTGCGCTTTACCGGAAGCGAGATCGAGCACTGGCTGAACGGCAAGCTGGTGTCGCAATCCAGCTATGGAGATGACGTCTGGAAGAAAAAGGTGGCAGCGTCCAAGTTCAAGCAATGGCCAATGTTCGGCACCTTCGCCAAGGGACACATCGCGCTACAGGACCACGGCAACCAGGTCTGGTATCGGAATATCAAGATCCGACCGATCAAATAGGCTGACTTAAACGACAGTAGAAAGCCGGGATAGCGTAAAGCTTTCCCGGCTTTTTTTTGGCCATCCGCCGCGCTGGTCAGGGTGCGGTGTAGGTAAGTCCCATCTTCTCGATCACGCCCTTGATATGGGCAAGCGCTTCCGGCGTAGGTCCAGGATAATCGCCCGTGCCGGGTGTGTTGCCCATGTAACCGATCTCTGCCCAGCCCTCGCGCGTGGTGTAATAGGCGCCGAGGGTCAACGAGCGTATCCGGCCGAAGAATTCAGCAGGCTTTTCGAGGCCAGGCTTAACCTTGTCCTTGAAGGCAATGTCGTCGAGGAGCTTTTTCTGGGCGGATGATTCCGCGTTGGCAAAGGCAACGCCGTTGCGTTTTCTCGATTCATCGTCGAGCCAGGCCAGACCTGGCACGATCAATTTGCGGTCCTTATCCTGATCTTCGTAGGGAGCGCTGATCCACTCGTTGATGAAGGCGGGGACACCGAGTTTCGAGGGCGCGGGCAAGCTATCCTCGCCTGGGAGGATGAGATCGACGAGATCGTTCGTCGTCTCCAGCTCAACCTGCGTCATGGTCAGAGGCCACGGGACGTTGATATTCTGGAAATCAATGTCCGTGCCGTAGCCAGCGGCCTTGATGGCCGCGGCTTCGGGCCAGGTTATGCCTTTAGCCTGGTCGCCGCAGGCGGCAAGCTGTCCGGCCACCATCGCGCCGCCGAGCCATTTCAGCGTCACGCGGCGGTCGATCATCACGATAGGTTTTTGCGTCGTCATGGCAGCTCCTAGATCTCGTGCTTGCGCAGGCGCGTAGCGATGGAGTCCGCCGCGCGCATGGCTAGCGCCATGATGGTGATGGTGGGGTTCTTGTGTGCCTTGGAGGCGAACACCGAACCATCAGTGAGATAGAGATTATCGACGTCCCACGTTTTGCCGAACGAGTTGACGACCGAGGTCTTGGCGTCAGGGCCCATGCGACAGGTGCCAACCTCATGGATGATCTCGCCGCCGACGGAGATGGCTTCCTTGGGTGATTTCACCTCGCCGACGACCGTACCACCGAGCTTGTCGATGAGGGTCTTCATCGAGGCCTGGAAGTGCTTCACCTGGTTATACTCGTGGTCCGACCATTCCCACGCGAATTTCAGCACCGGGATACCGAACTTGTCCTTCGTGTTGGTGTCGATCTCGCAATAGGACTTGGCATTGGGGATCATCTCGCCGCGCTGGGTGAAGTTGATGCGGGCGCCATAGCGGCGCTTCACATCGGCGCGGAGACTTGAGCCATAGCCATCGAGGCCGGACCCAACGCCGAGGCCGGGGTCGCCGAAAGAGCCACCGATCTCGACATGATAACCGCGCGGAGTATCGACCTCGCCCTTCGCGATTTTCTGGTAGTCCCAGAAGGGAATGTAAGCGTGGAGTCCCATCGCGCCATCTTCATTGTAACGCGGACGCCCTTCGAGCTGGGGGAAGTACGCGTTGATGCTTGAGCCAACCGTATCCAGCAGGTTACGGCCGACCTGCCCACTTGAGTTGGCGAGGCCATCGCGACTGCCACCCGCACCACTATTGAGCAGGATGCGCGCAGTCTCGCCTGTCGACGCAGCGAGGACGACGACGCGGCCCCTGGCCTGCTTCTCCAGCCCAGTCGCCTTGTCGATATAGATGACGCCGGTGGCCTTGCCAGAAGCGTCGAGCACGACGTTGCGAACCATGGCGCCGGTGGCAATGGTGAGCTTTCCGGTTTTCTTCGCCCACGGGATCAGCGAGGTGGTGGTCTGGAACGCGGCGCCGATGCCGCATCCACGGCCGCAGGATGAAGCCCAGTAGCAGGGTGAGCGCTCGTCGATCTTCTTCGTCAGCACCGCCCGACGGGCGGGCACAACCGGAATATCGAGCGCGTCGCCTCCGGCTTTCAGGAAGGTCTCCCACACGCGGAATTTCGGAGGGGTCTGCAGCACGCCCGGGCCGGAGCTTGGATGGTTCTCGAGTCCGGTATTGGTGCCGTATACGCCGACAAGTTTTTCGGTCTTGTCGTACCAAGGCGCGAGGTCCTCATAGGCGATAGGCCAGTCGAAGCCGAGACCATCGCGCGTGTGGGGCTTGAAGTCGTATGGACCCATGCGGAACGAGTTACGGGCCCAATGGTTCGTGCGCCCCCCGAGCATCCGCGAGCGCCACCAGATGAAGTCAGAACCTTCAGCCTTGGTGTAAGGCTCGCCCGGGACTTCCCAGCCGCCATCGACGGTGGCGTCGAAATAGCCAAAGGCCTTGTCCGTGGTGCCGGCGCCGCGCAGGGGCGCTTCCATCGCCATGTTGAGCATGGGCGCCTCATCGGGACTGTAGTCCCTGCCGGCTTCCAGCATCAGGACGGTCGCACCGGACTTGGTCAGCATCCAGGCGGCCATGGCGCCCCCGGCGCCGGAACCGACGACAACGACATCGTGTGGATCGTCTGGCGTCATGACCTAACGTCGCCTCCCCTGTTTTTCGGTCAGACTAACCCACCCTCGCCCGATGTCGACAGCCCGCGGCCAGCATCTGCTCGACCAACCGGCGCGTGTGGCCTAGGATCTACGCATGACACAAACTTCTCTCATTTCGACGACGCGCACGCTGATCGCCTTCAACACCGCCACTGCCAGCGAGAACAAGATCCACGACGATGCGGTTGCGAGCAGATTCGGATTCACTGGCGGCCTCGTTCCCGGCGTGGACGTGTTCGCCTACCTCGCCCATGAACCCATGGCCGCCTGGGGCCGGGACTGGTTGGCCGGCGGCCACATGCGCGCCCGTTTCTACAAGCCTGTCTATGATGGCGATTCTACCACTGTGACATCCGCACCCGACGGCCCCGACGCAATGTCATTCGCTGTATCTGCACGCGGTGACACTTGCGCGACGGGTTCGGCCAGGCGCACCGGGTCGCACGCTCCCACGGCCCTGCTCGAAACCGGCGCGATGCCCGCGATGGAGTCGCGTCCACCGGCGTCTCAGGCGAGTCTGAAAGTGGGCCAGACGCTCGGCACGCTGCGCGAGCGCTACACGCGCGCCGAAGGACTGGAACACATCGCCGCCGTCCGCGACGATGCCACCCTCTATGATGATGGCCGCATCGCAAACGCAGCCTGGCTGCTGCGCCGCGCCAACTATGTGTTGGCGGAAAACGTGAAACTCGGCCCGTGGATCCACGTCGAGAGCGCTATCGACATGCATTCCATGCTTCACGACGGCGAGGACCTGGAAGTCCGCGCCGTCGTCGCCGACAATGTCGACACCAAAGGACACCTGATGGTCGTGCTCGACGTTCAGATGCTGACCGCTGGTCGCCACGTCATGAGTTGCCGCCACTGGGCTATCTACGAACCAAGACAGGTCCGCGACGCCCACAGCTGACCTGTCAGCCGACCTAGAACGTCGCGTAGCCTTTGGCCATGATGTAAGCCTTGAGATCCTTGATCCGGGTGTCGGGGTTGGGGTGAGTGGACATGAATTCCGGGTCGCGCGAGGCCGAAGCCGCACCCATTTTCTCCCAGAGCTTCACCGACTGTTTCACATCATAACCAGCCGCGCGCATATAATCGACGCCGAGCTTGTCCGCTTCCGATTCATTCTCGCGGCTGAAGGGCAGCGTCACGCCAACCGCAGCGCCGGCGCCAAGGATCACCATCGCATTGTCCGTGCTTCCAACTACGCCGCCCAAAGCGGCGCCGCCAAGCTGTACGCCCAGTTGAGTCGCGCTTTCGCGACCCGCGCGCTTGGCCGCGTGACGCGCAACAACGTGGCCGACCTCGTGGCCCAGCACAGCGGCGACCTGATCATCGTTATCGACGAAATCCAGAAGCCCCTTGTAGAAACCGACCTTGCCGCCCGGCAGGACAAACGCGTTCAGGTCCTTCGTATCGAACACGACAAACTCCCACTGTGCGTTCTGCACTGGCGCAACAGCGGCGATCTTCTGGCCGATGCGCAACAGGCGCGCATTGGCCTTTGCATCCTTCGAAATCGGCGTCTTGGATTTCGTCTCGGTCCAAGCCTGCGCGGCCATGGGAGCGAGATCGGCGTCGCTGGGTTCCAGATACTTGCTGACGCTGGCGCAGCCCGCCGTCGTGCTCACCACACCCAGTACCATCGTGCCGGCCCAGAGCGTCCGCACGAGTTGCCGCCGATCCATGCCTTCAAGCGATACAACCTGCGGCGCAGCGACGTTGTGGTTGTCACACATGGGGTCTCTCTCCGAAATCTGTTGGGACAACATAGACTGGCATTTGCGCGGGGCAAAACCCTGCTTTCAGCGCCAAAACAGCGAAATCAGATGATACCAGCGCGTCGAAGCCCCGCACATTCCGTGGCGTCCAGCCCCAGCACTTCTTCGAGCACCTCTTCGGTGTGCTGTCCCACCGCATCGGGGGCGGCGCGTCGGACCGCACCCGGCGTCTCGGAAAGTTTCGGAAAAACACTCGGCATCGGCACACGTCCGAGGCCTTCATGTTCCTCCCAGTGGATCGCATCGCGCGCCAAGAATTGCGGATCTTTCACCATCCCGTCAGGTCGATAGATTGGCCCCGCCGGCACGCCAGCTTGCGCCATTATCGCGTCGACCTCCGCCACCGTATGCTGGCGCGTCCAGTCCGCGATCATCCCGTCCAGCTCGGACTGCCGGCTACCGCGCGCATGGTGCGTCTTGAACCGCTCATCCTCCGCCCACGCGGGATGACCGATCGTTTCCGCCAGGCGCGCAAAAACCTTGTCCTGATTGCCACCGATGACGATATCACCATCGCTGCACGGATACGCGTTCGACGGCGCGATTCCGGGCAGGATTGATCCCGAGCGCGTGCGCATGTGGCCGCTCGTACCAAAATCTGGCAACAGTGACTCTGTCACCTGCAGCACGGCCTCATAAAGCGCGCTGTCCACCACCTGCCCGCGCCCGGTCTTCTCGCGCGCATGCAGCGCTGCGAGCGCCCCCATGCATCCGAAAGTTGCAGCGAGCGTGTCACCGATTGAAAGGCCCATCCGCGCCGGCGGCCGATCCGGTTCGCCCACCAGATAGCGCCATCCCCCCATTGCCTCGCCAACGAGCCCGAACCCTGCGCGATCCGCATACGGCCCCGTCTGCCCGTAACCGGACACGCGCACAATGATGAGATGCGGATTGAGCACGTGCAGCGCTTCGGGCGCCATGCCCCACTTTTCCAACGTGCCCGGCCGAAAATTCTCGACAAGAATGTCGGCCTGACCGATCAGATCGCGCGCAATCTCCTGCCCGCGCGGCAAGCGGAGGTTCAGTGCGACCGACCTTTTGTTGCGTGCGATAACGCGCCACCACGCGGGCTTCGCACCCTGTCCCCACTGGCGCATCGGGTCGCCCTCGCCGGGCTGCTCGATCTTGATGACGTCCGCGCCCATGTCGCCCAACAGCTGGCCACAGAACGGCCCCGCGATTAGCGATCCCATCTCGATCACGCGGATGCCCTCAAGCGCTCCACTCATCTCGGAAAGCCGCCCGCTCGGCTGACAAGCCCGGGCAATGTCCGGCCCATCTTCACCGACAGCCACTTCGCTGTTTCGATCAATCCGTCGAGCTTCAACCCTGTCTCAACGCCCGAGCGTTGCAGCATGTAATGAACATCTTCTGTCGCCACATTGCCCGTCGCATTCGGCGCAAACGGGCATCCGCCAATTCCGGCTATCGACGCATCAATCGTCGTCGCGCCCGCTTCAACGCCCGCCCACGCATTGGCGACCGCTGTATTCCGCGTGTCGTGAAAATGCAGGCGAATCGGCATGCCCGGCGCCGCCGCTTTCACGGCCGCCATCACTGCCTTCACCTGATTTGGCACGCCGACCCCGATTGTGTCCGCAATCGCTATTTCCCGCGGCCCCGCCGCAGCAACCTTGCGCACAATCTCCGCCACACGCGATGGTGCAATCTCGCCATCGAACGGACATCCGAACGCGACCGAAATCGTCGCTTGCACGGATCGGCCGTGCTCTTTTGCAAGTCGTATGATCTCGATGGCGTCGTCCGCCGTTTCATCCGACGTTCGCCCCTGATTGGCCATGCCGAACCCGTCGCTCGCGGAGATCACCGCGCCCAACTCATGCACCTGCGTCTCCAGCGCGCGCAGCGCACCGCGCTTGTTGAGCACGAGGCCAATATACGTCACCTCCTCCGCCGCCCGCGCCGGCAAACCTGCGCACACGGCCTCCGCATCGGCCATCTGCGGCACGCGACCCGGGTGAACAAAGCTCGCGACCTCGATGCGCTTCGAGCCCGCCGCGAGAGCACGCGCTATCAATTCCAGCTTGTCCGCAGTCGGGAAGAATCCGGGCTCGTTCTGCAGGCCATCGCGCGCGGCGACTTCGACCATCTCGACACGTGTGGTCACTATTCCCTCGCAGATTGATAGGTGACATCCACGCCACGCACCGGCGATTCATGGACAATAACGCGCGACAGGTAGGCAAAAGTAACGGTTAGCGCGCGCGGTGCCGTCCACTCCAGCGTGACATCCGGTCCGCCCCATTCAGCCGCCACCGCGTGGCCGCCGTCCGTATCCGCAATGAGGGCGTTGCCCTTGCCGATTACAGCTTCGCTGGCGGCAAAGACCGAAACCTGTGACGAAAAGCCGGTCGGTCCGCCACACGACCGGCGGAATAGCACAGCCTTCATGGCGCCATCCGGCGAGGTTGCCTGGCGAATGACCTGATTATCGCAAATCGGCGTCGGCTTGCCACAGCTCGCCAGTCCAAGCGCGCTGAGGGTCACCAATGCAATCGACGCGATACGAAAGGTCATGCGGGATAAGTCGTACTCACAGCGACGCCAGTCAACCTGTTCGCAAAACACGGAATTCGCGCTAAATCCCTTGCCATGCCTTACACAAACCTCACTCGGGCCATCGGCGCCGGCGCCGCCTACGCCGCCATGGTTTTTGGCTTCGCCTTCGTCACCGGCGCAATCCGCACGATCATTACATCCCAGCGCATCGGCATTACACCCCTGATTGGTCTCCTGATTGAACTGCCGGTTATCCTGTTTTTCGCATGGCGCGTTTGCCATTCCATTATGAGATGGATGCGCGTCCTGCCAGATCTCGGCCTACGCCTGCTGACTTGCGCAACCGCCCTGATTGCAATGCTGGCTGCCGAGTTTGGCCTGTCTGCGTTCGTGCTTGGACGCAACCTGCCTGATTTTCTCGCCAGCTACGCCCATCTGGAAGCCCAGCTTGGCCTCGCCGGCCAGATCGTCTTCGCGACGTTTCCGTTGTTCCGCTGGCGCCCGCTGTAGAGAGACGATCAACCCGTCGTCTTCACCCGCCACACCGCATCCTTCCAGGCCGCAATTCGTGAGGCCCGCTCTTCGGCAGCCATAATCGGCGTAAATCCGCGATCCAGCTTCCAGAGCGATGCCGCCTCTTCCAGCGAACCGAACTCTCCCGTCCCCACTGCCGCGAGGATCGCCGCGCCCAGCACGGTCGTTTCGACATTCTTGGGGCGCACCACATCGATAGCCAGCACATCCGCCATGAATTGCAGCAGCCAGTCATTGCGCGACATGCCGCCATCGACACGCAGGCGTTGCGGCGCCACGCCATCCTTCGCCATCGCTTCCAGCAACTCGACAGTCTGGAACGCGGCGCTCTCCAGCGCCGCACGCGCGATGTGGGCAATCGTCGATCCGCGTTGCAAGCCGAGGATCGCCCCGCGCGCATCCGAATCCCAGTGTGGCGCGCCGAGTCCAGTAAACGCAGGCACCAGATGAACGCCCGCCGTATCTGCAATGCTCGCCGCAAGTTCCCCGGCATGGACACCATCGCGAATGATCTTCAGTTCATCGCGCAGCCACTGGATTGTCGAGCCCGCCGAGAGGATCGAGCCTTCCAGCGCATATGTCGTCTTGCCTGCGACGCGGTAGGCAATGGTACCCAGCAGTCGGGACTTTGATCGCTTCAACTCAGACCCGGTGTTCAGCACCAGGAACCCGCCAGTACCGTAAGTCGACTTGACCTCGCCTGCGGCAAAACACGCCTGCCCCACCAGCGCCGCCTGCTGATCACCGGCGACACCCCGGATGGGCAGGCTAGGCCCGAAGATATCGCTGACACCGAAATCCGCCGCGCTGTCCTTTACCTCCGGCAACAAGCTCATTGGCACATTGAACAGCCCGCACAGCTCCGCGTCCCACTTCCCGGTGCGAATATCATATAGCGACGTGCGCGACGCATTGGTTGCGTCGGTTGCGTGCACTTGTCCGCCCGTTAACCGCCAGATGAGAAAGCAATCGATTGTCCCAGCGGCAAGCTCGCCCCGTTTGGCCCGCTCACGCGCGCCCGGAACGGCATCAAGGATCCACGCAATCTTCGATGCCGAGAAATACGGATCGAGCACCAGGCCCGTTCGTTCGTTGACCAGCTCTTCATGCCCGGCCGCCGCGAGAGCTTGCGTTCGTTGCGCCGTGCGCCTGTCCTGCCAGACGATCGCATTGTGAATCGCATCACCCGTCTTGCGATCCCACACCACCACGGTCTCGCGCTGGTTGGTGACGCCGATGGCTATAATCTTGCGCCCCCCGAGCCGCTCCAGCGTCTGCTCCGCCGTGCGTCGCTGCGTCCGCCAGATCGCTTCGGGATCGTGCTCCACCCATCCCGACTGCGGGAATATCTGTGGGAACTCCTCCTGCGCCGACGCGATCACATGACCGTCCAGACCAATCGCCATGGTACGGCTTGAGGTGGTGCCCTGATCAAGCGCGAGGATCACGCCGGTCATGCCGGTCTCCGCCGCTCGAACTGGATGGTTGGCACGCTCTTGTAGACCGAGCGCACCCGCTCCCTGAAACCGTATTTCTCCGCCAGCTTGATCGACGACGCGTTATCCGGATCGATCAGCGCGACGAGGCATGGCGCGTTGAATGCGCCACGTTCCCAGTCCAGCACCGCCGCGAGCGCCTCGCTCGCATAGCCCTTCCCATGCACCTCCGGCAGCAGCGCCCAACCAAGTTCGCGGTCATCACCGAAAGGCGGATCCATCTCGCGCCGGGCGTCCATGATTCCTATCTCCCCGACCAGCCGACCGCCAGCCTTCTCCTCGATCACCCAGAAGCCATGCCCAAGCAGCACCCACGATCCGGCATAGCGTTGCACGCGCTGCCAGACTTCTTCCTGCGTGTAGGGACGACCGCCGATGAAGCGAGTCACGATCGGGTCGTTCCACAGCGGCAGGCACGCCGCGAGATCCTCCGCACGATGGCCGCGCAGCTTGAGCCGCGTCGTCTCCACCACGGGAGCATACTTAAGCGCGCTGGAAGTCATGCACCGCTCCAAGTCCCAGCACCTGCCCGATCTCATCCAGCGCCGTCCGTGACTCACGCATCATCGCCGGGTCCGCCAGATCGCTCAGCTCCAACCGATCGCGATAGTTGCGTCGCACTACGGCCTCGAGCGCGTCGATCTTCGCCTCATCCAGGATAACACCCGCGCCCAGCGACGCGATCTCCGCCTGCGACAGCACCACGCGCAGACGAAGGCAAGCGGGGCCACCGCCATTGCGCATCGACTGGCGCAAGTCGAGATAATGCGCCTCACGTATCGGCCCGTTGCTCGCGAGCACGCGATCAACGAACGCCTTGGCCCGCGGGGTCTCTTCGACCTCATGCGGGAGAACCAGCACCATCGCCCCCGAAGGCAGCGTCACGATCTGAGAGTTGAACAGGTACGATTTAACCGCCTCGTCCAGCGTCAGCTCATCCGCCGAAGCCTCGAGCAATACCGGAGCAAACCCGCGCGCCTCGCCCGCGCGCTTCAAACCTTCAAACAGCGCGTCCTTCTCCGCAAACGCCTCGCCGTGGAACATCAGCACGGGCCCATTCGATACGGCGACCACATCGTTGTGAAACGCGCCCGCATCGATCGCCGCACGCGACTGCTGTGTCAGGAGGGCGCCGCCGCCCGTCCACAGCTCATGCTGCGTCGCTACGATGTGGCACGCCTCCATTGACTGTCTTGCGCGGAATCTTCCGCCGCCATCCTTCGCGAACGACGACTGTCCATAGACGAAGACCTCGACGCCGCGCTCGCCGTGGCCTGACGACAGCCGGCAATGGTTCGCTGCGCCCTCATCACCAAACGACGCGAATGGCACAGGCTCATGAACGGCGAACCGCGTTTCATCCGCGAAAATCGCCTTCAACACGCGCTTTGTCGTGTCCGCCTCGATGGCGCGATGAAAATGCGACGTCATGTTGGCCGGCGTGAAATGCACGCGCCCGTCGCCGGTGTCGACCGAAGGCGATACCGTGGCAGCATTGGCGGTCCACATCGCTGCCGCCGACGACACGTTGGCCAACAGCAGCAGATTCGCGCGCGCCGCCGTCGCCACCACATGCTCGTCGCTGCCGCTGAATCCCATCCGCCGCAGGCTCGGAATGTGGGGCCGCTCTTGCGGCGGCAGCACGCCCTGCACCAATCCCTGGCGCAGCATCCACCGCATCTTGGCGAGGCCCTGCAATGCGCCCTCGCGCGGATTGGCGGGCAACCCTTCGTTGGCTGCCGCAGCGAGATTGCCGTGAGCCAACCCGGCATAGTTGTGCGTCGGGCCGACCAGCCCGTCGAAATTCACTTCAAACGATGCGCCGGCGCCGCTCATGGCTTCAAACCCACAATGGCCTCGTCATCCCTCACCGCGCCCGGCGCCATCAGGCTTGCCATCGGCCATGCTGCATAGTCCGCCGCGTAGTAACCGGCCGGACGATGATTGCCCGACTGACCCACACCACCAAACGGGGCCGACCCCGAGGCGCCCGTCGTCTGCCGATTCCAGTTCAGCACACCCGCGCGCACCTCCGCCTCGAATGTCGCGAACAACTCCGCGCTGTCTGAGATCAATCCCGCCGCAAGACCGAACTTCGTGTTGTTGGCCTCTTCCAGGGCCGCATCGAAGTCCGTCACACGAATAACCTGCAGCAACGGGCCGAACACTTCCTCGTCCTTGCGCGACGCCATCGCCGTCACATCGATCAATCCCGGCGACACATAGGCAGGTCCGATATCCAGCCGCATCGCCTCGCGTATCGCGACGCCACCCGAAGCCAACCACTGTGCCTGCGCCGCGAGAACAGCGTCTGCCGCGTGCGCCGAAATCAGCGGGCCGATGAAAGGCTGCGGCTGCGCGTCCGGCCGGTCCACCGTGATACGATCGATCAGGCGCACTAGCGCCTCGATCACCTTGTCGCCTTCCGGCCCTGCCTTCACAATCAGGCGCCGCGAGCACGTGCAGCGCTGGCCCGACGTGATGTAAGCCGACTTGACGATGAGCCTTGCTGCCGACTCCTCGTCCGCCGCATCCCACACGACCAGCGGATTGTTTCCGCCCAACTCCAGCGCGACAATCTTCTCCGGTCGTCCGCCCAGAGCGCGATGGATCGCGCGTCCTGCTGGCACGCCACCGGTAAACAGCACGCCATCGACGCCCTCATGCGCCACCAGCCATTCGGCCGGTGCGCGTGCGCCCTGCACAAGATTAAGAACGCCGGCGGGAAGCCCCGCCTCTTCCCACAGCCGCACCGTGAGCTCCGCCACTTCCGGCGTCTGCTCGGATGGTTTGAAGACCACCGTGTTGCCAGCGATCAGGGCAGGCATGATGTGCCCGTTAGGTAAATGCCCGGGAAAATTGAACGGTCCCAGCACCGCCATCACGCCATGGGGATGATGAGTGATGCGGGCGATGAATGCGCCGACCACTGATTCCTTCGAAGGCGTGCGCTCTGCATACGCCTTCACCGAAAGCTCGGCCTTGCCGACCATGGCGGCGGCTTCCGTCGTCGCATCCCACAACGGTTTGCCAGTTGAACGCGAGATCACGCTCGCCATGTCCGCCTTGCGTGCATCGACAAGTTTCGCGAATGCACGCACCAGCGCAACACGCTCATCCATCGACCTGCGCCGCCATAGTGGCAAAGCCGCGCGCGCAGCCGCAACGGCCGCCTCGACATCTGCCCCGTTCGCTTCGTGTCCACGCCATATTTCCTGCCCGTCCGCCGAAGCGATGGACGCAAACTCCGGCCCGCTTCCCTTGAGCCAGCGGCCATTGATGAAGCACTCGCCCGTAAATGCCTTGAGTGTCATGGGCGAGAGCCTTTAAGTCGGTAGACCATCACTGAATCAGTCATGCCCGCACCAATGCGCGCCAGCACCTGCGCCGGATCATCGCTCCCCGCGAACTGCGTCACCGCGAACTGCGCCAGATCTGGCTTGGCGATCAGTCCCGCTTCCGGCCTTGGTCCGGCCGCGAATGCGGCGCCCGTCATGCGCCGCGCCTCGCGCACGGTGTCGACGTGATCGATGAAGGCCTCCACCGTCGGCCCGGCATCAAAAATGTCGACAACGTCATTGTAGCGGAAACCCTGCGCCTTCAGCATGGCGAGCGCCGGCTCTGCATCCGGATGCGGCCGCGCGATGACGCTGCGCGCTTCGTCCGGCAGCAGTGAGGTATAGATCGGATAGCGCGGCATCAGGTCGGCTATGAAGCGATGATCACGTGCGCTCAGCGTGTCCGCCGCGCGATACTCCATCTTGAAGAACTTTGCGCCCACAGCATCCCAGAACGGCGAGCGTCCCTCGCTGTCAGTAAAGCCCCGGATCTCCGCCATCGCTTTGGTGCCGAACCGGATAGGGTCAGCCGCGATCAGCATCAGCCGCGCGAACGACAACAGGCGGCCGCGCCCGCCGCCGCGCGCCTTGCGTTCAATGAAGAGCGTGCCGAGCTCTGAATCGCCATGATAGTCATTCACGAGGAACAGAAGGTCGAGCTCGACCTTCACATCCTGTTCCGGCGACACCTTCGCATCGCGCGAAATCCGGTAGGAATAGAAGGGCCGCTCAACGCCAAGATTCGTGAAGATGCTCGCCGTGCCCAGCAACTCGCCCTCTTCCTCCATCACGAGGAAATAGCATTCGTTTTGTGGGGCCGCCGATGGACGACTGAACGCCTTGAGCGACCGTTCGATCCGCGCCGCCATGGCCTCGCGCGAGGATGGCATGGTCAGCATGCCCGGATCGACGCGCGTAATCATCGCCTCGAGCCTGTCGAGGTCGCTGAGTTCGGCGGGGCGTACGATTGTTGCGGTCATGTGCTGGCTTAACTCTCGGCGGCGAACAGCGCCAGAGTCTCCGCGTCGAAGGCGTCCACGGCGACGCGCAATTCATCCGCGCTCACGCCACGGCCGCTCGCCTTTACGTAGAATCTGTCCTGCGCCAGTCTGCCATAGCTTCCCGCCTGCGAGGATGAGTTCCAGTCCTCGACAACAATGGCGTCCCCTTGGCGCCGGCGGCGGGAATATCCATCAGACGTTTCGCGATCAAACTCCGACGTGCTGACGCCGCCAAAACCGATCACCTGGGCAATGGAAGGCGAATAGGTGATCTGCATCGTCAGGCTACGCGCACCATCGCGATACTCCGCTTCCAGCCTTACAGTTCGCTGGCCCGGTTGACCGCTGCGCTCGACGCCGACTGCGACGCGCGCCATGCCAGCCAGCGTATCCGGCGCCACGGCGCGCAGGTCACTACCGGTCGGGCGCGCCGGTCGCACGCCGTCATGCCGCGACGACGGTTCAGCGGGTAGGGTCGTCTCGATCAGGGCCGGCTGCGGTTGCTCGACGAAAGACAGGTTCGGAAACAGGTTTGCGTTCGGGGCAACGGCCAGCATCGCCGCGACGCCGACCACCAGCGCAACGGCAATTGCTGCAAACGTCGTCGCGATGGAGAAGTTCAGCGCGGATTTCGGCGGCGGATGCATTACTTTCGGCGCACCGAGGAACAGGAGGTAAAGACTGTACGCTCCAGCCATTAGCGCAAACACCTGCAGCGCCGGAGCCGCAGCCAACACGCCCGCGACCAAGGCTGCCGTCACCGAATAGGCGGACAGCTTGAAGGCCTGCCTGTAATTCTTCTCGGCGCCGAACCGGGGCGCCAGCCAGTTGATGATGGCAGCGAAGGCAAACACAGCCGCTATCGTCATGACGAAGAAGATAATGGCTGACAGCACAACGCCTAGGATGGGCGCACGCACCCATTCCCCGCCTGCCTGAACGCCGACCACTGCAAGGGCGACGATGATCGCAACGGTCGGAATCACGGCAAGGGGCGCGACATACCGCAGGGCCAGCCGCCGGGGTTCGACCTCCTCCCGGTCGATCGCGTCCCACTCGGTCGCGGGCTGGAGCAGCAGGTTTTTCACCCGTGCGATCAGCGCGAGCATGGAGTGTCCTTACAAGTCATGTAACTACCCTAGCCGGGACACGGTGCGTTTCAAATGCTTGCGGGGGCCGGGATTTTCCGCGTAAGCGACATTACGCCCCTTGGCGACTCGTAATGACGTCGTGTATTGGCGGCGGAAACTGGCAAGTTTCTTAAGGTCGACGGAGCTGATCCATGGACGCGAGCGCGACCCATGACCTTCCCCACCGGCGCGAGCCTACGGCGGACGAGAAGAGGCTCACTTTCTGGGCATTGATGATCGTTTTCCTGCTGAGCGCCTTAGACCAGACCATCGTGTCCACCGCCATGCCGACCATCATCCAGCAGCTCAACGGGCTGGAGCTCTACGCCTGGGTCACCACCAGCTACTTGCTGACCTCCACGGTCATGGTTCCCATCT